>NZ_CP031223.1:329250-658500 GCF_008973485.1 Psychrobacillus glaciei
CCCAGTTGAAATGTTTGTTAATCCGAATATATCCGCGGAGGATATTGAGTTGAAAAAAGAAGCACTTGGGCTTAATGATCCTATCTACGAGCAATATTTTCATTGGTTAGGAAATGTATTGCATGGTGATTTTGGTTTCTCTTATGCTACGCATGAACCTGTTAGTCAAATGATTTTAGAGAGAATAGGCCCAACTTTGCTATTGATGGGTGCTGCGCTAATTTTGGCGTATATTATTTCTATTCCAATAGGTATTTTAAGCGCTTCCAAGCAATACTCGTTAACAGATTATACGACAACTACATTATCTTTTTTAGGGATTTCAATCCCAGCGTTCTTTTTAGGATTAGGTGCTATTTATATTTTCTCCGTTAAGCTTCAAATTTTACCGACTGGTGGGATGACAAAGCTTGGATCAAGCGGTGGTTTTGGGGACGTTATGATGCATTTGATATTACCAGCAGTTGTGCTTGCGGCAGGTATAGCAGGTAACATGGTTCGATACGTTCGCTCGAGTATGTTAGAAGTTCTCGGACAAGATTACTTACGTACTGCTCGCGCTAAAGGTTTGAAGAATTTCGTTGTTACAAACAAACACGCTTTAAAGAATGCCATAATCCCGATTATTACAATTATCGGGATGGATGTAACGATACTAATTGGTGGAGCTGTAGTTACAGAACAAATCTTTCAATGGCCGGGACTGGGTCAATTAACCATCAAAGCGATTATGTCGCGTGATTATTCATTACTAATGGCGATTAACCTAATAGCAGCCGTTGTAGTTTTATCAGCAAACTTATTAACAGATATTATGTATGCGATTGTCGATCCGCGTATTAAATACAACTAACAGTGAAAGGAGGGCCTCTACATATGTCCATGTTGAAAGAGACGACGGCTAATATCGAGTCACCGAATTTAGTTTTTCAAGACCTAGGAAAAGAAGAAACGTATTTTTATTTGTTTAGAAAGAAATTTTTTAAACATAAGTTAGCTATATTTGGTTTAATAGTTTTCACGCTTATCGTGCTAATGGCAATATTTGCACCAATAATTGCTCCATACAATCCAACTGCGATAAATAGTGCGTTTAGTGCAAAGCCTTCTACTGATTATTGGCTAGGTACAGATCAAATTGGCCGTGACATTTTTAGTAGACTTGTTTACGCTTCACGTATTTCACTTGCAGTGGGAATAGGAGCAGTTGCCATATATGTGGTGATAGGGACCGTGCTTGGCGCTATTGCAGGATATTTTGGTGGTTGGGTTGATGGCGCTATTATGCGTATGACAGACATTTTTATGTCATTTCCATATTTAATGGTCATTTTAGTTTTAGTAAGTATTTTGGGGCCTAATATCCTCAATATTATTGCTGTTATTGGATTACTTGGCTGGCCATCTGTCGCAAGAATTGTGCGTGGAAGTGTCTTATCCATTAAAGAAATGGATTACGTGAAAGCTGGTGTTGCACTCGGCTATACTTCGCCGCGCATTATCTTTAAACATATTTTACCAAACTGTGTTGCGCCAATTATAGTAAACGCAACATTTGGTATTGCTTCAGCGATTCTACTTGAATCATCTTTAAGTTTCTTAGGAATGGGGGTACAACCTCCTACCCCAAGTTGGGGGAACATGCTTACAGAAGCCCAATCTTTAACTGTACTATCATCTCAACCTTGGTTATGGATCCCGGCAGGGGCAATGATTTTACTTGCTGTATTGTCCATAAATTTCATGGGCGATGGTTTACGCGATGCATTGGATCCAAAAAGTATTAAATAATATAAAGAGAAAGTTGGGGAAATGAATGAAAAAGGTAAAAAAGTTAAGTGTATTATTTGTACTTCTACTTGCAACACTACTAGCTGCATGTAGCGATTCAGGAAATAAGTCGTCTGATGGATCATCAAGCAAAACGTCATCAGATGGTAAAACATTATTTATCGGTTTAGTAAATCCGCCAATTAGCTTTAACCCAATTAATTCTGGAGATTTTGCATCACAATGGTTAGAAAAGTTTATGTTTGAAACATTTTTGGAAATGACTGCTCCATTAGAATTCACTCCTAAGTTAGCAGAATCTTTCGAGACGGAAGATAATCAAACATACACAATCAAGTTACAACCTAAAGCAACTTGGTCAGATGGTGAACCGGTTACAGCAGAAGACATTGCGTTCACATTCAACTTAATTGCAAATCCCAAAACAGAAACATCAGTTGGTACAATTATATCTAATTTAGAAGGTCTTGATGAAAATGGTAAGCTTACAAACGGAGAAAAAGAAATTCCTTCAATTACTGTAGTAGATGAGAAAACGTTTACATTCAAAACAAAGCAACCAGTAGATCCAAATCTTATTAAAGAATTTATCGGTTCTCAAATTATGATCCTACCGAAGCATATACTGAAAGATGTTGCGCCAGAAGACTTAACAGCTCATCCATTTATGCAAAATCCGAATGTAACAAATGGTGCATTCAAATTTGTGAAATATGAAGCAGATCAATATGTTGAATTTGCTAAAAATGATAACTACTATGTAAGTAAACCAAAACTTGATAAAATTTTTGTTAAAATAATGCCTGCAACAAACTTAGTAGCACAGTTGCAAACAGGTGAAATTCATATGAATGCAGGCGTTGGTCTGGGTAGTATAGCAGTTTCAGACTATGATACTGTAGAAAAGATTAAAGGTATTCACACAACAGCAAATCCTGCGAATGGTTACCAAACGTTATTATTTAATACAAAGAAAATAACAGATCCAAATGTTCGAGTAGCAATCGGTCATGCTATAAATCGTGATCAAATGATTGAGAGTTTATTGCAAGGTAAAGGTGATTATGTAGATGGTCCATATCCTTCTATTAACCCATACTATGATAGTAGTATCAAAAACATTTCCTATGACCCTGAAAAAGCAAAAGAAATGTTAAAAGCAGCAAATTGGGATTTCAATACACCATTAGAAATTGCCGTGCCAGCTGGAAATAAAATGCGAGAACAGGCTGGGGCAATCATTTTGGAAAACTTAAAAGCAATTGGATTAAATGTTCAGCTTGTTACTTCGGACTTCCCAACTCATATTGCTAAAGCACGTGAAGGGAACTATGATTTGATGATTTTAGGTTACACAACAAATATCGATCCAGATATTACAAACTATTATGGTAATGATTCACCTTTTAACTTTACTGGTTATCAAAGTGAAGAGAAAGAAAAGTTATTACTTGCAGGTAATAACGAGCCGAATCCTGAAAAACGTAAGGCAATCTACTCTGAATTACAAGCATTATTTGTAAAGGATTTACCAGTCTTCACACTTTACTCTGAATACGACTTCGCAGCTATTTCAGATAAAGTAATTAGTGCAGGACCGACATTCTTCGGTTATCATAATAATCTTCAAGATTGGGATTTATCTGATAAGTAGAACCGACGATTAATTTATTTTACACATAAGTATTAACAATAAGAAAACCTGGAGCAATTAATTATGCTCTAGGTTTTCTTTTTTATTTTTAGCGATAAATCAATTAAAAATCATAGTCGGCCTGTTTTTGGACAATCTAAGAAAAAGAAAACTTTGCAAGAGGTGATATGCATGATAATTGAAAAGTCGACTGAGTGGAAAGAGGGCTTTATAAAAAGGTTAGAGAATGTGGAACCTTGGGATAATTGGACACTTTACAATATGAGTTACGACGTAGTTAAAACTAACTTGATTGCAGACTTCACCGGGCTTCAATCTCCCAAATATTTACCCAACTTAACTCCTCTTACCCATCAATTAGAAGTGGCTGAAACGGTTATCGAAAGGATGAATGGAAAAGCAATTCTAGCAGACGAAGTTGGGCTTGGTAAAACCATTGAAGCAGGTTTGATATTAAAGGAATATCTCGTTCGCGGACTAGTAAAAAAAGCGTTAATTTTAGCTCCGGCTTCTCTTATCACTCAATGGGTGGAAGAACTGAACTATAAATTTTACATTCCTGCGATACCCTATAAAAAAAATACTCCCATTGACTATTATGATGTTGTCGTAATGAGTATGGATACTGCAAAGAAAAATCCGCATAGAGAACTCATATATGCGCAAGAATACGACATGATCATTATTGATGAAGCACATAAGCTAAAAAATCATAAAACGCAAATCTACGAGTTTGTTCAAAGTTTAAAGAAAAAGTTTTGTTTGTTGTTAACAGCCACGCCTGTGCAAAATAATGTTTTTGAGTTGTTTTATCTTATTTCTTTACTAAAACCAGGACATCTTGGGAATTATGAGACGTTTCAATCTTCATTTTCTGCTAGCAAGCATAGTTTAGAGCATGAAGATTATTTGAAAGAATTGGTGAATCAAGTGATGGTTAGAAATAGAAGACAAAACACTGGCATTGAATGGACTAATCGTTGTGTTCAAATAATCCCAATCCAGTTTACGAAAGAAGAAAAAGATGTCTATGATTTAATTTTAGCACTTAAGGACGTTTCCCCTGTTTTTTCTGGGACCTTTTCTATGATCACGTTGCAAAAGGAAATGTGTAGCAGCAAGGAAGCTACATATTTGACCTTAAATAAAATGCGACAAAATTGTGTGGAACCAAAAGAGAATGAATACGTGGAGGAAATCATTCAAAAATTGATGGCATTGGAAATAAACTCGAAGGCAGAAAAAGTGTATGAAATAATTTCACAAGCAAATGATAAGGTCATTATTTTTACCGAATATAAAGCAAGTCAAGCATACTTGCAGTGGTATTTGAATTCAAAAGGAATTACAAGCGTTCTCTTTAATGGGCAATTCAATAAAAATAAACGAGATTGGATGAAACATTTATTTAAAGAACAAGCGCAAGTACTCATTGCAACGGAATCCGGGGGAGAAGGGATTAACCTTCAATTTTGTCACCATGTTATCAATTATGATTTGCCCTGGAATCCAATGAAATTAGAACAACGAATTGGACGAGTCCACCGGTTAGGGCAAGAGCATGACGTTCATATATATAATTTAGCAATAGATAACACCATCGAAAAAGATATATTGGATT
This sequence comes from Psychrobacillus glaciei, assembly GCF_008973485.1. Classification (GTDB taxonomy): domain Bacteria; phylum Bacillota; class Bacilli; order Bacillales_A; family Planococcaceae; genus Psychrobacillus; species Psychrobacillus glaciei. The sequence goes on from NZ_CP031223.1 coordinate 334,317, forward strand.
TGCTTTATGTGAAGATTGATGTTTTTGAAAAAGTCGTGGGGGAGTTAGACGATATTTTATCTGCGTTCAAAAAATCTATTTGAGGAGGATAAACATGTACCCGCAGCAAGTGCACGGTTATTTACAAACATTCTTTCAAGAAAACAATTGCGAGATTTTGAATGATAACGAACACTATATTACCGTTCAATTAACGATCAATATGGATAAAAAAATTATGAATCGCCCTTACTATTGGCAGTATTTAGAAAGCGTAAATGGCGTCCCAAATCCAGCCCAATTAACTCTAATTACCAATCAAAATAAGTTGGATGAAGATATTAAAGGAGAAATCGTGCACTTTGGTTCACCACGACTCAATCAATTGTTTCGAGTAACTAAAGAGCTAGGTGCTTTTGTCCAAATGTTTGAAAAGGTAGATAAGATGGAAGCTAGGGTTATTTTAACACCATGGCTAGGGGTAAATTATAAAATATCATATTACAGCGACCAAACAAAAGAAATACTCTACTCTTTAGGGATTAATCTAATGACAGGAGTCATTCAAGAAGAATTTCAGGAATCTATAAGTGACTTGGTCATGGATGAATGTATGTCTGGAGCCGTCTTTCATTTGCCTTATATTATTAAACCAATTCGTGCTTTGGAACGATTAGATGCCGTAATTGAAAATATCATCCAACAAGATGATCATACATGGGCAGAAGAAGCAACTGAGAGATGGCGTAAGGATCTTCATATATTGGAGCATTTCTATGAAGAGGTGGTAGACAAGCCTGAATGTTACGAGATGGAAAAAAAAGCAATGGAGGAACAGTACAAAGTAAGGATAAAGGTTGAAGTAATAAATGGTGGACTATTTTATAAGAAATAGGTAGGAGGGGGGATAATTGTTCGTCCTCTTTTTAGGTTGACAAGAAAGCAAAAAATAGAGAATCGGATGATCAAAGCTCACAATCGTATGATCAGGAGTTATATGACTTGTCGGAGGCATTCACAAAACAGGTCACGGTCATTGCGACAGGATATCTCAATGACCGTGTGTTTTGTTACACTATTTCGTTTTCGGGAGTAGTTTATTCAATAAAATTGCTGCTATTGCGGCTACTGCAACAGGAGAACTAAATACATATTGTAATGTGTTAGGTAAAGTGTATAAAAAATCTTTTGGAATAAGCGTTAAAGCTAGTGTTAATATCATTGGCACCGCGATGACATACATTTCTTTCTCTCTTATTACTTCGTTTTTCATTACCTTTAAACCACTAATCGCAATCACGCCACAAACGATGACGAAAACCCCGCCGATGACAGCAGATGGAACTGCAGAGATTAGGGCAGATAACTTGCTTGAAAAACCGAATAACACAAACCAAGCTCCAGCAGCGATAAAGACACGACGACTAGCAACACCAGTGATGGAAATGATTCCGGCATTAGTTGAGTATCCAGTAACAGGAGTTGTTCCTAATAAGGAAGCGATAAGACAGCCGATACCTTCTCCAATTACGCCGCGGTTAATATTTTTTTCTGTTAACGGTTTGTCTATGACATTACTCACGGCAAACCATGTGCCGGTTGTCTCTGCCATTAGAACAATATATATAATAACCATCGTAATAATTGCAGATGGATTAAAAGAAAAGTTAAAGTCGACAAAAGGGATTTGTGGTAAGCTAAACCATTTTGCATCTCCGACAGCCGATAAATTCAATACTCCCATAAAGTTTGCTGCAATACACCCTACGATTAAAGCGGCAATAACGGAAGTAATACGAAAAACTCGGCCTTTCTTTCCGAACAAAGATCCTAACATTACACATAAAATGAGCACAGCACCTGAGATAAGCGCCAAATAGATATTTTGTGCAACAGTAGCACCACCTGCATTGTAAATATTATCATTTAATGCGACTGGCATTAACGAAAGTCCGACTACAAAAATGATTGTCCCACCAACGATGGTTGGCACAAAGGTCTTAACCAATTTATTGAAAATACCTGTAAAACCTAAAATGATAACTAGAATAGAAGCGATTAAACTAGCACCTAAAACAGTGCCCCAACCATTTATTCCACCACCACTAGCTGCATAGATCCCTACGATAGCGCCAATCGGGATAAAAGAAGGGCCTTGGGCAACTGGTAACTTCATACAAAAATAAGTTTGGACGATTGTTGCAATTCCTGCAGCAATAAAAGTAGATTGTATCAACGCTGTTGATTGACCAGACTGTAAAGAGATTAGCATGGCAATGATGAAAGGTACCACGTAAACGTCCATCGCAAGTACATGTTGTAAACCGAGTAACGTGGATTGACCTAGTGAAACTTTTTCATCGGGACCAACCGTTAAGCGTGGATTACTATTGTGAGCTTGTTTATGTGTAGGTATTTCCATAGGTAACGAGCACCTCCAAGTTTTTTTGTATTACGAACGTGAGTGAACTTTATCTCCTTGAATCCACACTTCGCGAATATTTTCTGGTCGAACAAGATACATTATTTTTTGGAAGACATCGTTTACGTCTTCATGCTCGTTAAAAATAGGTAGTTTTGCAGATACGATTTTGGTATCGATAATTTGTACATCCCAAGCATAGCTTTCTGCTAGACGGCCGATTGGTAAGCTTAAACTTTCACCCCCACCGGCAGTCGCGAAATAGAATGCTTCATTTATCGTGATCCGTGATGCTGGCACGCCACGTTCTTCAGCGGGAAGAGTCGGATTAACACCATCCTCTAACATTCTTGAAGACATCACAGCTTGTCTTGCATTATCGAAAAGACTAGGTGAAAAGCCACCAGAAATATCAGAGCCTAAGCCAATCTCAACACCTTTGGAATGCAAATGAGCAATAGGAATAACGCTATTGGCAAAGTAAGCATTGGAAATTGGACAATGGGCAACGGCGGTTCCCGTTTCGGCAAATAAATCTGCATCGTCTTCATCTAAGAAATTACAATGCGCCATTACGGATTTATCGCGTAATAGACCAAAATCATTCAATGCAAAGGCATCGTTCTTTTGTAAGCGTTCTTGGACATAACTATGTGCCCAGTCACTTTCACTACAGTGCGATTGAACATACGTATCGTATTTAGCAGCAAGTTCTCCTAAACCTTTTAGACCTTCTTCCGTACAGCTTGGAATAAAGCGAGGAGTGACTACTGGGTATACCCCTTGTTTAGTTGATTTTGCTAATTCTTTGACAGCTAAAATAAATTCTTCCGTATCAGCTAATGCAGTTTGAGTATCTGCATCCCGATAAAATGTTGGATTTTGTTCAGGGTCATCCATTACAACTTTTCCAACTAGGCCGCGTTGTCCTTTTTCTGCACAGATTTCAGCTAGTAACAAACTTGCTTCTTTATGGACAGTTGCAAAATAAAGCGCCGTCGTAGTTCCGTTTGCGAGCAAAGTACTTACTACGTCTTCGTAGACATTTTTTGCAAAAGCTAAATCTGAAAACTTAGACTCAAGTGGGAATGTATATGTATTTAACCAGTCATAAAGTGGGATATCTAACGCAGTACCGGATTGAGCCCATTGCGGCGCGTGTACGTGCAAATCCACGAAGCCTGGTAAGAAATATTGACCTTCAGCTAAACGATGAAAATTTTCTTTTCCTTGATAAACGTCTAGTAAGTCTTGAAAGACTGTATCTTCTGGAGCTACTATTTTTTCAATCATACCTTTGCTATTAATGCAGAATAAGTAATCGTTTAGAATTTCTACTTCTTTTGGTGATTTACTTGTAAAAGCAGTCCCTTGAAAAATTTGTGCATATTCTCTCATAAACTCCGCCTTAATGTTCGTATTTTGAAATCATATTTGCTATTATAGAGCAAAATAAATATAGAGTATAGATAATAAGCGAATAATTTTTGAATTATATTTTATAATGTTTGTGTTTTGTAATATTTTTAGAAAATACTTGAATTAATTGAAGGTAATTATAACTTAATTATTATAATTATTAGATTATTATTCTTTTTATGGTCCTTTTTAGGTATAATTTAAATTAATTTATAGAAATTAGGTAATTTTGAGGGATTGAATGTTACTTCGATTTGCAAAGCGAAACGCTAGCTGAAGAATATGATTGAGACTGAATTAGGAGTGAATCAATTGGGATTACTTATAATTAGACATGGACAATCGGAAGCGGATTTACTAGGGGTACACGAAGGTAGAGCGGATTTTCCTTTAACAGAGCTTGGAGAGCAGCAAGCAAAAAGGCTGTCTGATTATGTATCTACAAATTTTTCGCCTGACATTATTTTAGCAAGTCCGTTGAAAAGAGCGAAAAGAACGGCTGTCATTTTAAAAGAAGCAATCGGATGTGAATTAATTGTAGAAAGTGACTTAATGGAATTTAATAATGGTGTTCTTGCGGGGCTTTCCAGAGAAGAGGCGGCTGTTAAATATCCATTACCCCCAAATGGGAGACCAGCTCATATACCAATTGAAAATGGCGAGTCAGACTTGGAATTTCGTTTTCGAGCAGAAAGGATTTTTCATAAAGTTATTTTTGACTACAGAGATTATCAAAGAGTGGCGATTGTCTCTCATGGCGGTTTAATCTCACATTTGCTTAAAGCATTTCTTCGTCAACCGAATGCCAGTGATTTTGCATTTGCTACAGGTGATACTGGTATTCATTTATTGGAGATAAAAGAGAATGTGAGCGTTATAAGGTTTCTGAATAGACAGGAACACTTAAACTAAAAAAAGGGGTGTAAGTTATTTATTTACTACGTGAGTTAATTTCATAAATAGCATTAAATTATTTAAACACGAACAATTCTTAATTTCTTAATTGATTAGAACGACAGGCGGCGACTCCAGCGGGATGAGTGAGACAGATGCGACATTACAAACGACGCGAATGCGGCGGTGATGGCTCATCTCTCACGCCGTGGAAAGCGTTTGCCTATAGCGGAAATCATGCTGATTTATGAAGAGTATATTATAAATATTCTCACATTTCACTTTAATATTGTTCGTGTTATTTGCTCTAAATTGGAATTATGAAGTTGATTCACGTACTTAGTGCATGTAAATGCCTTTGAAAAGCCTATAATTTATTCCATTAATGAAAATATTACAATTGTATCAATGTGTCGAACTTTGTCATTTAATTGATATCTTCTTCACACGAATCTGCAATAGTCCTGTCATCTTTGGATGGTAAACTAGTTTTGTTAGTGAAAAGGAGGAAATTCATCTTATGAAAAAACACATTATTGCACTAACAGCAATGGTAACACTATCAGTAGGAGTGGTGGGACAAGCTTCCGCAGCAACTGTTCATACGGTAGAAAAAGGAGATACACTTTGGGCTATTTCGAAAGAAACAAATGTAAGTGTACAAGATTTGCAAGAATGGAACGGACTTGATACAACAGTTATATATCCATCTCAACAGTTAAAGGTAGAAGAAACCACTGATACATATAAAGTTGTCTTAGGAGATACACTTTTTGATATTGCGAAAGAACATAATTTATCTGTCGATGATTTAATGGATAGCAATCACCTTACAAGTGATTTAATCTTTCCAGGAGATGAATTAGTCTTTGAAGGCACAAAAACAAGTCAGCCTAAAAAAAGTGTAGTTTCCGTACCTACGACTCATCAATCTGATACAACTAAACCAGCGATACAACCAGTGGTAAAGCCAGTGGCTAAGCCAGTTGCACAACCTGTGACAAAAACTGCTGTTCAATCTAAGTCAATAGCAAAAGAGATAACTGTTTCTTCAACAGCGTATACAGCATCTTGTGTAGGATGTTCGGGAGTAACATCAACAGGTATAGATTTACATGCAAATCCGAACAAAAAAGTCATTTCTGTAGATCCGACTGTCATTCCACTAGGTTCAAAAGTCTGGGTAGAAGGCTATGGGGAAGCGATTGCCGGAGATACGGGTGGATCAATTAAAGGAAATAAAATTGATATTTTCTTTCCAACAAAAGAATCAGCGCTCAATTGGGGCCGCAAAACGGTTAAAGTAAAAGTTTTAAATTAGAAATCAAGAAAAAATATACTATATAACATGCTCTAATAACAAGAATCATTTGTTTTAGAGCATGTTATTTTTGTGGAGTAAAATATAGGGACATATGTCCTTTCCAAAATGGATGAATCTATCTTTAAATAGAGATAACAAGTCGAATGGGGGAAATGCAAAATGAAAGGGATCTTTTTCGCGTTATTAGGTGGTGCATTTATTACTTTGCAAGGTGTTGCTAATGCCCGAATTAGTCAAGATATTGGTACGTGGCAGACGGCAGCGATTACACAATTTACTGGGTTTGTGTTAGCTTTGTTCATCGTGTTGTTCGTACGTGATGGCAAATGGCAAATGTTAAAGCAAGTGAAACCGTTATATTTAACTGGTGGGGCCATGGCTGCAGTTATTATTTTTAGTAATATTACAGCTATTCATCAAATTGGCGTTACGCTTACTATATCTGCAGTTTTAATTGCCCAATTAAGTTTGACGTTTGTCATTGATATTAATGGTTGGTTTGGTGTAGGTAAGCAGCAGATGAAATTACCTCAGTTTATTGGTATGGGAATGATGGTAGCTGGTGTTGTGATGTTAGGACTTTGAATGGCTAGCGGGGAGGCGAAAAACCATGAAGCAAATGAAAGATCGTGAGCAACTCAATTATTATTTATATTCTCATCAAATAGCATCTGTATTTAACGAAGAGTTAATGCCCTACTTGTCGTTATATAATTTTGATCAAGGAGAAATTATTTGTGAACAGGGAGAACCCCAGAGTCATCTATATATCCTTGTGAAAGGGAAGATAAAAATTTTTATGACCTCTTCCGAAGGGCATAAGCTAATTATTGCTTTTAAATCCCCGCTTGAAATAGTGGGGGATATTGAATTCATACAAAATATTGAGTTGATCAATACGGTTGAAGCTGTCACGCCAGTTTGTATGATTGGGATCCATTACGATTGGTTAAAAAAGTATGGAATGGACTATCCTCCTCTCCTGCAATTTTTACTTAAGGTCATTACAAGGAAATTTCGTATTAAGGATAATTCTTTTAGTTTTAACATGATGTATCCAGTAGAGGTACGTTTAGCAAGTTATTTAATGTCCATATCTTTTGATGAATCGAATACTAATTTTAAAGGTCGGCTCCCTATAAAAGATTTGAAAGATGCAGCTGGTCTTATCGGAACTAGCTATCGACATCTAAATCGAGTCATTAATCAGTTATGCGCAGATGGATTAATTGAACGTAATAAAGAGTTTATCAACGTAAAAGATCGCGATGGGTTAAGTGTTCTTGCTAACCACAATATTTATGAATGAATCGAGGAGCTGAGCAGATGTTTGTAGGATTAGTAATAGCACTAATTGGAGGCTTTTTCTTAAGCTTGCAAAATATATTTAATACCAAAGTGAATGAAAAAACGGGTTCTTGGACAGCGACAACCTTGATATTAGGAATGGGGTTTTTTGCTTCGCTTCTCATTGGTTTCATTATAGAAGGTGAACGTATGTGGATGTTGGATAATATGAAAAATTGGTATTGGTTTAGTGGGATTATTGGAGTGGGTGTCGTAATCTGCGTGATTCAAAGTATCAAATTACTTGGTCCAACATATGCGATTGCCATTGTACTTACATCGCAGCTTTGCTTTGCACTACTCTGGGATTCATTAGGCTGGTTAGGGTTAGAAAAAATACCTTTTACGTTTCAACAGTTATTAGGAGTATTGATTATTATCGGTGGAATAATCCTTTTTAAACTCGGTGGTAAAGAAGTAGTAGCGGAGAACTAAATATATTGCAACAACTTCCCTGAATAAAAAGCATAGTATGTTAGTATGCACAACATTATGGAAGGGGAGATTCTATGTATTATTCAAACGTTCATCATCCTTCATTACCTCCTATGCGAGTTATTACGGTGACTGGAAATGGCAAGATTTCCGTTCAACCAAACTATGTTCAAATTCAAATAGAAGTGATTACGGAGGGTAAAGATGTTAGTATAGCTCAGCAGGAAAATGCAAACATCATGAATCGCGTAATCCAATCCATTTTGGCACTTAGTATTCCAAAAGAGGATATACAAACTGCAGCATATAATGTATTTCCAAACTATGACTATATAGAAGGAAAACAAGTCTTGCGCGGATATGAAGTAACAAATGCGATTAATGTAAAACTAAAAGATACTAGTCAAATTGGAACTGTCATTGATACAGCCGTACAAAATGGTGCAAATCGCATTTCAGGTATTCAGTTTAAAATGGAAAATGCCGATTCTTCTTATCAACAAGCTCTTCGTTTAGCCCTTCAAAATGCACAAATGAAAGCAAAAACAATCGCTGATACTATGAAATTACCATTACATCCACAACCGATAGAAATTGTAGAAGTGAATGAGGCGGCGGGCCCTGTACTATTTAAATCAGTTGCCATGTCTGAATCAGCAAATACGCCAATTGAACAAGGACAAATAACAATTAGTGCAGCTGTTCGGGTTAAATTTCAATACTAATTTATAGTAGGGAACTCTAGTAAGAGAAGTTTTAATAAAATTAGGAAGCAGGTTGTTCATTTTAATTGAACACCCTGCCTTCTTTATTTTGTTATAAACAGTTTCAATTGTTAGCTTTTTTGTGGTTTCATTATTGGAGTTTAATTATTCTTCTTGCTGGTTTGATTCATTTTCAAGATAGTTGTCTTGTGTTATAGAAATATCAACTAGAGGGACTTTTTGTATGTTAAGCATCTCCAAGAAATTACTAAAAAATCTTTCCTGCTCCTCTTTTTGTAGCTTTATATTGTTCAAAATTGTTTTATTCATTTGCTCCAAAGAGTTGTATTTCTCCATGGAATCTTTCATATATCTGCTTTGATTAATAGAAGAGTTATTTAAAAAATTCTTTTGTCTAACAATCCTTCGATGCAAGATATTTATTACTTCCCCTTGTTTCCTCGATTGTTCCATTATCCTTTTATTAGAGTCAGTTAGTTTTTCTATATGGAAGGTGGATTTTTTTGTGGTTTGAGCGGTTCCTATTACCATATTTCTGAGATTTAAATAATTTTGCCTTTGGATTCTTTTTTGTTCGTCTATTGCTATTTCTTGATCTTGTACCTTATCTAATATTGTTTGACATAAGTCCCTCAAGTGAGAAGATTGTTCCATATAATGCAGGTTGAAGGATTTTTGTTCTTCTAAGAGTTCTACATAAGGACTAGTTACAGCATGGCTTCGATTATTGTTCATTGCAAGGTTTGTGGAAAATAAATGTACCTTCGATTCTTTCATTTCTACATACTCCTTTTTATAGCAGATGATCGTCATTCTATATTTTATGAACCTAATCGCTAATTGTGAAGAAATCTGCGGATTCAATAAGCAGTATTTCAAATTCCTTTAGATTGTAAAAGTTAGAAAACGGTATTTTTAAAAATAAAAATAATTATTAAATAGCGAGTAGAAAAATCGAGTCTGGAAAAAGACACTTTCTTTCCGCTGACGAACCACCCGAATGTATGACGTCATTCAAGTGTTAAAGACAAAATAGTAAAAGGTGTCGCGTTCTGAAACAATTACATATTGTTTCGAAACATGACACCTTGGTTTTATAGATAATTGTATGCTTTTTTACTTAGTGACAGGCCAGTTGCAACGCCTGTTCTCCTAGAGTATTTTCCTCCTATACGAGAATGAGCCACAAGAAATATCCCAGTAATAGTGAACCAATGTTTCGTCCGAAGCATTCAGGAAATAGAGAAGACAAGAAGCACTTAAAGCAGGCTTGCACTTTTCTTGAAAAATAAGAAAGTATATAACTTTTATGCTGTGAACAGGTTGATTTCCGCTACAGGCGGAGCTTGCAAGTCGGATAAGCATCAAGCAGCTTCCTTCGAAACGTGCGAGTTCTGGGTCTTGATTTGATTGCATATCCTAGGAGTCGCCGAAGTCTGCACCAATCAACAGTGCAATTAAGAAAGGCAATATGCTTCGTAGAAATAATGAACTAGTACTTTCCATTGTTTATCTATAGGGCTAATGGAACCTGAAAAAATAGATAGCATTCTTTGATAAAGAAGTGCTGAGCGGACGAAATTGACTCTTCGTCTGCTTTTAAAAGAATGGTTAAGTATCTAATCTCTCATTAACCAAACCAAATGCACCATGTCATTAAATATTTCAAGAGGGCGAAGGACTAACATCCGCCACAAGATTACCGAAAAAATGGATCGTGAAGTGACGCAGTCACTTCACGATCCACAAAAAATCCATCGGTAATAGTGTAGCTAATGTTTCGTCCAAAGTATTCAGGAAATAGAGAAGACAAGGTGCACTTAAAGAGCGCTTGCACTTTTCTTATGACAAATCTCAGAGTACTTTATGGGTTTTTAAAAACTCGTTTACTAATAGATAAGACTGGGCAAACTTGAACCCTAATTGCCATTCTCCGATTCCTTTTAAATGATAGTCAGTGACCAACTTGAGTTTCTGAGCTCGGGCTCTTGAATCTTCAAACCACACAATATGCTTCTGACCAGCATCATCTCTATACTGAAAAAAAGGTTGTTGGTCTTCTTTGGAATATTGGATCGGTACTTGATGTTTCATAGCTGTTTCAATTGCCATAGAAACTGAAACGGCATGGGCATCGATCACGGTATTATCATGCATTTTCCAATCATAACCGTAACGTTGTACCCCTAGAATAATTTTACTTGCTTTCATATGCTTAAGAGCATACTCAATTGTCTGTCTTACTTCCTTTATGGGGGAGATGGGACCTGGCAAACTGGTTGCTTCGTGAAAATCATAGGCCATAATAACGACTAAATCAACAGCGGCGGCGATTCCTCCATAATCATAAGCCTTCAAATAAGGAAGTTTGTCATTCATCTTAGCTGGAATAGCGACGGAAGTATAATATCCTTCCGGCTTCAACTTTTCTCTTAACGAATGTAGAAAACTAGTATATAAATCTCTTTGTCCTTCTAGAAGCATTTCAAAATCAATATTTACACCGGCATAGTTTTTGTTCTTGATTAAATTGTAGATGTTTTTAATTAAACGAGCTTTAGCTTGGGGGGAGCTTAATACTTGATTTGCCAAGTCGGCATTAAATCCTGTTGATGTCAGATTAGTAATTACCGCAAGTGGTGCAACCTTATTCTCTCTTGCTACCCGAATAAGTTGTCGATCGTCCAAAGAGCTCAAACTTCCATCAGCAAGAATGTGGTATTCAAAAACCCCGAAAAAAGTATTGATAGGAGCTGCACTCTGAATCATATTTTTGTTTTTGGTAGGTGTTGAGGGCAATATATAGCTAAGATTTAATGCATCATATTTAGTTCTTGGAGGTAAATATAACATTGTGCCAACCGCTAACGTATCTGAGTGTAGGCCATTTATAAGACGTAAGGTTTCGACAGAAATAAAGCTCATTTGGGAAATAGAATAGAGCGAGTCCCCTGGTTGAACTGTATACATATTTGTCGGAATAAGTAAATCTTGTCCTGGTACCAAGCTATCCGTTTTTAAACCATTCGTTATACGTATGCTATCCATGGTTACCTGAAATTTTGTTGCAATCGAGAATAAGGAATCCCCCATTTTTACAACATAAATAAACATAGAACTCCCTCTTTCCCCAGTAGTTATTCATTTAAACATATGTAATTGTTAGAGGCTTCATAACCCCTTTTGCTAAGAAACCCAAATAAAAATCATACCAATAAAATTTATCTAATTATTTTAAATAGCGCGTTATTAATGTGTTAAACTAATTATTAAGTGTTTATGACTTTCGTGAAAATGAAGGAGTGAAGGTTTTTGTTGTTCATTAACCAAGATGAAGTAAGTACTTTACTATCAATGAAATCATGTATGAAAGTTATGGAAAGTACTTTGATAGATTTAGCTCAAGGGAAGGCAACTCAAGTATTGCGTTCCGTTTTAGCGATAGATGATGAAAATGTATTAGGGCAGATGCCAGGTTATTTAAAGAAGAATGGAGTGCTCGGAACGAAAGTAATTACGGTCTTTCCTAATAATCATAAGCATGGTCTACCATCGCATCAAGGAGTTGTATTACTTTTTAACGCTAAGAATGGAGAATTAATGGCAGTTGTTGATGGTTCGGAAATAACTGCAATCCGAACCGCAGCAGTTAGTGCGCTTGCAACTGACAAGCTATCTAGAGTAAATTCAAAAATATTATGTCTTTTAGGAACAGGGACGCAAGCAAAAACCCATTTAGAAGCTATGTTAACAGTTAGGCCAATTGAATTAGTGAAAATTTGGAGTCGTAATATTCGAAATGCGAACCAATTTAAAGAGGAGATGCAACAGAAATTTAAGGTGTCAATAATCCTCTGTGATACAGCTGAAGAGGCCGCATTAGATGCAGACATTATCTGTACAGTTACCTCCTCAACAGAACCAATTTTAAAAGCGACCTGGGTTAAAGCAGGTGCCCATGTGAATGCAGTTGGAGCATGTAAGCCAAATGATAGAGAACTAGATTCAGAACTTGTGAGAACGTCTAAACTTTACGTCGACAGTATAGAATCTACCCAAAATGAGTCAGGAGATTATTTAATCCCATTAAAAGAAGGTGTCATTGAGCAAAATCATATTATAGGGGAAATTGGTAGGTTATTAATTTATAAAAATACAAGCAGGACATCGGAAACAGATATAACGATTTTTAAGTCGCTAGGATTAGCGATTGAGGATATTGCTGCAGCTAATTTCATTTATGAAGAGATTGTGAGGAAATTCAATGATTAATTTTCAAAAAGGGCTATTCGATTTTCGATTAACAAAAGAACAGGAAGAAAGAGCAAAGAACTTACATAACGCTAGCATTATTATCGATCTGCTATTTCAAGGTCCGTTATCGCCGCTAGCCATTTCGGATGAGATTTCGGAGGTATTAAAAGAGAAATGTGAACCGTTTCAAGATGACCCTATGGCTTATAGTGGTATGCCAAGAAAGATTATTGCAAAAATGTCAGCAAATAATGAAATTCCAGCATTTGAAGAAGAGTGGTACCAATCGGGAATCACCGCTGCAAATAGACAAATAAGCTTATCAGATCGTGAAAGTATTATCTCGAGTATGGCTGAAGTACAAATGCAATTTGATAAGCTACCTTGGTTAACGAAAGTTTTAACTACTGACGATATTAAGCGAGCGAAAGAAAATAATGTAAAAGCGGGAATCGTGACAGCGCAAGAAACGGAAGGACTTGGAACAAATCTTGAACTACTTGATGCAATGCATGATTTTGGATTGAGGGTGCTTCAACTAACGTATAATACACAAAATTATATAGGTGCTGGTTGTGCGGAGCGATCAAATGCGGGGCTCACCAATTTTGGAGTTAAATTCGTTGCGCGCCTAAATGAACTCGGTATTGTTGTTGACACAGGACATTGTGGAAAACAAACAACGTTAGATGCATGTAAATACTCTACAAAACCCGTCATTGCATCACATACAGGAGTAGAAAATATCTTTAACCATATGAGATGTAAAAGTGATGAAGAAATAATCGAAATCGCGAAAACTGGCGGGGTTATAGGGGTGTTTGCGATGCCGTGGTTTGTGCATGATGATCCAAATGCTACGACAATTAATCATGTATTGGATCACATTGACTACATCGTTAACTTGGTAGGTGTTGATCATGTTGGTATTGGAACGGATTGGCCTATGAGTGACGTAACTTGGTCGTTAGTTTATTTTAAAGAAAAAATTGCTCCCCTCTTAGGATTTAAAAAAGGAGATGGTCCATCAACCGAAACGGTTACCGGCTTGGAGAAGTATAGCTATTTCATTAATTTCACGAGGGGTCTAGTAGGTAGAGGTTACACGGATGAAGATATACAAAAAATAATCGGTGGAAATTGGTTACGAGTTTTCGAAGAGGTATGGGGGAACGGATATGAGTAGTTATTTAAATGAAACAATTTTCAATTATTATTGTGCTGGCGTGTACGAAGGGAAAATTAAATTCCAGGACAATAAGATAATGCATTCGAAAGTTAATAAACGTCAACGAACACAATTAAAAGAAAATGCATTGGCGGAAGATTTTCAAGCGAATTTACCGATTCGTCAAATCCATTCCAATTTAGAATTTTACGCAGAAGCGGATTGGTCTGGTGATGAAGTTCTTCTTGAAAATAAAGATTATTATAAGCAGCATATCTCTTATAATGCGACGATTGAAAACAAATTAGAAACATCACAAGTATGGGCTTTTCGAAATAATACAGCGGTGGATGTTGTTACTGTGAATGGAGAAGTGATCGCTTTTGTTTGCCCTAATAGATATGGTATGGAAATACTCGTGAAAGAGGGCTATGAAGCACTAACTCCTTTAGTTGTGTACGATGATCCAAATCTATCGAAACCGAAATTCGGTATTAATGATTTAGGCACTTATTTAATTCCGATGAGAGACGCAGTGAAACTGGCTACGGATGTTTATCTTCCAGAGGGAATAGGGGATATACAGAAAGTACCGACCATTTTAATCAGAACTTGTTATGATCGAAATCAAAAGAAAGAACAATTAATGCACTGGGTCAATAAAGGCTATGCAGTTGTAAATCAAGATGTTCGTGGGCGCGCAGATTCAGAAGGAAGTTTAGTGCCGTTTTATTATGAACGCGATGATGGCAGCGATACGATTGATTGGATTATTAAGCAGGATTGGTCGGATGGAAATGTTGGAATGTGGGGAGCATCCTACTTAGGTTATGTTGTCACAGCGGCATCAACAAGTGGACATCCCAACTTGAAAGCAGTTGTTAATGAAGTAAATGTAGGTTCACCTTTTACCGATACGGTAAGAAGGGGTGGTACCGTTTGTTCTTGGCCATTGCTCAGTTGGACGTTAGCGCAATCTGTAGGAACTAGAACCGATTTTAGTATTTTCTCAGGGGAAGCAGTAAGTGTGGAGGAAGCAGTTGATGCGAGACCAATAAAAGAAATTCCCCAACAAATTATTGGGAAAAACTCGGGTCCATGGGATCTTTGGAGTGAGCATCCAGAGTATGACGACTTTTGGCGGAATTGTACATATTCTGAAAAAGGGGATCAAGTAAAGGTCCCGATGTTTGTGATTTCTGGTTGGTATGATGGAGATGGTCCTGGCGTGTCAGAGACTTGGAGAATGCTAACTCAGCATGATGTACCGAACCGGAAAATAGTACTTGGGCCTTGGGAGCATAATCCAAATAGAGCACGAGATCTTAAAAGTCTACACTTCGGCAATAATTCAGTAGTCTACGATTATGACGTGAACGTGTTGAGATGGTTTGATCGATACTTAAAAGGAATAGAAAATGGTATCGATAAAGAACCAAGAGCAACGTACTATGTTGTTGGTGATAATGAATGGAAGCAATCAGATGATTGGTCTCCAAAAGAGTCTACGACGACGAATTTTTATTTATCCAGTAATGGAAATGCAAATTCGAGTAATGGAGACGGCTCTTTACTAAATAAACTGGCAGAATCTGCCCAAGCAGATCAATTTACTTATAATCCAAAAGAGCCGTTTGAGTTTAGTGGAGATAGAGAGCCTGACATACTAAATAAACATGAAATTAGAAATGATATACTTGTTTATACAAGTGATGTTCTGGAAGAAAATATTGTAGTGGCGGGTGAACTTTCTGCTGAAATTTACGCTGCAAGCTCAGGTATGGATACCGATTGGGTGGTGAATTTAAGCGTAGTGGATGAAACTGGAGAATCGATTCATCTCTCTAATTATATCGTAAGAGCAAAATATCGAAATGGTTATGATGCTCCAATACTACTTGAACCAGGTGAAATTGAAAAATACAACATCTATATGCAACCGATAGCTTATACTTTTAAGAAAGGAACTAAGATTAGGTTTTCTATCACATCTTCGAGTAAATTTGTTTCATTTCCAAATTCAAATACAGGGGAAAATCCTTATGAAAATCCAAAGGAATTGGTCGTCGTACAAAGGGTATATCATACGGAAGAATATCCAAGTCACGTGAAATTACCAATTTTGTTAAAGGAGAAGTAATATTAGCAGAGTTATATGCTTTTAGTTAAGAGTGTTTCGAATAATTCGAGCGCTCTTTTTGCTAGTGAAAATTAATCAAATGTATAAATGAAAGGCAATCTATCAGGAACGTGGCACTCCTTACCAACGTCTAAGAGTTAGCGAAGGAGATAGCTAAAAGTCTACTTAAATATGGTTTGCTCTCCAGTCACAACCATTTGTAAAATGGAACCGACTAGACTAGACTATTATTGCTATATTCAAGTTTTTAATAGGAGTAATGAAAATGAATAGTCAATTATTTTTACAGTTTAATACTATTTTTATTAGTATTTTAATAGAATCGTTACCCTTTATCATGTTAGCGGTAATTGTCTCAGCTTTAATACAAGTATTTGTGACAGATGAAATGCTTGCAAAAGTTATTCCCAAAAATCGGTTTCTATCGGTGCTCTCTGCAAGTGCGCTCGGTGCGGTTTTTCCAGCTTGTGAATGTGGAATTATTCCGATTGCACGAAGGTTAATGGCGAAAGGGGTTCCGCTCCATGCAGCAATTGCGTTCATGTTAACTGGACCAGTCATAAACCCAGTCGTGCTTTTCTCCACATATGTAGCTTTCGGGAACAGTTGGAAAATGGTCTTGTATCGTGGCGGACTATCGTTTATCGTTGCATTTATTGTCGGCTTAATACTTTCTTTTCAATTTAAGGAGCCTCAGTTAAAGCATATGTTAACGTACCAAGCTGCATCGCAAAATATCCCACTTAAAAGAAAAATATTAGGTGCTTTCAAACATATGGTAGATGAATTTTTTACCGTAGGAAAATACTTAATAGTAGGAGCATTAATAGCGGCTGCAGTACAAACGTATATGAAAACATCTATTTTAACTTCCATCGGACACGGAGAATATTCTTCTTCACTTGTCATGATGGGCTTGGCATACATTATGTCCCTATGTTCATCTGCGGATGCATTTGTTGCTGCTTCCTTTAGAAGTACATTTTCGACTGGAGCATTAGTGGCCTTTTTAGTATACGGTGCGAAGTTTGATATTAAGAACACATTAATGATGCTAGGGGTATTTAAAACAAAGTTCGTTTTTTTCTTATTTATCTATACAACCATTTTAGTTTTGCTAGGATCAATAATTATTACAAAATTGTAAAGAAAGGAGAAATTTAATAATGCTTCGTTGCTGGATTTTACTAGGATTTTCGTTTCTCTTTTTACATTTACATGCATCTGGAAATATATCGAAATACATTAACTTAAAATATTCCACGTTTTCTTTTCTCGCTATTTTCATCTTCTTTTTCTTTATGCTCATTCAAATGTATTTTACTTTGAGAGAGGGTAAAAATGAGGATGATTTGGACCCTATATGTGATTGTGGAATAGATCATTCCTTAGAGAGAAAGAAGTGGAAAGTGTGGATTAGTTACCCCATATTCCTGTTTCCTATTTTGACTGCATTGTTTCTTCCCGTTGCGACCCTGGATTCAAATATTGTTGCAGCAAAGGGATTTAACTTTGAAGTTTATAACGGTAAGGATGAGTACGGTGTCCATCAATTCCTTGAACCAGATAGTAGCGTGTTTTACGGTGAAGGGGGATATGATGAGATAAATGAAGAAGCACTAAGTAAGTACGAAAACAAAGACAATGTGATTTTAGATGATAAAGATTATCTATATGGGATGGAGACAATATACAAAAATCCTGGATACTTTACTGGTAAAACAATTGGTTTCAGAGGGTTTACTTACGTAGATAAGGAAACTGGAGATGTATTTTTGTTCCGGTTTGGCATCATACACTGTGTTGCAGATTCAGGAGTATTTGGGATGCTATTAGAACTTCCAAAAGATACAACATTCCAAAACGATGAATGGATTGACGTGGAAGGTACGATGGATACGTTGTACTACCAACCATTTAAAAAGACAATTCCTATATTAAAGGTAGACAAGATCAAGAAAATAACCGAACCGGAAGAACCATACGTTTATAGAAGCAATTAGTAATAAGGTATTTGATAGGAGAGATTTTGATGGAAAACAATACGAAAATTCCTGTCTACGTGATAAGTGGATTTCTTGGAAGTGGCAAAACTACAGTCCTATTGAATATGTTGGAACAATGCAAGAAAAGAGGACAACAACCCGGCATTATTTTGAATGAATTAGGTGAAGAAAATGTGGAAAGCCATTTATTT
The DNA here is from genome assembly GCF_008973485.1 of Psychrobacillus glaciei. Taxonomy (GTDB): domain Bacteria; phylum Bacillota; class Bacilli; order Bacillales_A; family Planococcaceae; genus Psychrobacillus; species Psychrobacillus glaciei. Next base: position 352,621 of record NZ_CP031223.1, read on the forward strand.
GAAGATAAAAAGGTATTTGAACTTCTAAATGGTTGTATTTGCTGTACTCTACAAGAGGATTTAAAAAAGACATTGGATGAATTAGTTACAGAAATGGAAGAACGGCCTCTGGATGTACTGTTCATTGAGGGTACTGGCGTGGCTAATCCATTAGAAATACAAGAAGCTCTTCTTTCTAAGCCATATATTGATCAGTTTGAAGTCATGTCTATTATTACCGTTTTGGATTCCAGTCATTATTTAGAATTTCAAAGTGTGTTTTCCAGTTCCGCAGAAGTTCGAAAACTAATGCAAGAGCAAATGGTCTGCGCAAGTTTATTGCTATTAAATAAGACAGATCTTGTCCCACCAAAACAACTAGATAAAGTTAAACAGAAAATAGCTAAAATCGTTGGGCAAGAAAAGCAAATGGTGAATAGTCATTACGGAAAGGTTGAACCGAAAATTCTGTTCGAAAAACGCTTTCAATCCATTGCAATCGGGGAGCAGCATTCGGAAATAACTCACCATCATCATCACCACTCCACTTTACAAGCACTTAAGCTGGAGGATTTACCTGCAATTCAACAAAAAGCGTTTGAAAAATGGCTCTTACAACTTCCTAGCGGTATTCTTCGAGGAAAAGGGATTATCGAAATTGAAAATTCAAGCCAACTTTATAGTTTTCAATACGCTTCAAAGAAAGCGCAATTCGTCCCAATTTCTGCTTCTTCAAATAAAAAGCCGGTTATCATTCTAATTGGTATGGGGCTAGACAATGAACAATTGAATGCCCATTGTAAACAGCTACTACAGCCAAAGTAATGCGTCTCTGCAATATGTAGAGGCGTTTTTCTTATACTAAAGATAAAACCATATATATCGCAGTGAACCAAATAATGACTGCAGAAATCTTATTTAATATCCCAAGAAACTTACCGGATGTATCTATCTTTTTCAACATTCGACCAGCAAAACATAGTCCGTGAAACCAGCACCACGACACAATGATACATGTTGCGGTAAAAATAACTTTTTCTGTTCCCGTGTAAACAAGTGAGCTTGAACCAATAACCCCAATCGTATCAAGTATGGCATGTGGGTTTAGCAGCGATTCAGATAACGCGAAAATTATTTGTTTTTTAGTAGACATTTGAACAGTTTGGGTTTCAGTAGATGAACTTGATTTGGCAAATCAAGTGACAATCCCCATATAAATTAGAAACAAGACACCGATCCCTATTAAAGTAATACGCAACCAATCATATTGCATAACAATCATCGACACCCCTAAAATAGCTAAAAGTATTAGCAAGGTATCACATATGGAAGCAGTCAACGATGCAGGCAATGCTTTTTTAAAGGATGGTTGGATAGCCCCTTGATTGAAAATAAATAGATTCTGTACACCTAATGGTAATATCAATCCTAATGCTAACAATAGTCCGTGAATAAATGGTTCCATTCAAATTCCTTCTTTCATAAGGTGTACTTTTGCTGAAGATATCCGTAGAGGAAAAGTAAACTTAATGTCGAATATATATTAATAAGGAACAATACACATCATATTCAACTATTTTAGCACTATATGGATTTAATTCGGATGAAATATTCATATTTTTCTAATAGATAAATAAACTAGTAATAGGCTGGAGGGATTATGTGATGCAACAAACAAGATATGAAGAAACAGAAAAAATAAATCCGTTTTTTTCTATTTGGCTATCCACTAGAAAAACGGTGCGTTATGTATTGGATCATAAAAGTTTAAAATATTCACTTACGCTAGCTGCAATAGCGGGAGTACCTAGTTCTATTAGTGGGATTGGTGAATGGAGTAAGAACTTTGATATTTCTTTGTGGTTATTGTTATTAGGAATATTAATACTTGGTCCTATTATTGGCTTGATCGGAGTAGGTATTGGTGCTGTTATTTATACCTGGGTAGGCAAATGGTTTGGTGGATATGGAACGTTTAGAGAGATGGCTCAGGCAATGGGCGTTGTAGTGATTCCAAGTATTTGGTTGACACCATATTGGATTTTATCATTTATTTTTGTTTACAATAATCTGTTTACCATGAATTTATGGGAAGCTACATCGGGGTCAATGATTTGGTTTATCCTTTCTAATTTGTTTACCCTTACTTATTCCATTTGGATGATTATTATTCAAAGTAAAGCAATTGGAGAAGTACATCAGTTTTCAAGCGGGAAAGGATTTGCAACGTTAATAATTCCTTCCATCACAATAGTAATCATTGTATTTATTGTGGCGATTATCATTGGATTTTCTATGGCAATGTCGTCTGCTTACTAAAAAAACGAGCTTGCATTTATTCTATTTTAAATTGCAAGCTCGTTTTTCATGCTATTATAGGCAAAAATGAGCATGAAATCACAAAGAAATAAGTTGAATTAGATGTTCATACCAAAATACTTTAAAATATATAGTCTTGAGAGAATGGTAGATGTGATACATACACTTGGGTTTGCTACTCTATACTCAAATTATCAAGAAAATCCTTCTGCCACGCATTTACCACTTCTATTGAATCTTGATGGAACTGAATAGGTCGGTCATTTTTCTAAAGGAAATAACCAGTGGAAAGATATAGAAGGACAACAGGTACTTGTTGATTTCCAAGGACCTCGTTGTTACATCTCGCCCTCTTGGTGTGAGAAGAAAGATGCTGTGCCGACTTGGAACTATGTGACTGTTCATATTGTGGGGAAAGTGAAGTTAATGGATGAAGGAGATTCTCGACTTTGGGAATCCATGGTCAAAATAACCGAAAAATATGAAGATCCGTCAAGTGATTATTCGTAGGAAGAAGTAGATGCTTCGTATATAGATGAATTCTCAAAAGGTGTTGTTGGTTTCTCTATTTCTATTGAAAAAATCAAAGGTAAAGCAAAGCTACGTCAAAACCATACGCAAGAGAGAGTAAACATGTTATTGAAGCACTTGAAAAGACAGGTAGATTCGAAGAGTAGCAAATTGCAAGAATGATGAAAATAAAATCAAATGTATTGCTGTAAAGATAATACTTGCTTGATACCAGCGGTGGTATCAGCAACAATTTTGGGGACAATAAAGAAGAATATGGCGATGGCGGACAAACATCCGCAACAAAGTTACCGAAAACATAGGAGCGGGAAGTGACACAGTCACTTCCCGCTCCTAATGGTTAAAAGCAATTAAAAAACGACTATATACCGAGTACCTAGTGTTTTTTACCATATTACCTAGTAATTTACTGGATACTTTTTGTTAATCAACACATGTGTAAAAATACGCCCTTTTATTCTTGTAATATGTTTCGTACAGGGTGATACTAAAATATAAAGATTCAAATCAAATTATCTATTAGGGAGTAATGTTTAAAATGTCTGGGATAACAGAAGTTTTTCAAAAAAAGGGAGTAAAAAGAGTTATTATTTTTGGTTTAATTGTATTACTTCTGTTTAGTGTGAAAAGTATGATCAATTTGATTTTGCTTACGTTTATTTTTACATTTTTAATGGATCAACTCGTAGAATTTGTGGCAAAACGTGTAAGATTAAAACGTGTATTGCTTGTTATGTTAATGTATTCACTAATTGTCGGCTTGTTGGTATTAGGACTTGTGAAATACTTACCTATTATTACAGTAGAAGTAAGTCAACTCATAAAAAGAATAACCACCTTTTACACACAGCCACATGAAAGTGTTTTGATTAATTATATAGTATCATTTATTTCAACTAATCAGATTGCTACCTATTTAGAGAATGGTTTATCCTTTCTTCTGAAATCTTTTACGGATATTAGTAAAATTAGTGTCCAAGTTCTAATAGCTTTGGTATTGAGTTTGTTTTTTTTATTGGAGAAGCCACGTTTAAAAGAGTTCACTGCCAAGTTTAAAGATAGCAAGATTGCTCCTTTTTATTATGAAATTGAGTTTTTTGGCAAGAAGTTCACCCGTACGTTTGGAAAAGTTATTGAGGCTCAGTTTATAATTGCCATCATTAATGGTGCTTTGTCGGTAATTGCAATGATAGTTTTGGGGTTTCCTCAAATATTTGGTTTAGCAATTGTCGTCTTCTTTTTAGGGCTTATACCGGTTGCTGGGGTAATTATTTCACTAATACCCCTATGCTTAGTTGCATATACAATTGGAGGATTTATAAAGGTTATTTACGTTGTTATTGCTATTGCAATTATACATGCAATAGAAGCATACTTTTTGAATCCTAAACTGATGTCCTCAAAAACCGATTTGCCGGTTTTTTATACTTTCGTAGTGCTTATTTTTTCACAAAATTTCTTTGGAGTATGGGGATTGATTATTGGAATACCAGTATTTGTTTTCTTACTGGATGTACTTGAGGTGACAAATAAGGAGGAAATAATATGAAAAAATATGATTCAATAAAACTGACCTCTCTCACTACTAAAGGAGGGTGTGGTTGTAAAATAGGACCCGCCGATTTGGAACAAGTTTTACGTAAGTTACCAGTGTCTCTTCCGAATCCAAACTTACTAGTTGGTTTAGATACGAGCGATGATGCAGGTGTATATCGATTAAATGATACAACCGCCATTGTACAAACGGTAGATTTTTTCACACCGATTGTGGATAATCCTTATGATTTTGGGCAGATTGCAGCTACTAATGCAATTAGTGATGTCTATGCAATGGGAGGAACACCGATCACCGCTCTTAATATCGTAGCTTTTCCAATTTCGACTTTAGACAAAGGGATTCTAAGTGAAATACTTCGAGGAGCTGGGGATAAATTAAATGAAGCAGGTGTAACCTTAGTAGGTGGGCACTCGATTGATGACAAGGAACCGAAATTTGGTTTGGCTGTTACTGGCGTTGTGCATCCGGATAAAATCAGAACTAATGCTGGTGCTAAAGTAGGGGATAAGCTAATTCTAACAAAGCCTATTGGTGTGGGTATTTATACGACATCGCTTAAAAATAATTTGTTGTCGGAAGAAGAAATTATTCAGGTAACAAAAGTTATGACTACACTAAATAAGACAGCTGCCGAGGTAATGTCGGGATATGATGTTCATGCAACGACTGATGTGACTGGATTTGGGTTACTAGGACATGCTTCTGAAATGGCTAAAGGAAGTAAAGTAGGTTTATGCATTTATTATGATCAAGTACCAGTTTTACCGAGAGTAAAAGAGCTTGCTGTAGCTGGTTCAGTACCTGGTGGAACTAAAAATAACTTTTTACATTTAGCTGATGTTGTCACGTATCCTAAATCATTGGATCAAATAGATCAATGGATTTTATGTGATGCTGTTACATCCGGAGGTCTTTTGATATCAATTGCTAATGATGAAGCAAATGAACTCGTTAAGGAGCTTCAAAAAAAAGGTGTCGATGCACGAATTATAGGTGAAGTAACGGAAGAGTATATAGGGAAAATCCATATACAGTAATTTGATTAAAATTGGTCTAGAAGGTGAAAGTGTTGTTTCATGAGATTCCATTAACTGATTTATTCGCTTTGTATAAAAAAGAAAGTCACTTAATAATTGATGTACGCTCTCCTAAGGAATTTAATGAGTCAACCATTCCTGGAAGTATAAATATCCCTGTTTTTAATGATGAAGAACGTGCAGAAGTAGGGACAATCTATAAACAAGTTGGAGCGAAAGAGGCAAGTGAAAGAGGTTTAGCTATTTTTTCTCAGAAGCTCCCAGCTTTTATTTCTGAGTTTAAACAGTTAGAAACGCCATTTACCGTTTTTTGTTGGCGCGGAGGAATGCGCAGTAAAACTGCAGCTACTGTACTAGATTTAATGGGATTCCAAGTAAACCGCCTAACCGGAGGAATTCGTACCTACCGCCAATGGGTTGCGCATGAGTTAGAGAAGGAAGAATTCACACCAAAACTAATTGTATTAAATGGATACACTGGATCAGGTAAAACAGCAATTTTGAAGCGATTATCTAAGGAAGGATTTCCAGTGATCGATCTGGAGGGAATGGCTGGGCATAGAGGATCTATCTTTGGTCAAATTGGTCTAGAGCCAAGCAACCAGACCAAATTTGACTCTCTTCTCCTTACTGAAATGTTACGTTATCAAGGCGCGCCTTACGTTTTTATAGAAGGGGAAAGTAAACGAATTGGGAGAGTCGGTATGCCGCAATTTCTATATGAACAAAAAGAACAAGGACTACAATTGGTGATTAATCTTCCAATCGAGGTAAGGGTTCAAAATATTATAGATGATTATCGGCCGTGGGAATCGCCTCAGTATTTTAAAGAAGCTTTCCAATTGATCAAAAAACGAATTCATACACCAGTTGCTAAACAAATCGAGGTTAATTTGGATAATGAGGATTTTGCCCTCGCAACTCAGCTTTTGCTAGAGTATTACTATGATTCCAAGTATGAATATTCAGGAAGTCACATTCTTGAGCAACAAAAAATTATCATTGATGCAGTAGATATAGATGATGCTTTCCAAAAGGTACTGAAGGAAATGAAACAACTAGTCGAGTAGACTTAAGATACCAGCTGTTAAAGTAATTTAGAATTATTTTGAAATTGGTACTTATCATTTTTTAACTTTCACAGGAATTAATTTCATAATTTGGAGCGAAAGGCGGCGACTTCTGTGAGTTGAGTGAGACATTTGAGATAACGCTCACCCTGCAAAAAGTGTCCGCCAATAGCGGAAATCACGCTGATTTATGAAGAGTATTTGATACATACTCTCACATTTCACTTTAATATTGTTCGTGTTTTATGTGCTAAATTTGAATTATGAATTTGATTTGCTTAGATAATAAATTTAGTTTGACTTGTCCAATATTAGACTTGGTTTTAGTTATATAATAGAATATAGAAAAGAAACAGAAAATTTTAATGCTATTATGTTATACGTAGATTTTAATGCATCATATGAGGTAAGTGTAAGTAGCTTTAGTTTTTGGAGCCGTTTGATTAGTTACTATCAAGCGTTTTTTTTTATATTTCATTTTGTTTATAAAATTAGTATGGAAGGGTGATTACATGTCGAAGCCATATTACATGATTATTAATGGAGAAGATGTTGGGAAAGACCTGCCTGTTATAGAAGTTAGTAACCCTGCTACAGAAGAAATATTCGCCACTGTTCCAAAAGGTGGGGCCAAAGAAGCGGTGGAAGCTGTTGATGCAGCTTATGAAGCATATGGAAAATGGTCAGCATTGTCTGCATATGAAAGAAGTGAACGAATACAAGATTGGTATATTCTGATTAAAGAACATACAGAGGATCTTGCCAAAACGATGACGGAGGAGCAAGGAAAACCTCTTGCAGAGGCTCGTGGGGAAATCAATTATGCAAATGGTTTTATTTCCTGGTATGCAGAAGAGGGCAAACGAATTTATGGAGAAATAATCCCGGCAACTCAACAAAATAAACGACTTTTTGTGCATAAACAACCAGTTGGAGTTGTTGCAGTGATAACCCCTTGGAACTTTCCTGCTGCAATGATTACAAGAAAGGTAGGTCCGGCACTTGCTGCGGGTTGTACTGTAGTAATTAAACCAGCTGGTCAGACCCCGCTAACAGCTATAAAGCTAGTACAATTAGCGAAAGAAGCAGGTATCCCAAGCGGAGTAGTAAATGTAGTGACTGGAGATTCTAAAGCAATTGGAAATGCTTGGCTTGAAGACACCCGAGTTCGCAAACTTACTTTTACTGGTTCTACAGAAGTAGGCAAATTACTGATGAAGAGCGCAGCTGATACGGTAAAAAAAGTATCGCTTGAATTAGGGGGACATGCTCCTTCTATCATCATGGAAGATTGTAATTTAGAAAAAGCGGCGGAAAGTGTGCTTGCTGCCAAATTCCGAAATGCTGGCCAAACGTGTGTATGTATTAATCGTGTGTATGTGCAAGAGTCTATTGCAGATGAATTTACTGAATTACTTTTAAAGAAGGCGAAACAGTTGAAGATTGGTAATGGCCTTGAAGAGGGTGTGACGATAGGACCGCTAATCGATGATTCTGCTGTTCGAAAAGCGCTGGAGCATGTGGAGGATGCGGTATCAAAAGGAGCAGAAGTGAAACTTGGTGGAAAAAGAAAAGAAGGTCTATTCTTTGAACCAACGATTTTGACGAATGTAACAGATGATATGCAATGCATGCAAGAGGAAACGTTTGGACCCGTTATACCAATCAGCACGTTTAAGGACGAAGAAGAGGCAGTAAGACGTGCAAATGATTCCATATATGGACTTGCTGCATATGTTTTTACGGAAAATATATCAAGAGGAATTCGTATTACAGAGAAATTGGAATACGGCATAATTGGTTTAAATGATGGACTTCCATCAACCCCTCAAGCGCCATTTGGAGGATTTAAACAAAGTGGTCTTGGGCGTGAAGGTGGCCACCATGGAATGGATGAATATTTAGAAATAAAATATATTTCACTAGGTTTATAGGTAACACGATCGACTTGGATTTAAACTATTCGGAATAGTTAAATCACAAGTCTTTTTTCATGTTATGATAAATAAAATGAGAGAAGAGTTAGGTGAATATACATGAAATTTTATGTGGGATCGGGTTTAAAAAATAAAGAACAGGTGAGAGAAGTAGGGGGAAAGCTTAAAAACATAGGGTGGAACCAAACTTTTGACTGGACACATAATGAACAAGCAAATAATCTTGCAGATTTAATGCATATTGGAACACAGGAAAAAGAGGCAATAAAAGATGCTGATTATGTCATTATTTTATTGCCTGGTGGTAAAGGGAGTCATATTGAATTAGGAATGGCTATTGCTCTGCAAAAACAAATTTTTCTTTACTCACCTCATGGAGAAGCGATGGATATGGAAACGACAAGTACATTCTATCACTTACCAGAAGTGAACATCTGCACAGGCTCAGTTGATGAACTTATTTCAGTAATTCAAGAAAATAGCTAATTGGAGGGGAAATAGATGAAACAAATCATTGGTATGGGTGGTGGGGGCTTTTCCATGGAGCCTGAAAACCCGTTATTAGATCGATATATTTTGAAGCAATCAAAAAGTAAAAGACCAAAAATTTGCTTTATAGGTACAGCTAGTGGCGATGCGGAAGGTTATATTGAGCGTTTTTATAATTTCTTTCAAAAGGAAGAGTGTGAACCAACACATTTATCTTTATTCAAACTACATACCCGTGATATTAAAGGGTTCTTAATGGAGCAAGACATCTTGTATGTAGGTGGAGGAAGCACAAAGAACTTGATGGCGCTTTGGAAAGAATGGGAACTGGATATAGCTGTTCGGGAGGCTTATGAAAACGGAACAATTCTATCGGGTCTTAGTGCTGGTTCACTTTGTTGGTTCGAAGAGGGTGTCACAGATTCCTATGGCGGTGGAATTGAGCCTATTTTGTGTCTTGGTTTAATAGGAGGGAGTCATTGCCCACATTATGATGGGGAGGGAGATTACCGTCCTGCTTATAAACGTCTTATACAAGAGAAAGTTATAGGAGCTGGATATGCTGCAGATGACGGGGTTGCTCTACATTTCATAGATGAAAAATTACACACAGTGGTAAGTTCTCGTCCACAAGCAAGTGGATATCGTGTGGATAAAGATAAAGAAGAAAAGTTATCCACAACCTATTTAGGTACAGAAAACTAATCAAAACGAAGAAGGAAATATCAATTATTAACCTAGACTCATGTGAGGCAATCAACTCTCTATTGGAATTAATTTCTCTCACTAGGAATCTAGTAATAGTAGGACCTACAAAGGCATGTTCTTAATTGTTTTTACTTTTACCGTACACAGTTTACATGAATCAGTGGGTGTATCATTAGAGTAGGTGGTACTAGAGAAAAATAGATAGCATCCATGTATAAAGAAGCGCTGAGCGGACGAAATTGTATCTTCGTCCGCTTTTAAAAGAATAGGAAAGTATCTAATCTCTACTTAAACAAACCTTACGCACCTTGTCTCTACATATTCCAAGAGGGAGACGGACAAACATCCGCCACAAGATTACTGAAAAAAGTGGATCGTGAAGTGGCGCAGTCACTTCACGATCCACAAAAGAAACACCGGTAATAGTGTAGCGATGATTCATCCAAAGCACTCTGGGAATAGAGAAGGCAAGAGCACTTAAAGGACGCTAGCGTTTTTCTTAAAAGATAAGAAAGTATATGGATTATCGTACTGCGAAACCAGCGTTCATAGTACTTTAAAGAATTATATAATACCGCGGATTTTCGTTTCAGGTGGACGAGTTGCGCGGGGGCGCCGCATTCGCGTCGCTTGTGATGTCTCATCTGTCTCACATAGGAACAAAGGCTAATAGCGCCACATCGTGTGGCAACGCCTTCGTGACCAACATCCTTTTGGCCTCTCGCTAGAGTCGCCACCTTTCACTACAATCCATTAAGTGAGTAGTATCTAACAAGAAGATTTAGCCAAGCTGTCTCTAAAAGGATAAAATTAGTTTAAGTAAACGTAGTGATCATGAATCCTGTAATCTTAGTTGAATAAGAGGTGCTATTGCTTTTTTAAATTTTGAACATCTGATAAAATGTAGTTCTCTATCTAATGTTCATTGATTATAAATGTCATCTATCTTACGAAGTAATTATAATTTGCCCAATACATACTAGTTGATTGGAGCGGAGGCGGCGACTTCTGCGGGAAAAGCGTGAGCTGAAAGCCCCGCAGGAGTGTAGCGACGAGGAGATTGAAGCCGTGCCCGCGAAAAGCGTCCGCCGTAGCGGAAATCAAGGCTATTTCTATGGTTACTTTTGTTAAAAGGACCGGGCATCTTTTTGCCCGGTTTTTCTAATTTATAGCATGACCTTATCTCGTAAAGTCTAATTCTAAAAAGTCTCAAACGCATAAATTTTAATTCTCTTCTTTCAAAAACAAGACTAAATCACGAAGATTCTCCTGCGTTACCCCATGACCCTCTTCGTATGTTTTGAACGTCACGCTCGCTCCTTGTGCCTCAAAGTAATTCTTGCTTTCCAAACTTAATTGAGATGGAATCACATAATCATAGTCTCCGTGTGAAATAAAAATATTCAAATGATCGACAGGATGCTTACTATATTCATCCTTCACAAATTCAGGTAAATAACCACTTAATGCAACTGCCCCACTAACTACACTGCCCATTGTTAATGCTAAAGTTTGTGCTAAAACAGCACCTTGACTAAAGCCGAGTACGTATATATGGTCCAAATTAAGATCGAATTCCTCGATAGCCTCATATATAAAAGATTGAATATAAGTGACCACCTTATCAAATATGTCACGATCTGGCTTGTCTTCTTCATCAGTTGTGAAAAAAGCATAACCTGGTTTAAAAACAATAGGTCCACGCAAACTAAATATATGATGGGTCTTCTTGAATTCAGTAACTAGTTGTGGTAAATCATCTTCATTGCTTCCCATACCGTGTAATAAAAAGATGGCTGGCTGCTTTCCTCCTGTGATTTGTGGTGCTGTGTGTTTATATGTAAAAGGTGATTTCATTTATTTTTCCCCCCTAGGCTTAATGTAAGTTCATTTTATCATAAGTGTTGGAAATGCCTTATAAAAGGAAAGCTTTTGGATACCCTAACAAAAAAGCATCTTAGGAGATAAAAGCCATGAAAGAATTCAAAATAACTTATTTTTATAATGAAAATTACTATATAAGAAGATTTATCTTTGTGGAATCTCAAGAAAAAGCGGAGGAATTAATTCAAAGTGAACGAGATAGATACATTTCATTTCGAGATGGTAGAGGAATTTATCATGAATTAAATACAAGAGACGTTCGAGTAATTCAAATTTCGGAATACCATAGAATCGATAAAACGAAAAAAGGGGCTATTCAATAAGTCGCAAATTAGACTTATTGAACAACCTCTTCTCATACTGTATCGAAATAGGGTCTTCAATTAAACCTTTGATTTTCACGAATAAATGCGGAAAGAGATTGTCCATTTTCCAATTTCATAAAAAAACAAATAGGTCAGTCTAAAAACTATTATTACTAGCATTCTAGACTTTCTCTTTTAGTTTTTACGGCTATTATTGGAAATTAGCCTCTTATTTCTCCCGTATAAATGTACGATAAGTACACCTAAAATGGCAATAAGCCCTCCAACTATCGAAAGAATTGCTGGCAACTCTTTTAACCAAATCCAGGCTACTAAAATGGCGATAACTGGTTCCGCGTATAGTAGGCTAGACAATGAGCTAGCTTTACTCATGGATAGTGCAATTGCCCAAGTTAAGTATGCAACGGCAGTAGGGAAGATCCCGATATAAATGGCAGACAAATTGGCTTCCAGTGTTGCATGTTGAATGTCTTGTAGAAGACCAGGAGCAAACACGAGAAAAGGGATTGTACCAGCCCATGTGAAGTAAGCAGTTAGCTCAATAGGGTTGTATTTTAAAAGCAAGGACTTTTGGTAAACAAAAAATATCGATGTTGCAATGGCTGCAATAATAACTAAAAATACTCCAGGAGAGATGTTAAATATGGAATCTCCAGTGCCTATTCCAATCAATAAAATACCAACAAATCCAAATCCTAATCCAAACCAACCAATCTTTCCAAGACGCTCTTTCAACACAAGTACCGCAATGATTGTTGTAAAAATGGGTGCTGAACCTATTAGCATCCCTGAAGTACCAGCTGAAATAGTCAATTGTCCATGTGTGACACATATATGATACACGCTAATTCCGATCCATCCAAGAAGGAGTATTTTTAAAATATCTTCTTTCCGTGGCAGCTGAAAATTAATTCCAGGAAAAAAGGCTATAACGCCAAAGAGGAAGGAAGCAATAATAAAACGGAATAAAATCAAATGCCCAGCCGAATAGCCTCCGTGCAAACTAGCACTTATGCATGCAAAGCTCGATCCCCAAATAAAAACCGTAATCGTAGCCAAAATAATAGCTTTCTTATTCAAATTTCCCACCAGACTTTCTACTACTTTGTATCTTAATAAAGCAACTTATCTTACAACAAAAATCAACAGAAAACAACATATTAGTAAAGATGATATTCGGTTTTCATATCCTATACAGGGAGTATTGAGTGATAATGAGAAATTGACTTTTATAAACAAAGGCAATATTAATTGTTGACATTATACCCTTGTGGGTATAATGTATTTCTTGCAGGTCGCTTTCAAACCGATAACCTTTTTGAAAGGAGGTCGTCCAAAATGTATGATGCAAAAACAGTAAACCGTGTCAAGCGTATAGAAGGACAATTGCGAGGGATTTTAAGGATGATGGAAGAAGGAAAAGATTGTAAAGAAGTGGTCACTCAGCTTTCAGCAGTTCGTTCGGCAGCGGATCGTACGATTGGTGTGATCGTGAGTAATAACCTACTAGAATGCGTGCAAAATGCAGAAGGTAATTCAGATAAGTTGAATTCAGTTATTCAGGAAGCGATGAATTTAGTAGTTAAGAGCCGATAAAGCGGCTTTTATTTTTCCATAAAATAATACCCTATTAGGTATTGAGGGTTGAAAGAAATATTTAATAAAGGAGAGAGTATACGATGGGATGGATTTTTATCGTAGTAATTGCAGCGTTCTTTGTTTGGAAGATAATTCCGTCTAAAGGTGTTAGAACGATTACGACAAAAGAGTTAAAAAATATATTGAACGATCAAGAAAAAGTATTTGTCGATGTAAGAACTCCTGCTGAATTTAAGGCGCGAAACATTCGACAGTTTAAAAATATTCCATTAGGTTCATCCTTTGATAAATTACCAAAGGACAAAGAAATAGTGGTTATTTGTCAAAGTGGGATGCGGAGTAATAATGCTTGTAAACAACTAAAAAAAATAGGCTTTGAACATGTAACGAATGTCCGTGGTGGCATGAGTGCATGGAATTAAAAGGAGGATAAAGATGATGAAAGAAATCACAGCAAAAGAAGTAGAACAAAAGATAGCAAATGGTGAGGTTTTAAAAATAATTGATGTACGTGAAGTGGATGAAGTAGCTGCTGGGAAAATTCCAAGTATTATTCATATTCCACTTGGTTTATTAGAATTCCGTATGAATGAATTATCTAAAACAGAGCCTTATATTATGGTATGTCGTTCAGGTGGTCGTAGTGGTAGAGCGACACAATTTTTAGCAGATCAAGGTTTTGATGTAACGAATATGACTGGCGGTATGCTTGCTTGGGAAGGTAAAGTGCGCTAAAAAAATTTCTAACAAATAATACCCGTAGTGGTATATAAGGAGAGTAAAAATGAATTTAAATGCAGATTTTACGCTAGACGCACAGGGTCTCGCATGTCCCATGCCAATTGTGAAGACGAAAAAAGCGATGAATGATTTGGTTGATGGTCAAATATTAGAAGTTGTAGCGACAGATAAAGGGTCTAAAGCAGATCTTGCTGCATGGTCTGAATCAGTAGGTCACCAATATATCGGGACTAGGGAAGAAGGCGACGTGCTAAAGCATTATATTCGCAAATGTTCGAACGATATTATTATAGAAAAGCAGCATGAGCAAGTAATTAGAATAGATGAGCTTCTAACAAAAGTTTCAGAAGGCGGCATCATTTTAGATGTTCGCGAAGAAGCAGAATATGCCTTTGGACATATCGAAGGAGCAAAGTCCATTCCAATGGGTGATTTAGAAAAGCGAATGGACGAATTAGATAAAAATCAAGCAATTTATGTTATTTGCAGAACAGGGAAACGTAGTGATTTAGCTGCGCAAAAGCTATCGAACAGTGATTTTGCAAATGTGTGGAATGTAATGCCTGGAATGATGCAGTGGACAGGAAAAGAAAAAAAACAATATAAATTTGGAGGAATACAAAATGACAAACAAAGTAGCAATTATAGCAAGTAATGGTGGACTTTTCGATGCATATAAAGTATTTAATATCGCAACAGCTGCAGCAGCAACTGAAAAAGAAGTAGAAGTTTTCTTCACATTCGAAGGTTTAAATTTAATTCATAAACAAGGGATGCATTCACTCCCAATGCCAGAAGGAAGCGAAGCAATTGCAGAAGGGTTTGCAAAAACAAACGCTCCAAGTATTCCTCAATTAGTTGAAATGGCACAAGAATTAGGTGTTAAATTCATTGGGTGTCAAATGACGATGGATGTAATGGGCTTAACGAAGGGAGATTTCGTGGACGGAATCGAAGTTGGTGGAGCAGTAACATTTTTAGAATTTGCAAAAGATGCAGCACCAACACTAACATTTTAACATTTTAGGAGGGGATTAATCCTCTCTAAAAAAATTTCTAAAAAATAATACCTATGGGGGTAAATATTAAAGTGACTTTATATAAATGGATAGCAGAAGAAGTAGCAAAAAAAGTAATAAACAATGAAGAACTATTTATTTTAGATGTACGAAATGCTGAAGCTTTCGCAGACTGGAAAATCGAAGGCCATAAATTTGAGTATTTAAATATACCTTATTTTGAATTACTTGATGGGGTTGAAGAGATATTATCAAACATTCCAACAGACAAACAGTTACTAGTTGTTTGTGCGAAGGAAGGTTCATCCATCATGATAGCGGAGATGCTCACCGATGAAGGACGTGATGCTGCCTATCTAGAAGGTGGTATGAAGTCTTGGAGTGAATATTTAGAGCCGATAAAAGTAAGTGATCTGGAAAACGGTGGAGAGCTCTATCAATTCGTGCGCTTAGGTAAAGGATGTCTCTCTTATATGGTTATTTCAAATGGAGAAGCAGCAATTATTGATGCAACCCGTATGGTGGATGTATTTACAAACTTTGCAGCGAGCAAACATGTAAATATAACGAATGTATTTGATACACACTTACATGCTGATCATATTTCAGGAGGTCGTCAAATTGCAGCTTTAACTGGTGCAACTTACTTCTTACCACCAAAAGATGCAGAAGAAGTAGTATTTGAATACACACCATTAGTAGATGGAAATGAAGTGAAAATCGGTAACACAACTATTGCGATTCAAGCTTTATACTCACCAGGACATACTATTGGTTCGACCTCTTTTATTGTAGATGACAAATTCTTGTTAACTGGTGATATTTTATTCATCGACTCGATTGGTAGACCGGATTTAGCTGGTCTTGCTCAGGATTGGGTTGGAGATCTTCGTGAAACGCTGTATAGTCGTTATCGTGAACTTTCAAGTGAGTTAATCGTATTACCTGCACATTTTATGATTATAGATGAATTAAACGAAAATGGTACTGTGGCAAAACGTCTAGGTGATTTATTCGAAGAAAACCATGGTTTAAATATGAAGGACGAAGGAGAATTCCGTAGCATGGTGACGGATAACTTGCCACCACAACCACATGCATATCAAGAAATTCGTCATGTAAATATGGGGAAAATTACGCCATCCGCTGAAGATCAAACAGAAATGGAAATTGGACCAAACCGTTGTGCTATCCGGGAATTTAAAAAATATTAACTAAAGGAGATTCAAATATGAATTCAACTAAAGTATTAGATGCAAAAGGATTAGCTTGTCCGATGCCAATTATTCGAACGAAAAAGGCTATGGATACAATTGATTCAGGTGAAATATTAGAAATCCACCTGACAGATAAAGGTGCTAAAGCTGACATACCAGCTTGGGCTGCTTCAGGTGGGCACAATATTTTAGAACATACACAAGAAGATGATGTTTTAAAATTTTGGATTCAAAAAGCATGAAAATAAGGAGGGAGGCAGAGATATTGCTTCTCTTTTTTAGATAGGAGGTCAAGGATTATGGACATAGCATGGATTATTACCATTCTGTTATTGGGTATTGTTGGATCATTTATTTCAGGACTGCTCGGAATTGGTGGGGCAATTATTAATTTTCCTATGCTTTTGTATATTCCACCGAGTTTAGGATTTACTGCATTCACGGCTCATGAGGTATCGGGTATTAGTGCCCTTCAAGTATTGTTTGCGTCCATCTCGGGTGTGTGGGCATACCGCAAAGGAAGTTATTTAAATAAACAACTTATAATTTATATGGGTGTGGCCATTTTAACTGGTAGTCTCTTCGGGAGTTTTGGTTCACAATCGTTATCGGAATCTAGTGTAAATATTGTATATGGCTTGCTTGCACTTATAGCGGCTATAATGATGTTTGTCCCTAAAAAGAAAATAGATGATGTTCCATTAGAACAAGTAACATTTAACAAATTTTTAGCAGCTAGTCTAGCGTTCATTGTCGGCATTGGCTCAGGAATTGTGGGAGCTGGAGGAGGATTTTTATTAGTACCAATTATGCTCGTTGTATTAAGAATTCCAACAAGGATGACAATTGCAACAAGTCTGGCGGTTACTTTTTTCTCATCCATTGGTGCTACAATTGGAAAGATAACAACAGGTCAAGTCGAGTATTTGCCAGCAGTCATTTTGATTGTTGCTAGCTTAATTGCAGCCCCACTTGGCGTGAAAATGGGTAAACGCATGAATACAAAAATACTTCAAATGATTTTGGCGGTACTGATTTTGATAACGGCAATTAAAATTTGGATAGATATTCTATAATAACGCAATTTGAAGTAGAAATGTTTCAAATTGCTATATTTAAAAAAGTAAATGAAAGTGGTTACTAGGAATACAGTGTCCGTGATGTTTTGTAGTAAATTCTAATTGGTAGAGCAAGTGAAAAATAGATAGTATATCCATAGATAAAGAGGCGCTGTGCGGACGAAATTGTATCTTCGTCCGCTTTTAAAATAATAGGAAAGGATTTATTCTCTAATTATCCAAACCAAATGCATCATGTCTTTACACATTTTAAGAGGTCAACGGACCAACATCTGCCACAAGATTACCGAAAAAAGTGTAGCTGGAAGTGATGCAGTCACTTCCAGCTACATAATTCCAAGGGTAATAGTGTAGCCAATGTTTCGTCCAAAGTACTCTGGAAATAGTAAAAACAAGATGCACTTAAAGGATGCTGCGTTTTTCCTATTGATGGTAGGCGATAATAATTGTCGAATTGTTTGAGCATACATATCTTATAGATACAAATGAATCTGAATGAATGGATGGATTCTCGAATGAAAACAATTGTATTTATTGGAAGTAATGAGTTTGGGACAAGTAAAGAAGCTCTTACGATTGCAAAACAAATGGGATATTTCGTTGTACTATTAACCGACAAAAGTAAGCTAATGACGAATAATCACGGATTTTCGGAAGTAAATCAGATTATTTTTATGAAAAATTTAATGGATGAACAGCAAGTTATTGACCGTATTACAAAGTTAAAAGAAGAAGGGAAACATATTTGTGCATGCCTCAGTTTTATAGATCCATTTGTTTCTTATGCAGCCAGAATATCTAAAAGTGTGGGGTTGGCACAGATTTCAGTAAACTCTCTATATCTAATGGAAGACAAAATAAAGGTTAGAGAAAAACTTGCAAACCTCCCGATTACCCCTTTTTATACAGCTTTTCATTTTGGTGACTCCCCGAAGGTGTTTGAAATGAAATATAAAGAACATTTCCCTTTAATAGTAAAACCCCCTATTTCCAATGGGTCAAAGGATGTATTATTCGTTAATTCTATAGAAATGCTGGAGGATGCTTTAATACTTTTACAAAAAAAACATCCCAAAAGTTCCTTATTAATAGAAGAATACTTACTCGGTCCACAGTTTCTCGCTGAAATTGTAGTTTATAACAATAAAATAACTGTAGTTGGGATAATTGCACAAGAAGTTATTTACAATGGAAGGTTTATTGTTATCGGTTATAAGTTTCCTGCAAGAGTAAATACGGATGATTATAAAAACCTCTGTCAGTCCATATCAAGCATAGTTGAACAAACAGGTCTTACTAACGGATCATGCCATGTAGAGATGAAACTTGTACAAGGAGAATGGAAACTAATTGAAATCAACCCTAGAATGTCAGGAGGAGTAATGAATCGAATCATAGAAGAAGGGACAGGGATTAACCTCGTAAAAGAAATAATAAAAATGTATCTAGGTGAGGAACCTACATTAATAGAAACAAGAAAACAATATGTATACGCTAGATATTTAACGATAGGATCCAGGGGTAAGTTACTCAAAGTCACTGGTAAAGAGCTAGCTTTAATGCATGATGGAGTAAAATACGTTTATATTAAGCCTCTCAAAGGGAAAATCCTAAGCAATCCGTATTCTATGGGCAATCGGTATGCATGCATAATTGCAGCATCTGAATCAGAAGAAAAAGCAGAAGCAATTGCGTTAGCAGCAGCAAAAGAAATAAAATTTTATTTAGCTCCAATTTGACTAACAATTTTGGCGAATTGGTCAAGTCTTATCCCGTACATACTTCATAATTATTAATATTATATGAACATAGGAGTAGGGAGGGAGTTGAAAAGTAAAATGAGCAGTAACAAAGAAGAAAGTGAACACGTTTTATGTGGAGCACTTGTCGAATTGAAATCATTTCAGGACTTATTAAAAGATTCTCCAACTAAATATTTTGGTAATTTACTTGCTAAAATAGTTGGTACTGATACGATTCCCTTCTTCTTAATTACGAAAACAGGAGACCTTTTAAGTCTGATTGATACAGATGAGTGCTTTGAAACAAACTATTTTCGAGTTGAGTCTATTGATAGAGAGAAATGCTGTACAACTATTTCATTATTGCGTCCTTTAGATATTGAAGGAAATCTTTGTAATTCTCTTTGTGATGTAGTTAGGTTAGAGAAATCGCCTACGTGTAAAGTAGTTGATTTATCAAGTGTCTGCGCAATCCAACCTCTAGATACTAAGTTGCTAACTAGAAAAATTATTATTGAGCCGAAATGGTAGTGACGCATCCTCTCCCTAAGAACTTCTTAGGGAATTTTTTTTACTTTTACTGAAAATTTTATAAAACTGAACGTTTGTCCATATTCAAAGCATAATGGATGAATTTAATAGTTATATATTTGAACAAATATAAAAGGAGAATATTATATGACATTAATAGGAATGTTACATCATCGTAGAGATCCCACAACTGTCATCAAGTCTTATGCATATGCCGCGGTTGCAAAGGCAGAAGGAGTCAATTTTTTTTACTTTTCACCTGGGATGGTGAATTTTGTGAACCGATCCATTAGAGGTCAAGTTTATGAAAATGGAAGTTGGAAAGAGAGAATTATGCCCTTTCCGGATGTTATCTATAACGCAGGAAGTCCCGAAAAATTAGCAAATTCAAAAGAAATTATTGAAAAATTAAAAAGCGAAATTCCCTTTACTACAAACTCGATAGGTAATAAATGGAATATTACTGAAAGACTAATAGAAGCGAAGGAATTTACAAACTACTTAATTCCTTCTGAAGTTGTAAAGACAGTTGAAAATTTTCATAAATTTTTAGCATCATTTCAGAAAGTTGTCTTTAAACCTATTGATGGAAGAAAGGGAAAAGGAATCTACTTCATTTCTAATATGGACGGGGTTTTTGAAGTAAGACAAAACTCTGAAAATAAATATTATTCAAAGCAACAATTGAACGAGTTTTTGAAGGATAAGCTTTTAACAGGAAATTATATTATTCAGCCATATATACAGTCCGTCACTAAATCTGGCCAAGTATATGATTTTAGGCTTCATGTTCAAAAAGACGGGGAGGGAAAGTGGGTGATTACTACTATTTATCCACGAATAGCTCCAAAAGGGTCTATCATTCCCAATATTAACAATGGAGGTTTCACTAATTACTTAGATCCGTTTTTGCAACAGGAATTTAAAGAAGAAGCATTTGATATTAAACGTATGCTTGAGCATTTTTCTTTGTCATTAGCCAATCATTTAGATAATATACAAATGGTAAAATACGGAGAGGTTATTGATGAAATCGGAATAGATGTAGGTTTAGATGAGAATTTGAAAATTTGGGTTTATGAAGTAAATTGGCGTCCAGGCTGTCCTCCAGCTTTTTATTTGGAATTAGATGTAGTAGTCCATTCTATTCAATATGCAAAGTATTTAGCGGAAAACCAAACAAAAATTAAAAATGAAATAAAGTCATTAAAGAGGAAAAAGATTGAAGAAAAAAGGGGATCACCAGTCATTGCAATAACGGGAAGTGCTGGAAAAACAACGTCCAAGGCATTTCTTGCATCTATATTATCAAAAAAATGGAACATCTTTGAGTCCAAAGATTATTGGAATACAACAGAGCATACGAAAAAACATGCAGCCGAAATTAATGACTCTCATGAAGCTGTAGTCTTAGAGTATGGGATGGCTTATCCTGGCGTCATTACGGAACATTGTAGCATCATTCAACCAACTATTAGCATTGTGACAAATATCGGACTTGCACATGTAGGAAACTTTGATAGTGATATTAAAAAAGTTGCTCATGCAAAGTCAGAACTAATACATGGAATGGATCAAAAGGGTATTCTCATTATAAACAAGGACGATGAGAACTCTAAGTATTTGGAAACACAGCAATTCAAAGGGAAGATAATGACAGTCAGTATTAAATCCCCAGCTAACTATAGAGCATATGGTATTCAATACGAGGAAAATGGTATGAGTTTCAAAATGAGGTTACAAAAACAAGAAATTAAATTATTTATTCCTATTTTAGGTGAGCATCATGTGTATAATGCGTTAAATGCGATTGCTGTTGCTGATTACTTAGGATTCACACCAATGGAAATTAAAGCTGGATTAATTTTTAGAAAACCACCAAGAAGGTTAACAATTTATAATTGTCGTGACAATATTACAGTAATCGATGACACCGTTCACTCCCACCCACAAGGAGTAAAAGCAGCACTTGACGTCCTTTCCAATATAGGAAAGCGTAGAAAAATAGCTATTATTGGTCAAATGAGAGAGTTAGGCGATTTGAGGGAACAAGAATATCGTAAAGTAGGCGAATACGTGCATGAAATAGGAATTGATCTATTAATAACTTATGGTTTTCGGACGGAAGAAATAGGCGATCAAGCGAAAGAGAAAGGTTTTTCATCTGAAAATATTTATCATTTCACTAATAAGGAAAAGTTACATGAGTTGTTGAAGGAGATTGTGAGGAAAGACGATACCATTTTAGTTAAGGGAGCAAGTAAGACGAATATGTTTGATACGGTCAAGTTTTTAGACGAAACGTTTAAAGAATAATTCTACAAAATGCCTGAATAACACACTCTTATTAAAGAGGTATTATTCGGGTTTAATTATTTTTAAAGTGAGTTAATTTAATAAATAGCATTTAATTATTATAACACGAACAATTATTATTTTATTGATTGGAGCGACAGGTGGCGACTCCAGCGGGATGAGTGAGACAGACGAGCCAACACAAACGACGCGAATGCGGCACCCTATAGCAGAATCATGCTGATTTATGAGGAACATATTTTCACATTTCACTTTGATATTGTTCTTGTTTTATGCTCTAACTTTGAATTATGAAATTGATTTTAATAGAAAAAAAAAGAGCACCTAAAAGGTGTTCTTAGTATCACTCCTCTTCTAAATGAAAAATAATTTCCTTTGCTGCAGTATTTGCTAGGTTTTTGGCTTCTTCTAAACTACTACCAACAGCAATTATATAAGCATATCTATGACCCATGGATAATGGTGGCATTAAAAGAGTTCCTTTTTTAGGCTTCACGTAAACTTCTACGACTCCTGGAGATTTTTTAGCCCTTCTTTTCCCGGTCACTTTTTCTAATATTCCTTTCTTTGTCGCAATAATGTATTTGGTAAAAACATATTTTTTATGCTTCGGTAAAATTGCAGGACTTTCTCCTAATAATAATTTCAAAGTCTGTTCGACTAAACTAAATCCAAATGCTGCTTGAATCATTTTATTCATGGCACCACCTGAAATTCTGGGATTAATCTCAATGAGTTTCCAACCATTCTTAGCTAAACGGATTTCCAAATGTAAAGCTCCATTTTCAATACCGAGTTCTTTAACAATAGACTGAAGAACATTTTCAATCCCTGTTCTGATCGTTACAGGAACATTTGCAAGGACTCCATAACCTGTGATAATAAATCTCTTCCTTTTTGTGATTTCTTGTTCTATAATTCCGACGATTCGTGCTTTATGGTTATGAACGAGTGCCTCAACCAAATATTGATCGCCGTCTATATATTCTTCAACCATAATTGTGTTATCCGGGTTCTTATTCCGAAGATTATCAAAATGTTTTTCTAACTGTTCTTCTCCTTCAGCTAAAAGAACGTCTTTAGATCCTGTAGATTTCGGAGATTTTATAATAATAGGGAAATCAAGTTGTTTACATATTGTTTTAGTAGGAATCGACTCGTCCGGTTTGATTAAGAAAAAATTAGGGGTATAAGGTTGATCTTTTAAAGACAACCGTGTGTCCTCTTTATTTTCCATTATTTCAATGGCTTTAGACGAAACATAATTGTGGCAGAATTCATCACAAAGAATGGATGCGGTGTGAACAAAAGGATCAACAAAACTAACTATAGTTTTTATATCCACACCATTTGTTTGTAACTTGGAAATTTCTTCTCTCATTTTGTCTAGGTTGTTTGTATTTACAGAAACCATTTTATGGACATCTGTGTACTCCTGTCTTTGTTGAATTTGCTTTTCGTTATTTGTGAAGAGAATAGTAAAGTATCCCAAATGCTCAGCAGCTCTAATTGCTTCTCTACTGGATCCAGATTTGTTTGTACTAATAAAAATAATTGCTTTCAAACGACTAACTCCTTCCTATCATTTTTTTTAATACGTTTCTTTCTATATGTATGACATGCTTTAGTTTTGACATAGTTATATATCACGCAATTATGTTCCATTTATACAGTCAACTTCAACTAAAAAACATATTATGTATATGAAAGGAGTGTGAATAAAATAATGAAACCTCATACAGTCAGCAGTATAAGAACAATCATTTCGGGCGAGTTGATTCAAGGATCTGATGAAGAGATAGTCCATTACGGAGCATACCGTTTAAAACAAATAAAGAATCAAAACACCATTCTTTTTACAAATAAGAGAATTATAGACTGGAGAACTCTAAAGAAATTCTTCCCTTTAGTGCTTGCAACTGAGTGGAAATATAGTAAAGATGAAATTCCTGAGAATGTAACTGTCATCCAAGTAACCAATGCTGACGAATCATATTGGAAATTTGTTCATTACTACCGAAACCAATTTGAAATCCCTGTAGTGGCAATTACAGGAACATCAGGAAAAACTACAACAAAAGAAATGATCAAACATATTCTTTCAGCAGATAGAATAGTAACTGCTACAAGTCTTACTAGTAATTCTAGAACAGCAAATTTGCAGTATCTTTTGAGCATAGATGAGGAAACCGATGCTGCTATTTTTGAAACGGCTGTTGGTTCACCTGGGGATGTATTAAAAGCAGGGGAATATTTCAAACCTACAATAGGAATCATTACCAACATCGGAGCACATCACCTAAATTATTGCAAAACATTAGAAGGCTACATTGGAGCGAAAGGTGAAATGGTTAAAATCGTTAATCCTGCAGGTGTACTAATTATTAATACGGAGGATAGTAATACAAGTAAGATTGATATGAAAAGTTTTAATGGGAAGATCATAAAAATTGGAATTCATACGACTTGTCATTTTAGAGCGTTTAATATTCAGTACAGCCAAGACGGCATGCAATTTAGCGTTAGGCATAAGGAGATAGACTATCAAGTGTATGTGCCAGGATTTGGAGTACATCAGGTCTATAATGCTCTTGCAGCTATAGCAGCGGTATATGAAATGGGGGTAACTATTCCGGAGGCGGCGGCTCACCTGAAAACATTCAGAAAATTTAATAAACAACTTCAAGTGGTGGATGGTATAAACGACTCTGTGATTATCGATGATACATGGAGTATTACAACGACTTCATTGGAAGCGGCATTGAAAGTACTAAATGAAATTGGAAAAGAGAAAAAAAAGGTGGCAATCATAGGGACTATTACTGATTTGGGTTCCTGGGGCTACATTATTCATGAAAAAGCAGGAGAAATAATTTATCAACAAGGAGTAGATGTCCTCATTACGATAGGGGAGCATGCGAGCATAATGGCAGAGCATGCAGTAAAAATGGGTTTTAGCTCACCAGTTTATACATTTAGAAATGAAATCCTTGTTCTTAATCTATTAAGTAAAATTATAGACTCAAATACAATCGTCCTGATAAAAGGAGATATGTACAGCAAACCTATCATTGAATTAGCTTCAAAATTGAGGAAGAAGAAATAATTTTCAGTTGAACAAAACTACATGCTTAACTAATACACAATATTGGTGATAAATAATTTTTCAAATATGGACAAATACTGTGCCTTTGAACGACGTTCCATAATTATAATACAATATCAAATAGAAATAGATGATTCAAATCCATGTCTGAAATAGTCCCATCCAATTTGATGGACGTAGTAGAAAGAAGGAAATCTAACTTATTTGACGGAAGGGCATAACTCTAATTTATACGTAAATAATGAGTGCCAGAAAAAGCTACGGTAATCTAAGTGCATGTGCACATTCCATACCTAATCATCGAGAAATTACTTTTCATATTATATAGGGGGAAGGAGGAGTAATAATGAAACCTTTACGCGTGAAAGACATTCGGAATTTACTTGAAGGCGAATTAATAAGTGGTTCCGAACTTTGGAGTGTAAATCATGCTATATACTATAAACGGCATGATCTTACGAAGAGAAATTCGCTAATGTTTGTTAGTAGAAGTGATGATGTCAACTGGAATGAAATCAATAATAAGGGCCCATCTCTTGTGATTTCTGATAAGCCCTCTTCCGAACTGAAAAATGCACTGTCAGATACTACTGTCATAAAAGTTAAGAGTCTTGTGCAAGCTTATTGGAAATTCATGGATTATTATCGGAATTTGTTTCAGATACCTGTTGTTACAATAACAGGAACATGTGGTAAAACAACTACGAAAGAAATGATCAAACATATATTAATCAAAGACCGGAGTGTCCAGGCTTCCATTAGCAGTAAGAATGAGCCTCGCCAATCATTTCCCTATTTGACGGGCATCGATGAAAAAACAAAAGCTGCAGTATTTGAACTTGGATTGGGTAATACGGGTAATATTAAACATCAGTGTATGATTTATCAGCCTACAATAGGAATCATTACTAATATTGGTGTTCATCATTTAGATGGTTGTGGAAATCTAGAAGGTTATATCAATGCTAAGTCAGAAATAGTAGATGGTATAAAAAAAGATGGCACATTAATCTTAAATGCGGATGATACAAATACTAAAAAAGTTTCTTTGCATTCATTTAAAGGGAAGGTTATCTACTTTGGAGAAAGTTCAAAGGCTGATTTTAGGGCCTCCAATATTCAATTTACCGAAAACGGAATGAATTTTCAAATTAATTTTATGAATAAAAAGTATACCGCTTTTATACCAGGATATGGTGAACATCAAGTGTATAACGCGCTTGCTGCAATTGCTGCTGTAAACGAAATGGGGATGGATATTAAGGAAGCTATCTCTCGTTTAAAAACATATAAAAATATGAGCAGACACTTGGAGTTTTCTAGTGGAAAAGGCGGGAGTACAATCATTGACGATACGTGGACAAATAATCCTACTTCTGTCGAGGCTGCATTAAAGGTACTGGATTCAATTGGGGCAGGTAAAAATGTCATTCTAGTACTCGGAGATATTAAACGGTTAGGGAACTTTGAAAAGAAGTACCATGCTGAAATTGGAAGTCTTGTTGCAAAAAGAGATATTCATACCTTGATTACAATTGGAAGTAAAGCAGAAGAAATAGCTAGGAAGGCGATGGAAGATGGATCGAAAGCAGATGTTCATATGTTTAAGGATACCCAGGGAGTGATGGAAGTTCTTCAACCAAAGCTAGACAATCAAGCAGTTTTGCTCATTAAAGGACCAATGTCAAGCCGTTCCATGATTGAATTTGCCAATAATTTAAAAGAAAATAGTTGATACATGAAAAAGAAGCATTCTCGCAATATGCGATGAATGCTTCTTTAGTAACTGCTAAGAAAGAATAATTTTTTACATAGTGTCTGACCATATTAAGACGAAAGTTGGCCAGATACTATGTAAAGGCGTGGGGCTCGTACGCTTAGGTATTCACTCACTTAAAAAACACGTTTTGCAGTCATATAATGCTGATTATAATAATCTACAAATAGTACTCTTGATAAGACCCCGCTTGAATTTGGAATGATGATACGATAATCGCCAGCATATATCGCTACCAAAGATGGTGTTTTTGAACCTTTAACACTATTAAAAAAGATCAAATCACCTTTCTTTAAGTTTGCGCGAGAAACAGTAGTACCTTTGTTCATTAGTTCTTTCAAATTGGTTGTGCCTAAGTTAACACCATTTGATTTATACGCGTAGTCGACAAAACCAGTGGGAGTAAAACTTAGTGAAGATGTATTGTTGACGCTACCCATTTTCGCCTTACCAATTAAACTATATGCTTTTGTAACAATGTTATCCCCTTTAGTTGCTGGATTAGACGGGAGTAAAGTTGGTAAGACTCTACGAGCGGTTACATAATTGTCCGTATAATATGGTTTGCTATTTAAGTCTGAGATGACAATATTTTGTTTGGAATCAGCCATGTGTATGACTTTGTTGTCGCCAATATACATTGCAACGTGATCTGGATCGGTTCCCGTAGTCTTGCTTCTAAAGAAAAGTAAATCCCCTTTTTGTAGTTGATTTCTGGCAACATAAGATCCTTGTTGCATCATATAATCTTCGTTATATGTTCCAAGATCTACTCCATTTTTTTCGAAAATGTACATAAGAAAACTTGCACAAGAAAATTTGTAAGGATATGTTGCTTTGTACACAGTATTACTGTAAGTTGCCTTCCCTATTAAACTCTTCGCAGTTTGGATTAATTGATCTGCCTTTGCTTCTACTGCTTTTTGGTTATTCTGCAAATTAATTGTTGCAGCCGAGGCTTTTATTGGATGAATAGCCGCTGGAGTAACCCCTAGTGTACTAAAACCGATTACGACTGATAATGTAGTTGCAACGAAACGTTTTTTCATCGTATACCTCCTGATTTTTTTTTATTTATTACTTGCACCGATTTTAGCATGTAAAAGTAGAAGAATCGGAAGGGAATTTATTCCTGGTAACGTTGCAAGATGCCCTAAGCCCTTGTCACTATTACGTTTATCAAGGTAATTTACAGTTTGATTACAAATATTACGAAGAGCCAACGAATAAAAATGACTAAACAGGGTCATGTTAACCTCATAGAGTTAAATAAGGGAGGATTTTCATTGAGTAAAATACTACAAATATCTATGACATTACTTCTTATTAGTTCGCTAGTGGGATGTGGAACAAACAAGACTGCTGATAAAACCGAAACAGAGGTAAATAAAACTACTACTGAAACACCTACCGAAAACAATACAACCACAACAACAACTACGAACGAAAACGTTAATACCGATGTGACTGGAAATAATGATCATAAGTTGGAACTAGCGGATGATGTTGCGGATGAAATAACAAAAATGAGCGAAGTAGATAGTGCAAGTGTTATCGTCACGGATAAAAATGCATATGTGGCCGTTAAGCTTAAAGAGGGTGTTAGCGAAAGTGAGGCACTTGAGACTAAGATTGCAGATCAAGCAAGAGCTACACATGCCGATTTTAAAAATGTATACGTGTCAACCAATCCAGATTTTGCAAAACAGTTTACTGAATACGGAGAAAAAATTAGAGCAAACGAACCAGTTGAAGGATTTTTTAAGGAGTTCTCCGATACAATAAAAAGAGTATTCCCTGATGCCCATTAATCAATGCTAAAAAGAAAGTGGAAGCTTTTTCCGTTGATAAAAAGCTCAAAAGGGTTTATTATATACACATAGGCTGCATTGTACGTATGGATATTAAGTTTTAACCTTTATGCTGTAACAGGGAGTTTTATATAGAAGTTGGAATGACATGCCTCATTCTCTTACGACAATGAGGACAGGCAGGATAACTTTTGCGAACACCCACTTTGAGGAGTGGTGGTTTAAAACTTTCTTATTAGAGTACGGCAAAGGCGGCTTACTTAATTTAATTATTAAACGACCGGTTTCCATTGGGAGCCGGTCTTTTTGTATTTAAAAAATTCTACTTGTAATGGTGTTAGAAAATTTACATACTTTCCTATATAATTTAGACAATATAGATTTCAATAATTCAGAAGGGGCGAATAATTTGTTAAACGAAGTTAAAGAAGGTATCTGGTCAGGACGTACCGATCATACGGAAAATAGATCAAGTTTTCGATATCACCAAATTATTGAGTTGTCCAAAAGAATGGATGATTACAACTCTAGCGAGGAAACTTGCGTTATTATAGGTTTTGAAAGTGAAGAAGGAGTACGACGAAATAAAGGAAATATAGGTGCTGCAAAAGCTCCTGATGCTCTACGATCAGAATTAGCTAAATTACCATGGAAAATACCTAACCAAAAGCATCTTGCAGACATTGGAACAATTGCATGCAGAGATGATAAATTAGAAAAAGCACAGGAACAACTTGGAGATGTTGTCTCTAAAATTTTAAGTAAAAAAATGATACCTATTATTTTGGGTGGTGGACATGAAACCACTTACGGACATTATCTTGGTGTACGAAACTATTTAGGAAAAGAAGCAAAGCTAGGGATTATTAATATAGATGCCCATTTTGATTTACGTTCATATGACGAGCAAACTTCTTCTGGCACTATGTTTAAGCAAATACTAGATCAGGATGATAATAGTAGCTATTTCGTTGTTGGCATTCAACGTTACGGAAATACACAAGAATTATTTGACCGAGCGGATGAATTGGGAGCTAATTATATCTTGGAAGAAAGTATACATATAAGCGAAATAGATAATGTGAACGCAAGAATCAATGATTTTATAAACCAACAAGATTATATAATGCTTACTTTATGTACAGATGTACTGAATGCCGCTTTTGCGCCAGGTGTAAGTGCTCCATCACCATTTGGGTTGGATCCAAGTGTTGTACGATCCATCATTCGAAATGTCACTACCAAAAAAAAGACGCTTTCCTTTGATATTTCGGAAGTTAATCCTTCATTGGACGAAAATAATCGAACTGTAAAGCTTGGTGCATATTTAATAAACGAAGCCATTACATCCTTCTTAGACAGGGATTGAACGAAAGTAGTTTTTAGTGAGTAATCATTAATTTTCTGGCCATCATAATACAAAAGCGAAGAGCTAACCAAGCCCTTCGCTTTTAACTTTATTAAGCCTAAATTATAATGCAATGAGCTTGCGCAAGAGCTCTCCACTTTAAATAATGGCGGTATGTATATAGAAATCTACAATTCAGAGTGGTTCAAACCCGACTGAAATTGAGAAAGGTTTGATGGAAAACTTCTACATTCAAGATTTGCATGAAAAGTGCTAACATAGATAAGTTGAACATTATATAAATGAAAAGGAGGCATGTCGATGCGAAAAGAATTAGCCAATATAGAAACGATGCGATGCAATCTTATTATAACGAATAAGGCTCGCGCGGGAATTCTAGAATTGTCCAAAGATGAGCATGCCTTTTTTAAAATGCAAGAATCCTTTCATATACATATAGAAAAGCGTCCAGTTAATTCTCACGGGAATATATCCCTTTCCCTTTATTTTGATAATGAAATAAATGAGATACTAGCAGAAAAATTAAATGGTAAAGTTGCAGTGATGGAATGCGTTTTACAAAACGATGGTTTACTAGCAACGGGCTTTTATATAAGAGGATCCAAAGTTCGAGTTCGGACAAATAGACGTCTACCGGTAAATTTGAAACTCATAACTGCTCGGAATAATGGTGCAGGTTTACCTATCCAATTACATGCTAAAATTCGTGAATTACCTATAGCAGAGGAACGATCCGAGTATGTGAAGAAACGGATTTCTAGTTGGGAAGGGTATTTGAAGATTCAAGAGCGCAATGCGGATATTGCAGACATTACAACTGCTTACTCAAGAATGATTTTAAATGAAGGCTTTAATAGAATGACACTTGTGGGGTGTAACTTAGACGGAAACGAGTGGAATAAAATAAAGAACCTCAGTGTAACTTTGAAGGGTTTTCAAAATGACATTGGTGACGTTTTAAAAGTTGATCGCAATAAAAAAACAGTAGAAATCGAGCTTAAACCAAAGCTCAGAGATATGGCAAGAAGAAACCAGTTAAACCCCAGAACGAGAGAAGCTGTATTCAGCAATTTTGCGACGCTAAGCCAAATTAGAAGACTTCGAAAAGGATTTGAAGACCTTCAAAATGGCCTAGCAGCAAATGCCAATCTTGAAAAGATATTATTTGAAGATAGACCAACAATACGTATAACAGATAAGCGTAAGGAGTTGGTATTCCATAATCAGTTAAATGAATTCCAACAAGAAGCAGTTATAGGGGCTATGTCTGCCAAAGACTTATATGTTATTCAAGGACCTCCCGGAACAGGGAAAACTACTGTGATATCTGAAATTTGTCAACAAAATGCTAAAGCAGGGCTACGTACTTTAGTTGCTTCCCAGTCTAACTTGGCTGTTGATAATGCCCTTAGTAGATTACTTTCAAATAAAGACATACGTATATTACGGTTTGGTCGAACAGAGAGTATCGAAGAAGAGGGAAAGAAGTTCATAGAAGAAAACGTAGGACAATATTGGAAAGATCAAACGTTAAGTGTATTACAACATGAAATAGAATCTCATTCCATAAAAGAAGGACAACTAGAAGATGCAATAGCTAATGATAAAGTACAAATAGAAACCCTACAAAATCATTTAATTTCCTTACAAGAAGATATAAAAAAGAAAGATGCTGCCAAGCTTGAATATGCCTCTAGAATAGAAGAGATAAAGAAGCTTAAAAGAAGTTTAGTTCTTCTGAAAAAAGAACGAGAAGAGCTTGAAAATACACGAATGAATTTAGAAAAATCTTTCGAAGAACTATCGAAGGAAATGACTACGATGGAAGATTTCATCCAGTCCAATTTAACGAGTCCAGAATTAATTGAAAAAATGAATCAATTAGTTTTAGAAATCGAAATGTCTAAAGTTCAGTTATTTTATCAACAAACCATACAAGAGATTAGAACTGCAGAAGAGATATTAAATGCAACAAGACACGAATATCAAGTTGTGCAATTGAAAATGGAAGGCTTAGAACAGTTTGTAATTGAAATTCCTTCCGTTCGCAAATTAGATTCCTTGAAAAGCTATATGACGCAAAATGATATAATGCCGTTTTCTATGTTGGAGCGTCAAATAGCAGAGTTGGACCGTTTAATAGAAACGATTCGGTCTTTTGAGGATTGGGAAGAACTAAATAAACGACTTTTGTCTGCTATTGGATATATAGAAGGTTTATTGAAAGAGAATCAGGTATCTTTAGAAAATGTAAAAAATAAT
This sequence comes from Psychrobacillus glaciei, assembly GCF_008973485.1. GTDB lineage: Bacteria > Bacillota > Bacilli > Bacillales_A > Planococcaceae > Psychrobacillus > Psychrobacillus glaciei. The sequence continues at coordinate 385,028 of NZ_CP031223.1, forward strand.
GTGAATAGCCAAGGGATTATTTTTGATTCGTCTTATTCTGTGAAAGAAATCCATCAATTCATCGACAGTATGAAACGATTATTAACTTCGGGAGAAATAACGATAGAAAAATTAGAAGTGTATTTGGAAGGGTTAAATGTAAGGAAGAAATTTGTATGGAAACAAGGAGCAATTTTAGCAAAAGCAAAGTCGGATTCTACTGAGAAGTTCCAAACGATAAAAGTTGACATGACAGAGCAAGTAAAGAAAACAATTTATCAAATAGAACAAAACAGAAACTTACTGAAAAACAATGGATTTATCCAAAAAGAACAGTTGGATCTGTTAATAGAAAGAAGCGTTGAAATTCGGAGACAATTAGGAAATGTAGAGAATATTCCACAACTACATCACTTACAATCGGAAATACAGCAAAAAGAAAATGCATATAATCACTTGAAGAAAACGGAAGAAACAATAACCCAATATGTAAGTAATATAGAAATTAAAAAAAATAATGCGGAAAACACAGCTGAAAAAATGGAAATGTGTATAAAAGAACTTCAAGAAAAAGAGCATGAAAGTAAAAAAGTGAATTCAGAAGGTCTAGAGCAAGAGAGACAAGTTAAAGCTTTAGAAGAAATAATGAATAAGAATCCTGAAGAAGAGCATGAGAAAACATTAACCAAATTAACGCTTATATCGGAAAAGATAGAGTCTCTTACGCACAAACTAGAGCAGATACCAATTACGCATCCTATCCAAAACGAATGGTTCTCTTTACTAAAAGAGGCAAACGACCATGATTTGGATGAAATTCGAAAACTTTATGTAAGACACGCAAATGTAATTGGGACAACTTGTGTAGCATCCGCTAGAAAAGAGTTTATGGACAATTATCCTATTTTCGATGTCGTTATAATTGATGAGGTGTCAAAAGCCACTCCACCTGAATTACTTTTGCCAATGTTAAAAGGGAAGAAGATTATTTTAGTAGGGGATCATCATCAGCTCCCTCCTCTAGTCGGAGAAGATACGCTCGATGAAACACTAAAAGCAATTTTAGAAGAGAGCGATAGTTTCGAGGAAAAAGATGAATTGAAGAAACTATTAAAAGAGTCTTTATTTGAACGACTATTTAAAAACTTACCAAAAAGCAATAAAACAATGTTAGCCATCCAGTATCGAATGCATGAAAGTATTATGGAGACAATTACACCATTTTACGAGGAAGAAAACTATCGCCTGCAATGTGGATTAGTGGATTCCGATTCTGTTCGTGACCATTTACTTGAATCTAATTATGTAAAAAGAAACGATCATCTTCTATGGATCAATATGCCAAACGAACCGGCTTATTTTGAAGAGAGAGTAAAAGATGGAAAAAGTCGTTTTAACCAGGCGGAATTAGACACAATTCGAGACGTTTTAATTGATTTGGACAAGGCAACCGAAACCGCCAAAAATGAAGGGCGAATGGGGCAAGATGAAAGAAAGAGCATAGGAGTAATTAGTTTTTACGGTGAGCAGGTTAAAAGGATAGATAGACTGATTCAACAAGAAACTAACTTAAAGCATTTAACTTTCAGAACCGGAACAGTCGATAAGTTTCAAGGTATGGAAATGGATGTCATCCTATTGAGCATGGTTCGTAATAATAAGGATAAAAATGGTGATATTGGATTTGCAAATGATTATAGACGTTTAAATGTAGCGTTATCCCGAGCAAGGGAATTGCTCGTTCTTGTAGGAAGTGCGGACATGTTTACGGAGCGGACGAAACTAAAAGATTCAAGAAAGATGTATACACGATTGCTCGATATTGTAAAAAATAAAAATGGTTTCCGAGACCAAAAACTAATGAAGTTGACTTAGGAGTATAAGAACATGCGTGATTTGGAAAAGAGATTAAAAAAAGAACTGCAACAAAATATAAAGGTAAAAATCATGCATTCCGCTATGTGGAGTATACCGATCCATTCGGTCGAAGCTGAATTCATTGCAATGAAGCGGACAAAAATGGATGTCCTTATGAAAATGATGCTTATTACTTTTCAAAAAGCTAAAATTGCAAATGCAGAGGAAATAAGTGAGTTGCTACTTGTGGAGCAGCTCTTTATTCAAGATTTAACAGAGATTATGTTGAAAACTCGCCTCATTAAGAAAAGTGAGAGCATATATAAATTAACTGATAGAGGATTTCAACAATTAGAAAACGGTATATTTGAAGAAGAGCAAGAAGCAGAGTCTCAGAATGTTCTCTACAGTCCTAGCCATGAAGCATTTTTAAAAGGCGTATTAAAAGAGGCTCCTGAGGAACAGCTCGACATTTATCGTTACGTAAAAGAAGACTATTTGGATGAAGAACTATCTTTTGAAAACGAGTCAATCATTCATGCGCTTCAAGCGAATGGCTTGGAAAAGAAAGAGGGAGATGTCCAAACTGTTATCTCTGAAATTGTCTCGACAACCGATTTGTTTATAGAGGATGTCCCTTGCGTAGAGATTATCCTTTATAACAAAGAAGAAGACATCATCTATGCTCGAGTCTGGAATACATTACTAGAACGCTGGGACGAGACATTGGAAAACCAATTAAATGAAAAAGAACGACTAGTATGGAGAAAAGCTTATTTAGATAGTTAGTAATGAATGTACATTAAATGGTAGAGTTAGACCAATTCCTATGAAGAAGAAAAAATGTTGTGCGTACAGAATAAGTAATCTTATAATGAATATAAACTTTGAATTACAGTAAAGGGGGATGAATTAATGACGACTAAATTTGGTGATGTGCAAGAGGTTTTGGAAAATTACAAATCCGCCATTTATGAGAAAGATGTTGAAAGATTTTTATCTTCATACGCTTCTGATATACATATTTATGATTGCTGGGAAAAGTGGGAAAGCATCGGTATTTCCAATTGGCGAGAAATGGTGAAAGAATGGTTTAATGGATTAACTGAGGAAGGCGTTTTACTCAAAATAGATTTTAATGATTTAGTAGTAGAGGAAAGTTCGAACATGGCTTTTGTTCGCTGTGCTATTAAGTTTGCTGCTCAAAATGAATCAGGAGAAATACTTCGTCAGACGACAAATAGATTCACATTCTGTTTAAGAAGAGTAAATGAATCTTGGTCCATTTTACACGAACATTCATCATTACCAATAAATATAGGGACTGGGAAGGGTATTTTTAACTTGAAGTGAGAACGAACCCAACTCGTTAAACTCAGTAAATTAAGTATGAAAAAACCTGCTTTATAAAGGCACTAAGCAATACTAAAAACAACTGAGTTAAATAAAATTAACCCCAAAAATAATTATATGAGCAAATGTGTTGATTTTGCCGGATATAGAAAACCATCGTTTTGAATAAAGATCAATTAGCTGAAGGTAAACAGATTAAAGAATATAACTAAAAAGGTGAAATTGAGGGGGAGGAATAGAATTGAAGAAGTTTCAAATAGCTGTAGATGGTAGTACTTTTCACGGATGTGAATTTGGTGATAACAATCTTCCTTCACTTGTTTGTCTTCACGGAATGACTGGTGATTTAAAAAGTTTTTTGGGGCTTATTGAATACCTAATAAATGATTTTCATCTTATTCTTATAGATAACCCAGGACATGGCGAAACTGAATCACTAAAAATGGAGGAGGATTATATGTTTTCCTCCTTAGCAAAACGTATTTATCAAGTAATACAAAAAATTACTAATAAACCTTTTTACATGTTGGGACATTCATGGGGGGCAGACATTTGCCTAAACGTAGCAAAACTATTTCCGACTAAGATAAGCGGCGTTATTTTATTAGACGGAGGATATGCGTTTCCTGAACATGTTGATGGACTGACAGAGGAAAAAGCCTTGATAGATTGGAAGGAATATGTTGAATCAAGTATATATGGTTCTTGGGACGAAGTGGTCAAAGAATACCAAAGTTACACAACAAAGCAATGGGATACAAATCTTAATTCAATAATAACATCTACTTTTAAAAAGGTTAAAGATAACTATATATTTAAGGCCGATGTTTTCAGTATTTTAGCAATTATTAAGGCATTCTATAAAGAGCCTTGTTCGACCACTTTTGATAGTATTCAGTGCCCTGTTTTATTACTTCATGCAACAATTCTACCGACAGATTCATCCCGAAAAAAGGGAATACAGGAAATTAAAAAAGGCATTAAAGTATTAAAGGTAATAGGCATAGAAAACACTAAACACCACCTTCATTGGGACTGTCCTGAAAAAGTTGCTAATGAAATTCTGTTGTGGAAACAGGAAAGCAATCATGAAGTTTATTAACAACATTTTCTTCTTCAACAAATTACGATTGTAGAAGAAAATAGTTAAAGTAGCCTTGTTAAATTGTTTTTAACAAGGCTACTTTTGTATCTCATTAATTTTCTATTTAAACTGCTCAAATTGTTTAGTTACGCATCGCTTTTGGTTTTCTGCAAAGTATTTTTCAACCGCAATTAATCTATACACCAAATCCTCTTTCGAAAGCCACATATACCTCTTTTGGATGATGTATACATACCCCGTTCAGATTAATGATCCTTCGTCAAATATAGAGGACATTACAGGCATTCTACGCGTGTTTTTTAATTTATACGTTCTGTTATGTTTGTGATAATAAGAATGTAGTTCCTCATTACGTTTAATTGTATTTTGGTGGATACCTTTTCCATCAACTGTTTTTGAATGCTCACTAATGTTGAGATAAGTTATGGGAATCCTTTGTTCTACGAGAAAATCAATTGTTTCAATATCAATAGTAAGTGAATGATCTTTACGTTGCTGATGCACTTTATCAAGCCATTACCGCTTATCTGAATGGATTACGCTTTGTTGCTGGTTCATAATGACGTTCCTCTCTGTATTGTTGTATCAAGTCAATTTCTTTTAATTCGATCTTAACTTGCTTGGCCATTTCTTTTGCTTTACGAACTTCAACTCCTAACCCCATTTGCTTGAAGCGTTAGCCATATCTTTTGATAACTGAATAACTTCTAAAAGTTCATCCTCTTGGTCTGGTTCAGGTACTTTTGCTTTACAACCTAGACATTGCATTTTAGTTGGACACACGAAGTCAGTCACGCATGTACCACCTAATACTTTGTTATATACACCAACATCTTTCTTTAAAATGCGTGGGTTTCTTCTATAATAAAATCAATGTTCGTAGCATTCTTTTAATCAAACTTTATTCCAAAGCTACAAATATTGTGCTCCCATCAATAATAGTCGTTAAATAGCTAAAATGGTCAAAGATAAACGGTAAATCGCACGAGTGAAAATTGGACTCTCCATCCAATTTTCCTCGTGTTTTTTGTTTGGAAAAAACAAAGAAAAAGCCAGATAAAGACCGACAAATCAACGGTTTCCAAAAACAGTTTTCCTTCTTGGTACCCATGTGCTGTCCATTCGTATCCTCATTCAGGTCAAATAAGCAATTCCTCATCTTCAAACGTATAGAACGATTGATATTTCTCCAAAATTTTCTCTAACCCGCATATTGTAAGCGAACGGCCGATAGAAATGGAAAATTTAGCTTAAGTAGCTATTGACAAGAAATTAAAAAGAGACTATTATTTTAAATAGTAATGATTATCATTATCAATAGAAAAACGATAGAGATGATAACAAATATAAAGGAGAATCTTAAATTGAAAAAATTAATCTTACCTTTCATTTTAATGTGTGTTCTTATTATTAGTGCCTGTGGCAATAGTTCAAAAAATCAGTCAGCAGGGGATGAAAATAAAAAGGACGAAAATGAAACAATTACATATCAATCTGAAAATGGACCTATTGAAGTACCCGCTCATCCGAAAAGAGTAGTAGTTCTGACTGGTAATGCAGGTGACTTAATCTCACTTGGCATCAATATCGTAGGGGTGGACGAATGGTCTAAGGAAAGCCCATTACTTAAAGATCAATTAAAAGATATTAAAGCTGTTTCAGATGAGGATTTAGAGAAAATTATTGAATTAAAACCAGATTTAATTATTGGAGCAAGTGATAATAATAACCTAGATAAGTTGAAAAAAATTGCTCCAACAATTACCTATACGTATAATAAAGTAGATTATTTAACACAACATTTAGAAATTGGTAAATTGGTAAACAAAGAAAAAGAAGCTCAAAGCTGGATTGATGACTTCAAAAAACGGGCAAATACTGTAGGAATTAAAATTAAAGCAAAAATTGGTGAAAATTCAACAGTGACTGTAATGGAAAGTTACGATAAAGATATGGGTATTCTTGGCGATAGTTGGGGAAGAGGCACAGAAGTTCTTTATCAAGCAATGGGTCTGAAAATGCCTGGAAAAGTAAAGGAAATGACAAGTAAAGAAGGATACTACATGATTTCATCTGAAGTATTACCTGACTATGTTGGGGACTACTTGATTGTTAGTAAATACAATGACCAAGATAATTCCTATCAAAGGACGGATCTATATAAAGAAATGCCAGCTGTGAAGAACAACCATGTAATTGAAGTGGATGGAAATACCTTTTTGTTTAACGATTCTTTAACTTTAGACTACCAATTGAACTATTTTGAAGAACAATTTTTAAAATAGGCTGTTTTCAAAGAGATTGTTGCTTTTAATAATATTGTAAACACAGAGTGGATGGAGTGTTCCATTGTTTATTCCCGAAAACAACAAACTTTACGAAAAGAGCCTTAAAATAAAATGAAACAGGGAACGCAGAATGCGATAATTTAGCATTCTGTGTTCTTTTTTATATATGCTATCATGCGTGTTGATCAACTAATAAAAACCAGGGGAAAGATACAGAAAAGGGCACTTTTGTAGAATGGAGTTTGCGAATTAACAAACTATTGTTCCTAAGATTGAAGTAATTTCAGCCGACCAAATTGACGAATCCAACGAATGCGTATTAACTTTGGATGTGAAATATCGATTTGTGATTGACGTAAGTGCAATTTGAGTTGACAAAAATGATTTATTAGTATTCTTTATTATTTGGTAGATTAGTCTATATTATAGATACAATAAGAAGGCCTCTTTCTAGATGTATTTGCCCTATAAAGCATACATTTATGATAGGGCGCCTTCGTTATTTTTTCTAGTGGAAACCCTCGAGAAATATGTACACATACGTAAAATGTCCGTTACATATGACGTTCTATAAGAAATTCCGGTTGATCTTTCAACTTTCTTCAAAATGGTAAAATACTAGGGTTCGGTGGCAGCCATGCAAACTATTCAGATTTGTGGTGGTTCCTGCATTTAAAATTATGAACAAATAAATACTTTTATATATGTTGCTTCCACTTTGAAGTAACATATATAAAAATGATTCAAATGAGTGATAAATTAAAGTAGTCTCAAATTGTATAACATCCTTTAGAGTAGAATTATCTATTCGATGCTGTTTTAAGTTGTAGTTACATTGATTTAATCTAAAAAAAGACCGCTAAGAAAATTGCTTACGGTCATTTACATTGGTTCTAATTCGTACCATTTTGCTGTTTGTAATACTCATCAATCGGTATAAATAATCCTACTCTACCATACGTATCATGATCCAACGTAGCAAAAACGACGCCAATCACTTGCCCGTACTTATTCAAAACCGGACTTCCACTATTTCCACGATAAACAGGTGCCTTTATCATAACGACAGGTTCTTCCCAATCGCTTAACTGAATATAATCTATAATTTTACCTTCATTTGCAATACCCGTAAAACTTAGGGGATTACCAATAAAATAAACGGGGTCGTCCTCTTCAAAGGACGTTTGTTTCGCTAGTTCCAAATAGGGCAAGTCTTGGCCATCTATTTCTAACACAGCAAGATCAACTGAAGGATAAGTGTTTACCACCTTAGCTTTGAAACGACGATCATCTGGAAAACCAACTGTAACGGTCTTATGTCCTTCCACGACATGATAATTTGTTAAAATTGTTCCGTCACTTGATATGGAAAAGCCAGTCCCTTTGCTGCCATCTGTTAAAACAACGACAACCGACTTTTTTAAACTAGTAATATCTTCTTGAGAAGATAATTTTGCAGAAGTTTTTAAAAACTCAATTGCTGGAATGGAATATACAGAAAAGATAGCTGCAAATGTATTAACGAACAAAATGGTAGCCATCAGATAGAATATCCATTTAGGAAAAGGACGTTTAGACTTGCGACTTGTTTTTTCTTGCGCCGCTTTTAGAAGAGCCTCTTGTTGAGCTGCCAATACAAACTCTAAAAATTCTTCATCTATTTCTTCTTCAATACTCTCATCTTTCCATATATCCTTATGCTGTTTTTCATTTGGATCCATTGCACACATCCTAACTGTATAACACATATCTTTACATGTATTATACACAATCGGAAAGGCACAGGGTGCTCTAAATAACGTAATACATATGTATGGTGCACGCTGGAGCACAGGAATTATGCCCCAACCTGCTAAAGTTTAATTTAGTAAGATTTTTCTTCTTCGCTTTTTTCTCGTTGATTTTGAGTCATCTTTCCTTGCTTTGGTTTCAAATTTCCTAACTCAGCTAATTCCAGAGAAATTTCTTCTTTCTTGCTACTTGGATTTTTAGCCATGGACCCCTTATTGTTGCTAGCTCCTTGATGATTATCTCTTGTCAAAATAAAACCTCCCATCTAAACTATTTTGATGCCCTTTTAACATGGTTCAAAAATAATTAAACATGTATGCAAATTTGAAATTAAATAATTTACATCATCTCTAAATGACCATTTTCAAGAGTTATAACCTTCTTCAAACTATCTTTAGTAAAAATAAAAGTCCATGGCATACTAGTATTAGGTTGGATTATAAGCGTTGAAAGTGTAAAAGTATTCTCTGCTATAACTTCATTATTTTCCAAATAGGTCACTCTTTTTTCACTAAAAATAAGTATTTCATCAGTGAAATTATGAACAAGTACGGTAACTAATAAATCACCTTTATGATTAGTTGCTCGCCATATAAGTGAAAGCCGAGCACTTGGAAACTCCCTTTTATTTGTATGAAGAAAAATCCTCTCAATTTCTTTCCGATCTTTATCAGACAATGCCCTATCCCATGACATTTCAAATGCAAGCTTTTGCAATTTCTAAACCTCCTTTATTAAGAAATATTTTATCATGGTCTTTTATTACATGCTAAAACTGGTGCTAAGTATGCTTCAATTTGGCGATACATGTGTTGTCCTACCATTTCTAAGCATATGTTATTTGGAAAGGAGGGTACTATGAGTGACTATGTAAATTTATTTCAAAACTTTTTACCCCCAACTGCAACGATTCTTGAATTACCGAATACCCAAGAGAGCCCGGCCGTATTGGTGGCTGATATAGATGGGGATCATATAGAAGAAATAATTGGAGCATATAAATATGAAAAGCAAAATTATCTTTTGATTTTAAAGATAATGAATGATCAATGGCTTCCTTTAATCCATATTAAAGGAAGTGGATATGGCATTACGGATTTAATGGCAGCACCATTAACAGAGAATTGGATAAATACTATCATTGTTGGTTGGCAAAAAGGGAGTATGTGGTCGGAATTGGACCTTTTGCAATGGACGAATAAAGGATTTGTGCGATTACCTACGAACAATATGGTCTATAGTAAATTAGAAGCAGAAGACATGCCAGGTACGTATGGACAGGATGGACAATATGAACTTGCAATATGGCTTCATGATACGGGTGAAGCCTATAAAGTAGATGTATATCGTTTTAGTCAAGGAGAGCTTGTTCAAGCACATGATGTCTATCCATACTATTATAAAAAAGTCGAATATTACTACGAAAAATTGTTGCAAACAAATGATTTTTCTTTTTACTGGTATTATTTATCGGATGCGCAGAAGAAGACAGGAGATTTGGAACAGAGTCTAAATTCAATCGATAAAGCACTGACCTTTCATTTACCATACCCATCCAGAGAATTGTTATTAAATAAACAACAACAAGTTGCAAAGCTCTTAAGTGATGCTAGTTCTAACAATAAAGTTGTAATCGACCAAAAAAGTGGCGATGTGACTGGTGATGGTTTCATAAATACTGTTTATCTTACAGGTGAAAAGACAGAAGGAAGTCCTTTTTGGAAAAATATTAGCCTTGAAATTATTAATGAAAAGACGAATATGTACGAAATAATTCCTTTAAAAGAGAATGCGGGTTATAACCCTACGATATTTCTTGGTGACTTTACAGGAGATCGAGTAGACGACATACTCATTGTCATCGATACAGGTGGTAGCGGCGGCACAATATACGCATACGTATTTTCATTCATTGAAGGAAGTATGCGACAAATATTTGATGCGGATGAATATAATGAACGTACAAAGTATGAAGTCAATTATCAAAATCAATACAAAGTAACGGTCCTAAGCTCTGACCCAAAAAAGAAATATTTGCTGGACTTAATGTATAAAGGACAGGAATATTTATCCGAAATTTATAACGAGAATGGAACGCTTAAACAACCGATTAAAGGATGGGTAGATCCAATTGGAGGACTTTATCCAATAGACTTTGCAAGGGATGGCAATTATGAACTGATGGCTATTCAAGAAATCGCAGGAAGATACCATGCGGATGGATTAGGATATGTAGAAAATGTATTAAAATGGAACGTTCATGCATTCGTTACGGATAGGCAAAATGTATCTATCTTTGGCGAGGATTTACCATCGTAATAGTATTTAGAATTGCTGCAAAGTCATAGGCTATGTCGCAATTCTTTTTTTGTTGCGAAGTGCTTTGTTTTTTATGCATGTCAAGTAGAATGCATGATATTTTTAAAAAAGGATTTGACAATTTTGTGAACTGCGTGAATAATATATAGAAAAGGAGGATGGTTTAAGTGGAAAAATATAAGAATATGTTAAATGCGACAAGATATGTTGGTGGTACATTACTCTCTATAGGAATAGCTATCTTCTTATATGGAATTTTTATAAGCGAATATAATGCTGTTATGGGTGTTGGTATTGGCACAGTAATGGGTGCTGTTTTTATTTTTTTAATTGGTATGTTTCTAATAGCTTCTGAAGAAATGGTGGTAAACTCTCGAAAATCTAAAAAAGAGAGCGCCGTATAGACGCTCTCTTTAAGTATTTATATTTACATATCCCAAACCATTGCCATTAATGTTCCGAAAATGGTAACTAGCGCAATAAGTAAACCGTAATATACGTTTGCATAGATAGATTTTTTATCATTAGTCTCACCAGCATGCATAAATACAACCAGCTGAAGACCGGCCTGTATAAATGCTGTTAGGAGAAGAACTGTCATACCAACTGCAAATGACATATCAGTAAAGTAAACTAAAAGTGCCACTGCAGTAAGAACTAGCGAAGCGACAAAGCCCATTACTTGTTTAAAAGGGAATAATTCTTTCATAATTACATCATTCCTTTCAAGTAGATGAAGCTAAAGATGAAAATCCAAACTACATCTAAGAAATGCCAATAAAGGGAGAAGATAAATGATTTATTGGCTGTTTCAGGAGTTAAACCACGTTTTTTAATTTGTAATAGGATAAATAATCCCCAGAAGAAACCAAATGTTACGTGTAATCCATGTGTTCCTAGTGTTGTTAGCAGGATAGCAGTAAATCCACTAGTTTGTAGTGTTGCACCTACATGAACGTAATGAATAAACTCAGAAACTTCGAAGCTTAAGAATCCTGCACCAAGAAGAAGTGTGATTAAAAAGAATACCATCGTTGCTTTCTTGTTGCCGATACGCATGGCATGAATTCCAAGACCTATCGTAAAACTACTAGTTAATAGTAAGATTGTTTCCATTAATACTGGTGCAATTTCAAAGATTTCAGCTCCAGTAGGACCACTGCCTGTTCGGTGAACCATTGTAAAGTAGGTAGCGAAAAGTGTTGCAAAAAGCATTATTTCCGCACCTAGGAAAATCCAAAAGCCTAAAATCTTCAAGCTATTTTCTTCCGTACTATATTCCAGTGGAAGCGAGTTATCTACCTTCATTTTTTAGCACCTCGCAATTTTGCTTCAGTTTCTTCAATCTCTTCGACAGAGATGTATCGTCCGTGATCTTTCTCAAATGACCGGTAAGCAAGGCAAGCCAATAAACCGATTAACGAAATAATGGCGATTGGCCACATGCTGAATACCATTGCAAATCCAAAGCCAAAGAAGGCACAGCCCATAATGAATGGTAATCCACTGTTATTAGGCATATGAATCTTTTCCAGTTTACCCGGGAATAATTCATGACCATTCTTCTTAGAATCCCAAAATGCTTGGGTTGAATTAACTTTTGGTGTAATGGCAAAGTTATACTCCGGTACTGGTGTATGTGTTGCCCATTCAAGGGAACGTGCATCCCAAGGGTCATTACTAATATCCCTTGATGCATAACGCGTACTATAGTAAATGTTATAAACAAGTAAAACAAAACCTACAGCCATCAAGCCTGCACCGAAGAATGCAACCATATTCAACGGACCAAATCCTGTTGATTCGGAATAAGTATACATACGACGTGCTTGACCATCTAAACCTGTAATATACATTGGTATGAAGGCTAAGACGAAGCCGATGGAAAGTAACCAAACTGTCCATTTACCAATTTTTTCATTCAACATGAAGCCAAACATTTTTGGCCAGTAGTAAGTAAGACCTGCAAGCATCGCATAAACTACTCCCGGAATGATTACATTATGGAAGTGAGCCACTAAAAACATCGTATTATGATATTGATAGTCAGCTGCTGACATTGCAAGCATAACTCCTGTAACTCCACCTAATGTGAACAAAGGAATGAAGAGTACAGAGTATAGCATCGGGGTTGTAAATACAATTTTCCCTTTCCAAAGCGTGAACAGCCAGTTAAACATCTTAACTCCGGTAGGAACGGCAATCGCCATTGTGGTAATCGAGAAAATACTATTTGATACTGGACCTTGACCCATCGTAAAGAAATGGTGAGCCCATACAAAAAACGATAATAAAGAGATAAGAACCATTGATGCAACCATTGATTTATAACCATATAAATTACGGCGTGCAAAAGTGGATATAATTTCACTGTAAAGACCAAAAGCAGGCAAGATTAAGATATATACTTCCGGATGTCCCCAAACCCAGAACAAGTTAGCCCACATCATATCCATACCACCATTAGCGGTTGTAAAGAAGTTTGTTCCGAATAGTCGATCCATCGTTCCCATTGCAAGTGCTACTGTTAATACAGGGAAAGCGAAAACAATAATTACATTGGCGATAAACGCAGACCATGTGAACATTGGCATTTTCATTAAAGACATACCAGGTGCTCTCATTTTTAGAATCGTCGTCATAAAGTTAATACCAGTCATTAATGTTCCGAGACCGGCTATTTGTATTGCAATCATATAATAGTTGGTTCCTACAGAGGTACTGAACTCATTTCCTGCAAGTGGGAAATAAGAAGTCCATCCTGCATCAGGTGAACCACCTATAATGAATGAGAGGTTGAATAATCCCATCCCCATAAAGAATAACCAAAAGCTTATCGCATTTAATCGTGGAAACGCTACGTCACGAGCCCCGATTTGCAATGGAACAAGGAAATTAAAGAAAAACATAATAAACGGCATTGCCATAAACAGGATCATAACGACCCCGTGTGTCGTGAAAACTTCGTTATAATGCTCAGAATCTAGCAGGGTGTTATCAGGTAATGCTAGTTGAGCACGCATCATGATAGCATCTACGCCACCACGGAATAGCATTAGCAAAGCAGATAGCAAATACATAATACCAATTCGTTTATGGTCAACAGTTGTTAACCATTCTTTCCATAGATACCCCCATTTTTTAAAATAGGTAATCCCTACGACTATTGCAAGCATAGTTAGACCAATGCCAACCATGGATGCGTATATTAAAAAGCTTGGATGTGGTACCGCAAACTGTTTAAAGAAATCCATACTTTTGAAACTCCTTTCGGGAAATATAGTGCTGCTCATAAAAATGAGCTAAAGTTAAGCTTGTAAACCAGAATCAATGATGAGAGTGTTCTGATTCTTCATGTGATTCTTGATCATGTGAATCAGACATGCCTGGCATATCGGACATATCGGACATGCTCTGGTGTTCTGGAGCTGGTGAGAATTCTAAATGAGTTCCATTATAAGTGGAACGCCCCAAATGTCCGGGTTTTAATAATTCTTCAAACTTTTCTTTTGTAAGTGTTTTAGCTGTTTCATGTACTTCTTTTACCCAGTCATCAAAGTCAGCTTGAGACATGGAAGTAACTTGGAACGTATTTTGTGCAAAACCTGCACCACTAAAGTTTGCGTTTCGACCATCGTACTCGCCTTCCCCATCAGCTGCTAAGAATAACGTCGTAACCATATCCGACATAGCATATTTTTGGCCGCCAAGTTGTGGAATCCAGAAGCTGGTGATTGGCCCATACGAATAAAGTCTAAATTCAATAGGACGGTTAGCTGGAATATATAGATAGTTTACTGTCTCAATATTTTCTTCTGGATAACTAAAGTGCCACTTCCAGTTGGAAGATGAAGCATAAACTACTAATGGCTTTTGATCTTCATATTTTACTGGTATTGCCTCTACTTCATAGTTACTTCTGACTGAAACGATGGAAAGAATTATTACAATAATAATTGGAATTCCTACACAAATCGCTTCCACAATATGATTTCCTTCAATATGTGGTGGTTCATAATCTTCACTTTGTTTAGAAGCACGATATTTAATTAAAATAAATATTAAAATCGCAAAAACAACAATTACAACACCAGACATCATCCAAATGGAAAACATAATATCATGCGCTTGCGCTTCAGCTTGTGGACCTTTCGGATCTAATACTAATAATGGTTCACAACCAGATAGCACAGTGGCTACAGTGAGAAACATTGTAAATAGAACCCATTTCATTTTCAATTTCATAGTTGTACCCCTCTCGAATTATTTTAATAAAGTTGTATTTCATAGAAATCCAAATTATTGATAGACGTTTTGTATCTGCCTCTATATTAGTCCCATCCTTTTTTAAAAACCATGGAAAGAAACTGCCTTCACAAAAAGTTCATGAAGATATGTACAAAAGTAAAATGTTTGTTAACCAAATTGTGAACAAGTTTTAAGTATCGACAATTAAATGGATAAACCAGGGTTACTTGGTTCTGTTTTACTTTTTGTTAAGTACAATATTTTTTGCTGTTCTTTTGGAAGAAGAACGTCTTCTAAAGTTTGAATTTACTCTTCTTAGGAAATACTTCGTAACAGTACCCTGTAGGAAGAAGGCATACCATGTATCGAAATCAGTGGATAATGACACAAGTATGGCATGATGTATTATTTCTTCATTGGCCAGTTTCTCCAGACGACTTGGTTGAACACATTCCTCCTGAACTAGAACTGGATCTCTATAACGGGAGGGCGTGGATTGGGTTAATATTTTTCAAAGTAAAAGGGAATCGTCCAAGACTTACTCCTTCTATACTTGGATTTAGCTCTTTTTTAGAGCTAAACGTTCGTACGTATGTCACATTTGAGGGGAAAGTAGGTGTGCATTTCTTCAGTTTAGATGCGAATAATTCTTTGATTGTAAAATTGTCGACACTCGGAGGCTTTTTGCCTTTTCGTCACGCGAAGATAAGTTTAAAACGACGCAAGAATAAATTTACGATTCAGAGTATATATAGAGACAAAAAAACAATTCGGGAAGTGTTTGTTACAACATTTGAATCGATGCCTAGTTCGATTGAAAGTAATCCATTCGAACGGTGGTTGACGGAACGGTATCATTTGTGGACAAAAACGAAAGATCAATTATTTCGTGTAGATATTAGGCATTCTCCTTGGATTTTACAAAATGTTACTGGTAGAGTAATTGAAAATTCAATGGGAACATTTTTAAAAAGTAATTATCAAGTGAATGCTCCAATAGCCCACTATTCTAAAATGAAAAAAGCACTTATATTTCCGCCTGTAAAGGAAAATACGGAGAACAAATAAAAGGTTCCAGAACAATTTATTTGTTCTGGAACCTTTTATATTTTTGTTTAGTTGAAATTATTTATCTTGAAACATTTGTGAATCGGATAGTTTCTCTTTGCTCATTAACAAAATAAAAACAAACGCAAGTGCAAGAGGAACGAGTGTCCACAAAAATGTAGTAGTTAAAGAATTCGATAAAACATCTGTAATTTGCTTCAAAATATCTGCAGGAATTTTAGCGCGTAATTCTGGAGATAAAATGGCACGACTATTTCCGCCAACCACATTTTGTTTAAATGACTCTGGTAACCCTGAAATAAAACTATTTCTTTGAATTACGCCAAAAATAGTAATACCAAGTGTCATTCCTAAAGCGCGCAAGAAACTACTCGTTGAACTGGCGCTACCTCGTTGTTGAGGAAGAGCTTTTTGAATAGCAGACATACCAAGAATCGAGAAGGAAGGACCAACTCCAAGGCCTACAATCATCATATAGATAGTCAGCATCCAACGCGGAGTAGAAGGCTCTAAGGTTCCAAGTAAGATGGCTCCAGTTCCAAGGAGAATACTTGAAACGATCATTATAGATCGATAGCTAAACTTATTAGCTAGTGCACCACCCATGGCTGCTCCTATACTAGATGTTACCATCATCGGTAATAATAATAAACCTGAGTTTGTAGCACTTCCACCTGTTACCCCTTGAATATAGAGCGGGATATAAATAGTAGAAACCATAAATACGCCACCATAGAACATGCCTGTTAAAACACTAGTAGTATATAAACGTTCTTTGAATAAATCAAATGGCAAAATTGGATCTTTCGCATATTTTTCGATGATTAAAAATGCAACAAAACAAACAGCCGATAAAATAAATAACGAGATAATTTGCCATGAGCTCCAGCTATACGTATCTCCACCTAATTCGAGTGCGAACATAAGAGATACAGAAAAGCTTACAAGGAATATGGCACCAGCCCAATCAATAATTTGACGAGAATGCGTTTTAGATTCATTGTAAAATAAAGCAATAAGACCTAAAGCAAGTAAACCAATTGGGATGTTGATATAAAAAATCCAACGCCAATGAATGTGGTCTGTAATAAATGACCCTAGTAAAGGGCCTGCTATACTAGAAAGACCGAACACTGCCCCAAATAACCCACTCATTTTTCCGCGTGATTCACTAGGAACAACATCCCAAATGATCGTGAAAGCGATTGGCATTAATGCACTGCCACCAATTCCTTGAATAGCACGGAAAACACATAATTGAACCATTGTTTGTGCAGTTCCACACAAAATCGAACCAATTAAAAATAACAATATTCCAAAGATAAAAAACTTCTTTCGACCATACATATCGGATAATTTTCCGAATATCGGCATTCCTGCCATTTCAGCAACTAAGTAAGCGGAAGTAACCCATACATATTTGTCCATTCCACCTAAATCGCCGATAATCGAACCCATACTTGTAGCGACAATGGTGTTATCCAAAGATGCCATAAATATTCCTAACAATAGTGCGGCCATGACAGGCTTGACCTTAGTTTCTCTGTTCATATTTTGCTTCACCCCTTAATGGTACTAAATTGCTATTTTGTAGTTTACCACCGTTAAATAGAGGAGTAAAGAAAGTATGTGAAAAGGACGATATAATAAAAGTAATGAGATGCTGAAAATGTAAAGAAATTATTACGGAAGCTGCATAACAATTAACCTCTTTTACCTATAATGCCCAATAAGGACGGTGCTACTATAATAAGTTACACTTCTTTTCCTAACCTAGAGACAAAGAATCTTCTGTTAAGAAGAATAGAACAAAATGACACTCATGATTTGTATGCCATGAGAAAAGATCCGAGAATGAATATATTTACAAATACAAAAGTAGACGAAAATATCGAAGAAACAAATGTCTATATAGCGCAGATGAATAAAGGAGACGATGATGAAAAAATGGGTAATATGGGCAATAGAACATAAACAATCAAAAAAGGTAACAGGAACTATTAACATATGGAATCTTAATAAGGAAGAAAAAAGTGGAGAACTTGGTTATGGAATTATTCCTGCATATCAAGGGCAAGGATTAATGTTCAAAACCTTATTAAGTAATAGCTGAATATGGTTTTGAACAAATGAACTTAGATAAGCTTCTTGCTTATACAGAGGAGCATAATAGACCTCCATTAATCTATTAGAAAAGTGTAAGTTTGTGGGAATCGGGAGAGTAGATGAATAAGGATACACTAACAAACAAATATATCGTCTAGTAGTTTATCAACTGGAGCGGTAAGTATTTTATTGCCTACATACAAAATATAATTCTTCTTTCAGACCCCAGTATTTGTTTCTCCTGCGGTTACTCGTCATAGAAAATGCATTGCTCCAATTAGATGTTGTATTATAATACATATAGGTAAAAAGGGTCATTATGACGTTGAATGGAAGTGGATAGATGATGAGGCGGCAAAAGAACATCAATATTTTACTAGTAATTGTTTTCCTAAGTGTTCTTACATTTGCATTTATTAACTATAATTCGACAAAACAACTTGTATTGGATTCAGTTGAAAGGGAAACAAATGGACTACTAAATGACTTTACTTTGGAAGTTAATCGCTTTTCCATGGCGCGAATCGCTGAAATGCAATTGATGGCGATGCACATATCTCATTTGCTTGAGAAAGACGAGGACATAACTTTATTTTTACATAAGCAAAATGCTAATATGCCCTATTTTTGTGGGCTTGGTTTTATCACACCAGATGGTGAAGTTAATGCAGCTGATGGAACACAATTTCATGTGAAACAAAAAGAGTCATTTGTACGTGCCATGAACGGTGAAAACATGTTTAGTTCTGATTTTAGCTTGCATCAAGATCCCAGCCAAAAAGTAACGGCAATTTCTGTGCCCGTTGTCAATAGCGAAGGGAAAATTATTGGTGTATTATCCGGTGTAATTAATATGGCTAATATTATTAGCGAACTTGCAGATGAATCAAGTTTGCCGGGAATCGTTTTTTTATTAAAAGAAAATGAGGTTATCTTTAGTTCGCAAAAAGAAATGGTATTTGAGAAGGTAATACCTCATAGCAGTCAATTGTTAAATGAAATCAACAAAAAAACGAATGGTAGCTGGATTGTTGATACGCCCACAGCTCGCTTCGTTAAGTTTCAGAAAACAGAGAGTAATTGGGTCGTTATAGTTGACTCCATTTCAAACCATGATACGTATAAAATCTCAAAAGCATTTTGGAATAATATTTTTATGGTATTATTAACACTTTCTATAACTTTTGTAGTGTTTATATATGTACTTCGACTTGAAAATAGGGAAAAAACACAGTCCAAACGTGATTTATTGACAGGGTTAGGAAATCGCGTTCAACTGGAAGAAAACCTGGCTAAAAAATTACAATACACTTCTAAAAAAAAAATAACACTGTTCTTTATTAATATAGATCATTTCGAAGATGTAAATGAACGGAATGGTTATCAGATTGGTGACCAATTATTGTTTAAAGTGAGTAGAAGTTTATTAGAACTAACAGGAAAGCAAAACGTATATCGAGTTTCAAATGAGGAATTTGTAATAACTTCCTATATCGATACAATCCAGGAGCAAAGGCAGTTTGCCTTAACAATTGTCCAAATGTTGGAGCAACCTATTTACTTTGAAGAAGGGAATGTATTATTAACAGCGAGTGTTGGAGTCCGATCATATTCAGCAGATGACCAAGTAGAACTTATGATGCGAGATGCGGCATTTGCTTGTAAGGAAGCAAATAAAAGTGGCGGAAATCAATTTGTTTATTTTACCGAGCAATTGGCGAAAGAAAGTGAAAATAATCGACGTATTGCTAAAAAAATATATCAAGCACTAGAAAATGATGAGTTTTACTTAGTTTACCAACCTATTTTTAGTATATCAGTTGATCAAGTTGTCAGTTTCGAAACGTTGCTCCGATGGAAATCGCCGGTTTTGGGGGAAGTGGGTCCCGTAGATTTTATTCCATTGTTAGAAGAAAATGACTCGATTGTCAAAGTAGGCAGTTGGGTCATTCGACAGGTGGCATTGCAAGTGAAGAAGTGGGAGCTTGAGGGATACAAAGACTTTACTGTTACTGTCAATATTTCGGTTAAACAACTTCAACATCCAACCTTTTTACGTGATGTAGAAACAATTTTGGCAGAGACTTTTGTGGAACCAAGGATGCTCATATTTGAAATTACAGAATCGATCGTAGCTCAAAATATTGATTCTGCTAAGCGAATTTTAGAAACCCTCAATTCCGTGGGAATTAAAATAGCATTGGATGATTTTGGAACAGGTTATTCGTCATTGTCCATTTTAAAAATGTTGCCGTTTCAATTTATGAAAGTCGATCGTGCTTTTGTAATGGAAGTAGAAAGTGATGGGGGAGAGTCACGAGCAATATTGAAAGGGATTTTGGAAATTGCGAGTGGACTCGAATTGACGACTATAATGGAAGGTGTCGAAACGAAGGAACAATTGCTTCTCCTAAAAGAAATGGGAGCCCATAGAATCCAAGGATATTATATTAGCAAGCCAGTAGCACCAATGATTGCAGTAGAATTTTTGAGCAAGAAAGACAAAGTGTAGTGGCGCAGTAGGTGTTGAAGCGACTAATATATGTTGAAAGATATCATTATTTTAAGTTATTAAGTTTGAGTCATTGCTTATATTACCAAAAATAACCGCTAGTTTGGACCGTTTGATGCGATAAATATCAAACGGTCTTTCTTCTGCTCAAATCCTATATACTTTGGTCTTTATATGGAGAAATGGTTGTTTTGGCTACACATTTGGATGCTGTCCCTGATGAACTGGTTGGTTTCAACTTACCAATGGTTGCTCTTTTCCATTTTCGTCCTATCTTGTATGCGACATTTTATTATAATAGGTAAAGCTTTATCTGCCACAAGATTACCGAAAAAAATGTAGCTACTTATTGCTACCTATAAACTCTTTCGCAAAATGTATTAATGAAATAATCCTGATTCTTTCGATTTGTTTAACAAATCTCTTGTTTTATGGTTTACTTTCTCTTTTAGGAAAGTGGCAAACAATATAAACGCAAGTGCAGTTAGTATGAGAAATATAATATCTTGGATGACGCGTTGCCAAAGGATGCCGCCTACTGCTTCTCGCATTAAGCTAACAGCATAGGTGAAGGGTAGAGCTGGATTAATCCACTGAAAAAATTTTGGCAATAAAACAACTGGGTACGTTCCCCCTGACCCAGCAATCTGCAATACAAGCATAACTATTGCAAAAGCCTTTCCAACGTCACCAAATACAGAAACTAATGTATATACTATTGTCATGAAAACGAAGCTAATCAGAAACCCGAAGAGAACAAACCAGTAGGAATCCTTTACATCCACACCTAATAAAACAATATCCCCGATTGTTACGATCAATGCTTGGAGAAGACCAATTGCAGAGAAGGTAAATAATCTTCCGAAATAGACTTCACGCTCCCTTATTATTTTGTCGTGTTTAACGTCTGTAGCAAGCAGTGAGATAAGGAGTAAACAACCGACCCAAATGGCAAGGACTGTATAGAATGGGGTCATTCCAGTTCCGTAATTTGCAATAGGAAAGAGCTTATTTTCATTTAAAATGACAGGTTCTTCAAAAAAGCTACGTTCTGCTTCTGGATCATTACGAAGTAACTCAATAATTTCATTGATATTCGTTTCCCCTTGAACTTTCTTTATTCTTTCAGCTAACTCATTCACTTTATGGCTTATATAAGGATACTGAGATACTGCCAGATCTAAAGTCTTTTTTCCTTCTTTTATATGGTCGTCTGTATTTTTTAGAGTACGTTCGACTTTAGGTAATGTATCCTGGATACTTCTCAATGTTACGGTAGCATTTTGTAATGTATTTCTTGCATTATTTACTTCCGCAAGAATGGTTGGTTCGATTGAATCTTTGTATTCCTTTATAAATGCATCTAATTGAACGGAAGTGTTCTCTGCAACTTTTTGAAAGTCATTTAACATAGCTGACATTTGTTGTTCTTTGCCTATTACTTGTTCGTTTATTACTCCTGTATTGGTCTGAGCTTCTAATAATAGCTTCTTCAAATGAGCAGTTTTATTAATTGCTTCTGTCAATTTTTCTTGTTGGTTTAATATTAATGAAGATAGAGATTCTGCATGGTTTAAATTATTTAACCAATTTAGGTCTTCTTCGATAGAATGGACTGTTTGAATGGAGGAGGTCATCTTATTGTCGAGTTCCTTCTTTAACTTGTCCAACTCAGTAAAATTGGGTTTGATATTTTGTGTTGTTTGTAGCATTTCCTTCGACATCTTCAATACTTTTTCTAAGTCATTTTCGATAACTGGAGCCATAGTATTTAAACGATTTTGGGCTTTGGACAAGAAGGATAGGGCAGTTTCGATTGTTTCGATACCATTCGCAGTTATCTCTTTTGCTTGTGGCATAAGTGATTGTGCCTTGTGGATAATGGACTGGGCAGATGCAATATCGTCTTGGGTGCCAGTAAGTAACTCATGAATTGCGGGTAAATCTTTTTGCACTTTTATTACATACTCTTCAAAGTTCTTAATATCAGGCATATCTTTTTCGAGTTCAACACCTAGATTATTGAAAAGGTTGAAGATGATGCCATTAACGGTTGCTGTGAATTGGCTACTAACGTTCTCGACAATAACACTTGCCCCTTTTTCTGTTATCTTCGGCGCGATGGAATTAATTTTTTCATTCACATAGTATTCCATAGTTGCTTTTTCGGGATAATCCGATAGAACAGATGCTAGCTTTTCGGAAAAGTTTTTGGGAATGATAATGACTGCAAAAAAATCGCCGTACTCTACTTTTTCCATAGCTATTTTTCGAGATGTAAAAGACCATTCCATGTCTTGATTATTTTTCAAAGTGTTCACTAGTTCATTTCCTACGTTTAATTTATCTCCATGAACTTCTGCACCAGCGTCCTCATTAACAATAGCAACTGGTAGTTGATTAGTATGAGCATAAGGATCCCAAGAGGCATAAATATTAAGCCATGCATATAAAGAAGGTAGGAAAATTAAACCTCCAATAAGTACTGCGGCTACCCAATTTCGGCATATGTTTTGAATGTCAGTCCGGAATATATTCAAACTGTTTTTCATAAGATTCACCTCACTGTACAGATTGATGTTAAAGAATTATTTCACAGTATGCCCCAATGAATAGGGATTAACCGAAAGAATTTGAAAAAGGTTGAGTACCCAAATATTACCGTTTATAATAAAAAGAGTGACTTTTTATTTTTTTTAGAATGTTTAGTTTATATGGTTAAAAAGGGGGTTTGGATGTGCATAGAAGATATGATACAAGGCATATTTTTATGGCGATTGGGGCTTGTATTGCTTTTTTGTCACCAGTTTTTTTGATAATAATACCTTTAGTTGTTGTTAATACACTGTATGATAAGAGAGATATCTGGATTACGTATGTTCCTGGAGCGAATTATGCGGCATTTGGTGTTGGGGTGTTTTTCCTTATTCTTGCGTGCGCGTTGTTATGGTTATTTGATGTGCGGAAGTGGACAGTTAGTGCTGGAATTCTCTGTTTGATTCTTTGTGGGTTTACTTTTTATGTTGCTTCCTTATCTTATGTGACTTTATCAGACGAAGAGATTTCTTACCGGAAGCTTTTCTCCAAGGAAAAGCAGATATATGATTGGAGGGAACTCGATGAGTTACTTTATTATGAGAAGTTCGAGGAGGACAAAGAATTGTCTCATTATGAGTTTCATTTTAAAGATGGGCAAGTATTGACTATAAAGCAAAATAGCTTTGTTGCCGGAATCCAAGGAAGTATAAGTTCGAAAGTAAGGGGATTGGGGATACCTCTTGAATATGTGGAAGACTAAGTTATATGAAATATTAGCCCGGTAATTTAAGGATTACTGGGCTAATATTTCTTTCATTTAAATGTAACCGTTAATGCTTGACTTTGCCTCGGCATTTACTTCATTTTTCAAAACCTCTATACTCTCTTTGCGTCGTTCATTCTTTTCCTTAATAGTAGCAAGTTCTTTTCCCTCTGCAAATTCCGTTGCTGCTTCTGCTGCTTCCATATTATTAATTGTTTTCTTTAGCCTTTCTTTATTAGTCGCTAAATCATTCGGTCTTTGGCTAGTATTGGGCATTCTTTTTCCTCCTTCATTTTAAAAAATCTTGCAAGAGGTAGTGTTCCCAAACTCATAAGAACTATAAGGTACACACGAATGAATATAGACGGTGTGATATTACCATATTAAATTTGATATGGTATTAAGGAGGAATTTGATAAGGTAGATCACACACAAATG
The DNA here is from genome assembly GCF_008973485.1 of Psychrobacillus glaciei. Lineage (GTDB taxonomy): Bacteria > Bacillota > Bacilli > Bacillales_A > Planococcaceae > Psychrobacillus > Psychrobacillus glaciei. The sequence goes on from NZ_CP031223.1 coordinate 409,393, forward strand.
AGTTGTAAAGTAGATAATGTTATTGCTCAATTACACAACTCCGTGGATAATGTTATATTTGCTGTAGGTCAAGCTCTAACAAATCTCACGGAGCAGTTTATTCAATATGCACAGAACATGATTGAACGTGCAGAGCGATCGGTTTAATGGCAATCCAAGCAAGAGGGAATTTGGAACCTATTATGTCACTTCATGAGCAGTTAAATGAAGACAAGGAGAAATTAAACAGAATGCATTAGGTAAAATAATATAAACTATCTACATTATCTATCGTTCGATGCCCTACTAAGATTCGTTTATAAATAAGTCTACTACATAGTGTGAATATTCTTTTACAGAAAGTATATAAGTTTTTATGCTATGAACAGGTTGATTTTCGTTGCAGGCGGATGCTTTCAGATTGGCGGTTCGTGAACCTTCTCGCTTCGCTGTGAGGTCTCTTTACAAATTCCATTAATCTAACGGTAATAGTGTAGCCGATGTTTCGTCCAAAACACTTAGGAAATAGTGAAGACCATATGCACTAAAAGGACGCATGCTTTTTTCTTGAAAGATAAGAAAGTATATGAATCTTGGATGCTAGTAATCCCGTAATAGTAAGGATTCATAGTATAATTTTAAGGGTTTGATCTTGATTTTTTTTAGTTTTACCGTCCACAGTTTACATGAATCAGTAGGCAGATAATCAAAGTTGGTGGAACCTGAAAAATAGATAGCATCCATTGATAAATAAGCGGTGAGCGGACGAAATTGCATCTTCGTCCGCTTTTAAAAGAGTAGGAAAGCATCTAGTCTCTCATTAAACAAAACTAGTGCACTGTGTCTCTACAAATTTCAAGAGGGCAAAGGACAAATATCCGTCACAAGGTTACCGAAAAGAGAGGATCTGGAAGTAGCGCAGTCACTTCCAGATCCTCCATAAAAGTTTCCGTTAATAGTGTAGCTAATGTTTCGTCCAAAGCATCGGAAATTGGTAAAGACAAGATGCCCTAAAAGGACGCTTGCGTTTTTATACGATTAATAAACTTCCATTTCATTCAGAGTAGTATTTAAATCTGTTTCTAATATTTTTTCAGTTGCCTCATCTATTAGGTGTTGAATAAACGCTTCTTCATCGAAATCTTCTGGATCTACTTCATACCTGTCTAGTGCAATCTGGACGTTTTCTCTTATATCTGTTCTAGTTTCTATTAAATCTTTAAAAAAGAATGCCCATCTTGTTTCTTCAAATAACGTTCCACTTATATGAATGATATAAGATGAAATCATAGAGGAAGGTACCGAGTACGTATTCTTTATACAGACAATTGTTTCATCATTATTTGCTTTAAAAATCATCTCACTATATCCAATATCAAAATGCTGTTTAAATTCTACTTTATTCAAAAAACATCCCTCCAAACCGAATCTACTTCTTCTTAGTATATAAATAGAAAGGAGGGTTTATACCCATCAAAAAAGAGAGCCAGATTGTTGGCTCTCTTTTCTAAAACTTAAATGGCAGTTTTTGTTGAAAACTGGCTGTTATATAGATCAGCGTAGAATCCATTTTCTTCAATGAGTTCAATATGTGTTCCTTGTTCAATTACTTTTCCTTGATTCATGACTAATATTAAATCAGCATCTCTTATTGTAGATAGACGATGGGCGATGACGAAACTTGTTCGTCCTTCCATTAAACGGTTCATCGCTTGTTGGATAAGCAATTCCGTACGAGTGTCTACACTAGAAGTCGCTTCATCTAAAATCATAATCGGTGGATTAGCAAGAATAGCTCTAGCAATCGTGATAAGTTGTTTTTGTCCTTGTGAAATATTGGATGCTTCTTCATTTAAAATGGTATCATAGCCATCCGGTAAAGTGCGGATAAAATGATCGGCACGCGCCGTTTTGGCTGCATCGAAAATTTCTTCATCCGTCGCTCCATCTTTTCCAAATGCAATATTGTCTTTAATAGTTCCATTAAATAACCATGTATCTTGAAGAACCATACCAAATGTTGTCCGTAGATCAGTACGCGACATTTTTCGAGTGTCGTGACCATCAATCATTATTTTCCCATCATTTAGCTCATAAAATCTCATCAATAAATTAATCAAGGTTGTTTTCCCAGCACCAGTTGGTCCTACAATTGCTACCGTTTGACCTGGTAATACATTGATATTCATATTTTCAATTAATAATTCTTCTCCATAACCAAAGTCAACTTGTTCAAATGTCACGGCACCTTCTGCACTTGATAAGTGTTCAGTCGTTACTTCTCTTTCTTCTTCTGTCTCATCAAGTAATTCAAAGACACGTTCTGCTGCTGCGACTGTTGATTGGATAATGTTGGCGATATTGGCCGTTTGCATAACGGGTTGAGTAAACTGACGAGTATACGTAATGAATGCTTGAATATCACCGATCGAAATGGCACGTTGTGTAACTAATAATCCTCCGACGACGCTTATTACGACATAGCTCAAGTTTCCGATGAAGGACATCATAGGCATAATAATACCGGAGATAAATTGCGCTCTACGTCCGGCATCATACAATTTCTCATTCACTTCATCAAACTCAGCGACCGCTTTTTTCTCATGTCCAAATACTTTTACTACTTGATGTCCTGTATACATTTCTTCGATGTGTCCATTTAACTGACCGAGTGTTCGTTGTTGGTCAGCAAAATGTTTTTGTGATCTTTTCAATATGGGCTGGATCACAAACATTGATAATGGCAAACTAACGATAGAAATTAATGTAAGAATTGGGCTAATCGTTAACATCATCACAATAATACCGACAATTGTAACAACCGAGGTGATAAATTGCGTTAAACTTTGTTGAAGTGTGCTTCCAATGGTATCGATGTCATTTGTTACGCGACTTAATGTCTCACCGTTAGGTCGACCATCATAATACTTAAGTGGAAGTTTTTCTAGTTTGTTGTTTACTTCTTCACGTAAATCATAGACTGTTTTTTGTGCAACACTGGACATAATGTATTGCTGAATATAGCTAAACAAACTACTGATCACATATAAAGCTGTTAACAGAAGAAGAAGTCTTCCAATTGCAGTAAAATCGATTGTTGCACCAGGTACTCCGGTCATTTTTGCGTATGCACCTGTAAACAATTCAGTAATCGCATTCCCCATAATTTTCGGTCCCACAATAGAAAAAACAGTACTTAAGATAGCTGCGATGACCACTGCAATTAATTGATTGCGACGGGGTTTTAAATAAGTAAGGAGACGTTTTAATGTTCCTTTAAAATTCTTAGCCTTTTGCCCACCCATCATCATGTTTCCGCCACCGGGTCCTCCACCAGGTCCCATTGGACGTCCGCCTTGAGTGTGCGACTTTGTTTGCTTGCTCATGCGATTTCCTCCTCTGAAAGCTGCGATTCAACGATTTCTCGGTATACACGATTATTTTCAAGAAGTTCTTTATGTGTACCAATTCCTGCAATTTCGCCTTTATCTAGTACGATGATTTGATCGGCATCGACTACAGAACTCACGCGCTGTGCAACGATCACTACTGTTGAATTTTTTGTTTCGTCTTTCAGTGCAGCTCTTAATTTGGCATCTGTTTTAAAATCGAGCGCAGAGAAGCTATCATCAAAGATGTAAATATCAGGTTTTCGGATAAGAGCTCTTGCAATTGATAAGCGTTGTTTTTGTCCACCAGATACATTCGAACCACCTTGTGCAATGACGGAATCGAATCCTTCGTCCATTCTACTGATAAAGTCTTCCGCTTGCGCAATTCGAGCAGCATGTTCAATCTCTTCCTGTGTAGCATCTTGTTTTCCAAAGCGAATGTTTTCTTTTATTGTTCCTGAAAACAATAGTGCTTTTTGGGGTACAAAGCCAATCTTAGAACGCACTTCATCTTGAGAAGATTCCCGAACATCTACGCCGTTTACCCGAATTGTCCCGCTTATTACATCGTAAAAACGTGGTATCAAGTTGACGAGTGTCGATTTACCGGCACCTGTTCCTCCGATAATCGCCGTAATTTCACCCGATTTCGCTTGGAAGTTAATATTTGATAAAGCAGGCTCTTCTGCTCCTGGATAGCTAAAAGTTACATGATCAAATTCAAGCGTACCTCGTTCTTTGTTCGCTTTTTTTGATCCCTCATTTAACGATGTTGGTATTTTGTTGAGTACTTCATTGATACGGTTTGCAGATACTGCGGCACGCGGAATCATAATGAACATCATAGAAGCCATTACAAGTGCGAACATTATTTGCATAACGTATTGTATAAATGCCATTAAATCACCAATTTGCATAGCGCCACCATCAATGCGAATCCCACCAAACCAAATAACTGCAACAACTGTTAAATTCATCACAAGCATCATGACTGGCATTAAAAAAGCCATTACTTTGTTTACTTTAATGGAAACATCTGTTAGTTCCTTGTTTGCATTTTGAAGTCGCAACTTCTCTTGTTTTTCATGATTGAATGCACGAATTACTCGAATACCAGTTAAGTTTTCTCGTAATACAAGATTTAAACGATCTAGTCGTTTTTGAACGATTTTAAAAAGGGGTACCCCTTTATAAAGTATTAATAACACAGCACCTATCAATACAGGCGTAGTAAGTACAAGAACCAAAGATAGTTTGGCATCTTTGGATACAGCCATAATTAGTCCGCCAACAAACATGATTGGTGCACTAATAACCATACGCAACATCATAATAACTACTTGCTGTACCTGTGTAATATCATTCGTCGTTCTCGTAATAAGGGATGCCGTACCAAACTCATCAAAGTCTTGTAGAGAAAATTGTTCTACATGTTTAAATACTTTGCGACGAATATCTTTCCCGAGACCCATTGCAGCTTTTGACGAATAAAAACTGGCAACGACTGATGCGATCGCTCCAAATGCGGCAACTAAAAGCATCAACCCACCTATCTTCCAAATATAAGGTGTATCCCCGACAACGACCCCTTTATCAATAATGTCTGCCATTAAAGTAGGTAAGTAAAGATCTGACATGGATTGAATAAAAACTAATCCAAAAACAGCTATAACAATCCACTTATAGAAGGACAAATTTTTTAGTAGTTTAATCATTCTGTGTGTTCTCCTTTGTACTAGTTTCTTTTTCTAAATAGTCGGCGATATAGTGAAGCGTAGCTTGGAATTCTTCATATTGTCTTTTAGGAAGTGTTTCTAAAACGGAATCAATTACTTGATGAAGTGTCCCTTTTTGTCGATTAATCTGTTCAAACAACATTTTCCCTGTTTCATTAAGTATTAGCTGCATTTCCCGGCGGTTGTCGGGAACCGGTTCTCGCTCAATCCATCCAGCTTGTACGAGTACATCAACCGACTGACTTAACGTACTCTTTGGAATTTGTACAATCTCTCCTAATTGCTTTTGTGTAATTTCCCTATGTGGGGCAATTGTCATAAGAAGCGAATATTGAGGTACGGTTAAATCATGTTCTAATGCAATTTTTTGAACAAATTGCATTTGTTGCCTACTTATACGTCGAAGTGAATGTAAAAATTCCGAAGATTTCGGATGGTATTTACTATTCAAGTTCACTTTTGTCACCTCATTCTATTTTAGAATAGTTCCGATTGGAACAGTTTTGAAACGGTAAGATAAATTTACTCCTCCTGTAAACAAGAGTCAAGTGAAAAGATGCAAATATGTCTTTAAACATTTTAAAAAGTCTAGGGACAAACATTCGCCACAAATAACTAAAAAAATGTAGCTGGAAGTGACGCAGTCACTTCCAGCTACACAGACTTTCCTAAGTAAATGTGTAACTGATGTTTAGTCCATGCATTTAAAGACCACTTACACTTTCCTTAAATCATTCTTAAAAGTGCTTCTCTTCCTATCATTCCTTTTGTAATTCCTAGTTCTTCTGCTTCATAAGTGACTGACTCTAGTGGTGCATCTAAAAGCTGCTGAATGGTTTTAACGCCTACTGCTCTACCTGCAATAACTTTACGATCTTTTAATTTTTCATTTAAAAGTGCTACGTCGAGTGCACCGCACATAATATAACCTTTATCATTTGATACTGTAAGCAAGTTTGTTTTTGGTAATTCAACCGAAATGGCTAAAAATGTAATACCTTCAATATAAATTGGTTGCATATTAATCATTTACAATTTCACTCCTTTTCTGTTCACTACAATTTATGTATATAGAAGGAAAAAAGTGTTTAGGTGATTTAATATGGTTTTTTAATATAGATAAGGGGAAGATAACGAAGAGATATACTTTTATAAAGAGGTGATTTTGGTGAATAAGTTTTTTGCCATTTTAGTTTTCGTTGGTGTTCCATTAGTTATTGTTGGAGCATTAATTAATTGGTCAGATATGCTTATGTTCTTCCTTAGCTGCGCTAGTATTATCGGGCTTTCTGGATATATAGGACGTGCAACGGAAAGTTTGGCAATTGTGAGTGGGCCAAGGGTAGGCGGATTATTAAATGCAACATTTGGAAACGCAGTAGAACTTATTATTTCTATATTCACATTAAAGGCGGGTATGGTTGGAATTGTACTTGCATCACTTACAGGTTCTGTTTTAGGAAATTTACTGCTTGTGCTGGGACTTTCTTTTTTTGCAGGTGGAATTAAGTTTAAAAGACAAAGGTTTAGTGTACATGCTGCTAGATACAATTCTGGTTTGCTTATATTCGCTGTTATTGTGGCGTTTGTTATTCCGGAAGTATTCTCTATTACCATGAGTTCTCAAAAAACATTGAGTTTGAGTATTGGTATTGCAATCGTCTTAATTGCACTTTATCTTGCTGGACTCTTTTTTAAATTAGTTACACATCGTGGTATTTTTGCTTCTACCGATCAACCGGAAGTAACTACAGAAGTACCAGAATGGACGAAAAAGAAGTCCATATTGATTTTACTTTTGGCAACTGTAGTAGTTGCTTTTGTGTCGGAACAATTGGTACATACATTTGAAATGCTTGGTACAAAGTTTGGTTGGACAGAGTTATTCATAGGAGTTATTATCGTAGCGATTGTTGGAAATGCGGCAGAGCACGTTTCTGCTATTACGATGGCGGTAAAAAACAAAATGGATGTATCTGTGGAAATTGCAGTTGGTTCAACATTGCAGGTGGCAATGTTTGTAGCACCTGTTCTTGTTCTTGTGTCGCTCTTTATGCCGAAATCGATGTCGCTCGTTTTTACTTTGCCAGAATTGGTTGCGATGATAACCGCTGCGCTTCTTGTGATTAATCTATCAAACGATGGTGAATCGAACTGGTTTGAAGGTCTGACACTATTTGCTGCATATTTGATTATGGGAATTGGTTTTTATCTCCTTTGATGAATGAGAAGTTTAGTATCTACTCTGTGGATACTGAGCTTTTTTAAGTTGTATAGATTGCAAATGATAAGCTAGTATGTAGGGAAATAGCTGTTGAAGTCCAAAACCACCTACGAAAAGGTAATATTAGAAAAAATCCAATCAAATTGAATGATTGATTCTATTACCGAAAATAAAGGAGTCGGAAGAAACCCAGCCGCTTTCCGCTCCTTTTAAACTCCATGGTATTAGTGTAGCTGTTGTTTAGTCTAAAGTACTTAGGAAATAGTAAAGAATAGTTGCACCTAAATGCAATAGATCTGGTTCAAAAGAAAAAATTCCTAATTTGCGATTAAGTATTTCAGATGGTGGGGTACTAGTCGATTAATTAATAGAAAAAAATATTAACTTCAAAGCTCGCTATTTGTAATTACAATATAATCCCTTTAGACTTAGAGAGATAGAAAAGAGAGGAGATACAAGATGGAGTTTTTTTTAACTATACTACTTTTACTAGCTATCATCGGGCTCTCTAATTTCATAAATCATTTTATGCCATACATACCGGTGCCGATTATTCAAATTGCACTGGCCGTTTTGCTTGCCGGACTTCCGTTAGGAATTCATGTGCCAATAGAGCCGGAGTTATTTTTCATTTTATTTATAGCTCCGTTATTATTTTATGATGGAAAAAATGTATCAAGGCATGAATTATGGAAATTACGAAAACCGATATTATTACTTGCACTTGGGTTGGTATTTTTAACTGTATTTGTTATAGGATACTTAATTCATTGGCTTATACCGTCAATTCCCTTATCAGCAGCTTTTGCATTAGCTGCAATCTTATCCCCTACGGATATTGTCGCAGTTGGGGCGATTTCTAGTCGAGTAAAAATGCCGAAAACAATTATGCATATACTAGAAGGCGAAGGACTTATGAATGATGCCTCAGGTTTAGTCGCGTTTAAATTTGCTGTGGCAGCTACTGTGACCGGTGTTTTTTCATTGGCTGGGGCTAGTTGGAGCTTTTTGGTTATCGCAATTGGAGGATTTGTAGGAGGAGCATTTTTAGCTTATCTTTTTATTCGACTGAAGATCTACATTCGACGTCTTGGCATGGAAGATGTAACACTTCATATGCTCATTCAACTTCTTACCCCCTTTGTTATCTTTTACGTTATCGAACATTTTCATCTTTCTGGAATATTATCTGTAGTAGCTGCAGGAATAGTTCATGCGATTTACCGAGATCGTGAACAATCTCCTTCGATGCAGTTACAAGTTGTCTCTAAAAGTACATGGACAATACTTATCTATATTTTGAATGGTTTAGTGTTTGTACTACTAGGATTACAAATACCGAGTGTTATGAATGAAATATTTGAAAGTCCTCTGTTTAATAATTTTGAAGTAATTAAGTTAATTTTGATCATTACGGCTGCCCTTTTATCCCTTCGTTTCCTATGGATATTTATATCGTGGTGGGGTGGATGGTTAACTAAACAACAACTTCCAAGGCCTACAATAAGGTTCATTTCTATTCTAACTATTTCTGGTGTTAGAGGAGCAGTTACATTGGCTGGTGCTTTTACAATTCCATATTTCTTAGCTGACGGGAATGCGTTTCCTGATCGAGCGTTAATTATTTTTATCGCAGCTGGAGTTATATTGGTCACATTAATAGTTGCTAGTGTATGCTTGCCCCTACTTGCTAGTTCAGAAAAAGGGAATACCGAAAATTTGAGAGAAGAAAAGGAAAAGATAGCAAAACTTCTAACGGTTGATGCCGCAATTAGGTCTATTCGAGAACTAATGAATGATGACAACCGTGGAGCAGCCGTGTCGATCATCTCCTCATACAATCAAATCCGAAATCGCCTCACGCATGAAAATAATGCAGACTCAGGGCGTTTAAAGGTAATGGAAAGCAAAATTCGAATGAAAGCTCTTGAAGCGGAAGCTAACTATATGGAGAAGTTGAAAGAAGAGGGAAAAGTTGATCGGGAAACTATTTATTTGATGAATGAACATATTGATCGGATGAGAGTGGCAGTGACAAACCGCATGCAGTATAGAGGTTTGTTCATTTGGACAATAATAAAAAGAAGTTTGTATAATCTATTTCAAATTTTTGTATTCAAAAATAAAGAACGTCTGACAAAACGCCTTGCAAAAAACAAAAAAATAATTCTACTAAAGGTAGACATGGCAAAAGCCGCGATTAACTATTTGAAAATACAGATGACAGCTGAAAATGAAGAGATTTACTTGTTAATTATTGGCGAGTACAATGAAATGATTATGAAATTTAAGTTAGCTAAAAAAGGATCAGGATCAGAGTCTAAGCAACATGCACAAATGAAAAGGGATATACAAGATAAAGCCTTTCAGGCGGAACGAGATGAAATTCAAAATCTTTTCGAAAATGGTGAAATTACTGCAGAAGTTACTAGAAAGCTTAGGAAACAAATTAATATAAGAGAAGCGTATTGGATGGAAGAAAATAGTTTACAGAAACATTAAAAAATGGAATATGAAAAATAGATTCATTAAGAAAAGTCAGCCAAATTTGTATTGGTTGATTTTTTTATTTTTAAAAAAGTCTATCCAATACATTCGGGGGAATGCTAAATAAGTACGAAGAAAAGGAGGTTATAGGATGACGATTAATAATGAACTTAAAGCATTAAAAGAGTATACGTCTAGCGATCGATGTGTGTTGAGTGTTTATTTAAATACGAATCCCGGTGATCCCGAGCAATTAAACGGAGGTTGGAAAATCCATTTGAAAAGCGGCTTAAAGCGTTTAGGTGAGTATTTAGAAGCCTCGGATGAAAAAGAAATTGAATCATTCCAGATTTTAAAGAAAAAAATAACTGATGAACTGTATGAGAAAAATCAAACGGAGCTACGTAAAGGTGTTGTCATTTTTGCTACTGCCAATGATGATTTGTGGTCCGTTCATTATGTGCAGGTTCCGGTAAAAACAAATTTCTACTGGGAAAACCATCCGGTAACTGAACAATTGGAGTATATGTATAAAGCATATCCAGAAGCAGGTATTATCATGCCAAGCTTTGGAGAAGTTCGTATATTGGATACGGCAATGGGATTTGTAAGAGATGATTTAACTTTCAAATACGATCCAATTTCCGAAGTTTGGGGAGAAAAGAAAAAAATAGATGCAAAAGGTAGACGTACAGTTGCGGGTAGTAAAAGTGAAGTTTTGGATCCGAGGTATAAGGTAAATACAAGTAGTTTCTTTAAAGGAATGAGTACGACTATAGAACAATTAAAGAAAAAGCGTGGTTGGAGAGAATTGCATGTGGCAGGCGAGGCTGAAATGGCAAACGCATTTGCCGATAGCTTAAGGGATCTTCCTTCGAGTTGCATTTATAAAAATTTGAATAGAAGTAAACCGAGCGAAGTAGTTCATCAAGTTCTTGAAAAATAAATGATTGTGATAGGTGCTGAGTGGGGTTACTGCTCAGTACTTATTTTAAATAATACTTTTTAGTATTCAATCATTTAACTCGCTGTAAAATTTCACCTTATAGTTTTTTTGTATAAATGATTCAAAATTGCACATTCTAATTTCACAAGGAGGTGAGAGACATGCCGAATAACAATCAACTAGTAGTACCAGGAGTTAGACAAGCACTTGACCAAATGAAATATGAAATTGCTCAAGAATTCGGTGTACAACTTGGAGGAGACGCTACAGCGCGTGCTAACGGTTCCGTTGGCGGAGAAATTACAAAGCGTTTAGTAGCTCAAGCCCAATCACAAATGAGTGGATATCAAAATACCCAAAAATAACATATCCGACCGGTGGCAAATTTGCCACCGGTTTTCTTCTTGAAAAATAAGAAAGTAATGAAATTTAGCACTGGAAATTCAGTATTCATGATGTTTTGTAATTCTTTCTACCTCGTATATCGCTTATTGGGAGTAGCTTAAATATAAGTGTCATCATAGCTTTTCATGTCTGTTGATTAGCCACTTTCTTATATAATAAATTTGTAAGGAAAACGTAAATTTTTCCATTTTCACTTGTATGTTTTTGATCCTCTTTGGACGAAATGATGGAGAACAAAAGACAAACGACAAACGACTACCACGCGATTACCGAAAAAAAATGCGGAGAGTTTTGACAAAGTCGCATCCCTCCGCATCCAGAAATCTCGGTAATGGTGTAGTGATCATTCATTCCAAAGCAATCCAAAAGCCGATAAGTAGAGAGTGTGTAGTGTTTTATCGCCAAATTAACTAGTATTAACGGGATACTTTTGGTTAATTACTACATGTCATAGCTTTTATAAAAAAACCGAGGATTCGCTCCTCGGCTTCGTATTATTTATTAATTAACTGCTGCAACAATGCCTTCTTCGTCGTCTAACAAAAGCTCAATTCCAGTAGAAATCGGGTCTATATTTAAAAATTCCTCCATGCTTAGACGAAGCGCTTTAATTAAATTAAACGTGTTCAGAACTTCTTTCTGTTCATTTAGATAAGCTTCAGCTGTAAACCCATTTTCATCATCATAAAGTAGTTCTACTTCTACGTCTTCAGGTTCGCATTGCAATTGACGTGAGATATAAACGCAAACGGCATTAATTATATTTTGCTCAGGAATAATCAGCTTCTCCATGAGTTAACTTCCTCTTTTTTCTTCTTATTATTAAAGATGCCAAATATTTTTCTGATGAGAACTACTATAAAAATAATCGCTGCTGCATTAATAGCGAAGCCTAGAAGCGATCCTAAAGCGCCCATACTTCCAAACATGCTGCCAAATAATAAACCGGCAATTCCCCCTACAAATAGGCCTCTCATTAACCCACCTGAAGTGAAGCTTCCTTTACTACTTGTTTTAGTAGTAGAATTATTTGTAGATGTTTTAGAATCTTGTTGTTTCTTTTGAATATTAGAATTATTGATCGTGTTATTTTTATTGGTGTTAAAGTTTCTTTTCCCTGACTTATAAGATTTAGCCTCGGCAGTCGTTGAATGATCGTTGAAAACAAAGCTTCCAACTGATGAAAATACAAGTGTTGCTGTAAGTAAAACTGCTACTAATTTTTTCATTTTATATACCCTCCGTATTAAATCTAATGAATAAGAGATTATTCTCTTATATAGAGTATATACGATACAAGGTTAAAATAGTTTCGCTTTATATTCGTCTTTTCTTGTATTTCAACTATTTATGGCTAAAATAAGTCTAAATATATTTAGAGTAGAATACATTGTTCGATAGAAAGAGATCGCCGGTGAATTTCATCTTTTAGTAAGGTAATAAAGTCCGGAGAAAGGTTTAACTCGATCGCTGTAACATAAGATTCAATTAACAATTCATCTGACATTTTACTCATCTGTAATTCACCTCCTACTTTCCTGAACGTAACATTATTGTTTGAAGCTCCAAAAATGAATTAATAGAATTATTAACTTACTCTAATCTATCAAATAGTTTCGTTTGGAACAACCGTTCTGTTATCCACAGGAAGTAGTGGATAACATGTGATTAACATGTTCATATGTTGATTAAATGCAGGTAGAGCACTCGGGATAATGTGCATAAAGTTATCCACATGAGTAGAGAAATGCAGAAATTGTCGAAACATTTTTTATTAAATTTTCTAAAAAGGAGTTTGCTCAATAGTTTATAGAATTTTCCACTGTCGAAATCAGCTTTCCTTTTCAAGTTATCTGTAGGATGATTGGAGTTTTCGTTTTATTATAAATATTATTTCATAAAATAGTTAGAAATATTCTGTGGTTATCCACAAAAGTAGTGGATAACCTGTTATTAACTTCATTTTATAGAGTGAAATTGTATTTAAAATGGACTTTTTGTTGTGTATAACTTTATCCACAAGTAGAAAATTTGCGGAATTTGTCGAAACTATTAGTCTTCTTATTTGTGGATATACACATTTGTACTAGTTGGAACGAAGGAGGAAAGCTCAAGAATATCATGGTTATGCATTCGAATACAGCCGTGAGAAACATTCTTGCCTATAGATGCTGGATTGTTGGTACCATGAATTCCGTAATGTGGTTTGGAAAGACCCATCCATAAAACACCAAAAGGTCCATCAGGGTTTAGTTCTTTGTTAATGATGATATAATTCCCTGTCGGAGTTGGAGTCAATACTTTTCCAATTGCTATTGGATACGTCTTCAAAAGTATACTGGCATCATACAGTTTAAGTTGAAAGGTATTTACCGAAATATCTATCCAAAGGGTCACGTTAACATCTCCTCATAATATTCTTTTCATATTTATATGAAAAGAGAGAGCTACATGACTACCGTTTATAGATGAAGCAAAAAACCTTGGTGATTACATAAAATAATTTAAAATTTTGTAGCATAGGACAATCAGGAGTATTCATATTCTTTAACAAATGACTTAAGGGGTGTTGCTAATGGCAAATAAGAAGTGTAAACAATGTAAAAAAAATAGTTCTGGATTATGTAAATGTGGTAAATAAAAAAACCGCCGAAATGGCGGTTTTTTTATTGGTTTTATTACAGAGGTGTTACTGGTGCCTGGCACCAGTAACACCTCTGTAATACCAGTAATGATTTTGTTAATTGAGGGAGGGAATGAAAAAGAGTCGTCTGCTCGTCGACTGGGAAGAGTTGGACAACTCTGTATTATAAGAGAATCTCTTTTTTAAAAAGATAGAAAAGCATAAATATAGCTTAGCTTTTGGATAAATACCGGACCCTGCGTCAATCACAATTTTTTGGTGGGAATTAAGTCTGACACAGGGTCGTTAGAGGATCGGTAGTACTAAAGAAAAATAGATAGTAGCCATTGATAAAGAAGCGCTGAGCGAACGAAACTGCATCTTCGTCCGCTTTTAAAAGAATAAGAAAGGATTTATTCTCTCATTAACCAAAACAAATGCATTATGTCTTTACATATTTCAAGAAGGCGACGGACAAACAGCCGCCCCAAGATTACCGAAAAAAATAGCTCGTGAAGTGACGCAGTCACTTCACGAGCTAAATTACTACGTTAATAGTGTAGCTGATGTTTCGTCCAAAGCACTCTAAAAATAGAGAAGACAAGGTGCACTTAAAGGGCGCTTGCGCTTTTCTTATCTGCAGTTTTTTCTTTTAAATACGTATTTAATTTCTCAATGTCTATACTAAAGATACGATCTTCTGTTATTGATGGGATAAATGCTCGCATTTCATGCCACTTCTCTGATAGAGCTGGTGCCATTAGGTCAATTCCACGATATTCTACACCTTGCATGGCACAAAGCGCTTCGATGGCAATTACACGACGTGCATTTTGCAGTATTTGATGGGCGTGTCTTGCACCAATTGTTCCCATACTGACGTGGTCTTCCTGATTGGCAGAAGAAGGTATCGAGTCAACAGATGCCGGATGTGCAAGTGTTTTATTTTCAGATACTAAGCTAGCTGCTGCATATTGTAAAATCATTGCACCTGATTGTAATCCAGGTTGCGGACTTAAAAAAGGTGGTAAACCTTCGTTTAATTGTGGATTTACTAATCGTTCGATTCTTCGCTCGGAAACGTTTGCTAGTTCAGCAATTCCAATTTTCAAGAAATCCATGGCAAAGGCAATTGGTTGACCATGGAAGTTTCCACCTGATATTATGAGCTCACCATCTTCCACAATAAGTGGGTTATCGGTTGCGGCGTTCATTTCGATTTCTAGCTTTTCTTTTACATAACCTAGTACTTGCCAGCTAGCTCCGTGAATTTGCGGAATACACCGTAATGAATAAGCATCCTGCACACGTTTTTCCCCTTGTTTTGTAACAAGTTTACTTCCTTCAACCCAACCTAGAATACGTTTTGCGACTGCTACTTGCTCTGGATATCCTCGAGCTTCATGAATAGCAGGATGAAATGCATCCGTTATCCCATGTAAAGCTTCCATGGTCATAGAAGCAATCCACTCGCTTTGGTAGGCTAGTGTTTCGGATTCTAACCAGTTCACGACACCCTGAGCTGTCATAGCTTGTGTACCATTAATAAGAGCGAGACCTTCTTTTGCTTCTAGAACAATTGGCTTTAAGTTATGACTTTCCCACACTTCTTGGGAAGAAATATGTTTTTCACCGTCCCATACAAGACCCTCTCCAATAAGAACCAAAGCTAAATGGGAGAGAGGAGCTAAGTCACCGGATGCGCCTAATGATCCTTGTTGTGGTATCACTGGGTGAATACGGTTATTAACCATGTACGCAAGTCTTTCAAGTACTTCAAGACGAATACCAGAAAATCCTTTTAACAATGCATTTAAACGCAAAACTACCATTGCACGTGACACGGTTTCTTCAAAAGGTTGACCGATTCCACATGCATGGGAACGAATAAGGTGGAGTTGCAGTGCATGAACATCCTCTTCCTCAATGCTCACATCGCTAAACTTTCCAAATCCGGTATTGATGCCGTAAACTGTTCGGCGTTCTTTCACAATGTTTTCCACTACTTTGCGGCTTTTTTCCACGGCTTTTATTGCGTTGCCTTCTAGCATAACTGTTTCATTTTGGTATAAGATGTCACGCATATCTTCCAGGGTTAGCCCATGTCCGTTTAAACAAATCATTTCTATTCACGTTCTTTCTTTTAAATTAATTGAATTCTTGTCAGCTATTTTATGAGATTTTTGAGTATTCCCTATTATCCAATCACTTTTGTCCCTTTTTTCCACACACATTTCACATGGTTGACGCCAAATAAATATTGTAGTTCCTGATAATTTCTCACATTCCAAAGAACAATATCTGCTTGCTTACCAACTTCTAAGGAACCAACTTTATCCTCCATTTGAATCGCACATGCCGCATTATAAGTGGCTGCACATAGGCTTTCGGCAGGAGTTAATCTCATCGAAATACAAGCTAAGTTCATCACAAGTGGCATAGATGTGGTTGGAGAAGAACCAGGATTGCAATCCGTAGAAATTGCAACAGGAACACCTGCATCAATCATCGCTCGTCCTCTAGCTGCTGTTTCCCTTAAATACAAAGCTGTCGCTGGCAATAAACATGCAATAACACCTTGCTCAGCCATAGCTTGAATACCTTCATCTGTTGCTTTTAATAAATGTTCTGCAGAAATGGCACCCACTTTTGCAGCAAGCTCTGCACCTTGATAAGGTTCTATTTCATCCGCATGTATTTTCGGAGTAAGTCCATACAATTTTCCTGCTTCTAAAATGCGTTCGGATTGTTCAGGAGTGAAAACACCAACTTCGCAAAAAACATCATTAAACTGCGCAAGTTTTTCTCGAGCAACGATAGGAAGCATTTCTTTAATAATCAAATCAACGTATTCTTCCTCATGACCTTTATATTCTGTTGGAACAGCGTGAGCGCCCATAAACGTAGGAACGATATCTATCGGATGTTCCGCTTGCAAACGTTTCATCACCCGGAGTTGTTTCAGTTCTGTTTCCAAATCTAAACCGTATCCGCTTTTTCCTTCCACGGTAGTAACACCATGGGCTAAAAAGGAATCTAATCTTCCTACACTTTGCTGAACTAGTTCATCTTCAGTTGCCTCGCGTGTCATTCGAGTCGTCGCATGAATTCCACCGCCGGCATTCATGATATCCATATATGTCGCGCCTTCTAGACGCATTTCAAACTCTCTCTCACGGCTTCCACCGAAAGCTAAATGTGTATGTGGGTCGACCAGTCCTGGTGTTACTAAATGTCCAGTAGCATCAATAACATCAGCTTCTGTTGCTCGATCTGCGTAATGTATTGCAAGTTCTGTGGTTGTTCCTATTGCTTGAATAACACCATCTTCAAGCCAAACACTGCCATCTTCAATAATCGCTAATTCACTCATGGCTTCCTTTACTCGAGGACCAGGAGATTTATATGCTAGTGTGACTAGCTGTGCTGCATGTTTAATCCAAAAGGGTTTTCCCATCGATCCTCAATCCTCCTGTTTCATCATTGGAATGTGGATGCCTTTGTCACGTGCTGTTTTTTCTGCAAGTTCATAACCAGCATCGAAATGGCGTACAACTCCCATTCCAGGGTCAGATGTAAGCACGCGTTCCAATCTTGCTTCCGCTTCTTTCGTCCCATCTGCTACTATTACCATTCCTGCATGAATGGAATAGCCCATTCCAACGCCACCACCATGATGAACAGAAACCCATGTTGCACCGCCAACAGCGTTAATCATGGCATTCAAAATCGGCCAATCTGCAACTGCATCAGAGCCGTCTTTCATTGCTTCTGTTTCACGGTTGGGAGATGCAACTGATCCAGAATCGAGATGATCACGACCAATCACGATTGGGGCACTTAATTCACCGGAAGCGACCATATCGTTAATGATTTTTCCGAAACGTGCACGTTCGCCATAACCTAACCAACAAATGCGAGAAGGAAGACCTTGAAATTGAATTTTTTCACGCGCCATTTTAATCCAGTTACATAAATGTGTGTTATAGCTGAACTCTCGTAAAATGACTTCATCTGTTTTGTAAATATCTTCTGGATCACCCGATAATGCTACCCAGCGGAAAGGTCCTTTTCCTTCACAGAACTGAGGGCGTATATAAGCGGGAACGAAACCAGGGAAGTCGAATGCACGTTCAAATCCTTCATCTTTGGCTACTTGACGAATATTATTTCCATAGTCAAATGTCACAGCTCCTTTATCCATCATGTCAACCATTGCACGAACATGCTGTGCCATCGAAGCTTTTGAGCATTTTACATATTCTTTTGGATCGCTGTTTCGTAGAATAGCTGCTTCTTCTAAAGACATAAGAGAAGGAACGTAACCGTTTAATGGATCGTGTGCGGATGTTTGATCTGTTAATACATCTGGAATAAAACCACGAGCAATCATTTCGGGAAGAATATCAGAAGCATTACCAACAAGACCAATGGATAAAGCCTTACCTTCTTGTTTTGCTTCCTCTGCTATTCGAATCGCTTCATCTAACGAATGAGTTTTAACATCTGTGTAACGTGTTTCGATTCGGCGATCAATACGTGTCTCATCGACATCGATACCGATACATACACCGCCGTTCATCGTTACTGCAAGTGGTTGAGCGGCCCCCATTCCTCCAAGACCTGCTGTAAGTGTAATGGTGTGTTTCAATGATCCATTAAAATGTTGCTTAGCTAACTCAGCGAACGTTTCATAAGTACCTTGCACAATTCCTTGAGAACCAATGTATATCCAACTACCCGCAGTCATTTGCCCGTACATCATTAACCCTTTTTTATCGAGTTCATGAAAATGTTCCCATGTAGCGTATGCAGGAACTAAGTTAGAGTTAGCAATCAGTACGCGAGGAGCATCAGCATGCGATTTGAATACAGCAACCGGCTTTCCAGATTGCACAAGTAATGTCTCATCGTTTTCTAGTTCTTTTAATGAGCGAACAATCGCGTCAAACGCATCCCAGTTACGTGCCGCTTTTCCAATACCTCCGTATACGACTAGTTCATCTGGATGTTCTGCAACCTCAGCGTCCAAGTTATTCATTAACATTCTAAGAGCAGCTTCTTGAAGCCAGCCCTTCGTATTCAATTCTGTTCCTCGATAACGTATAACTTTCTCACTTGCTTTCCCCATGTAAATCCCTCCTCTAATTTCTTATCTCTATTCTATCGAAATATTCCAAGAAATTAAGTGTTTTTGTGAAAAAAGTAAAAATTTCTCATATGCTAATTAAGTACCTCGTTAGCGTAGTAGAGTGATAGAAAATGAATTTTCAATTATTTTTGTAACTCTTATATCATTTAGCCGTCTATTTATGCAAAGACAGGGGGCAATTGGAAATGAAAAAACTAATTTTCTATTTACTTCTTATCAGTTTTTTAAGTTTAGTTACAGCTTGTAGTGATAATAAAGATATGGAAAAGGAATACAAAAAAGAGGAAGCAAACGACTCTGCAAGCTATTCGGCGGAAGAATTGAAAAGTATGGCAAATGTAGCTGAAGGGAAAATTGAAGAAGCTCCATCAGAAGTGACTATTGAACGTATGATCATTCACAAAGCGATTATAAGTACGAATGTGAAAAATCTAGCGAATGCACAATACAATATTGAACAGAAAGTTAAGAAATATGGCGGCTATATTGTGGAGTCAAATGTGTTCCAGATAGACGATCAGACGAGTAGTGGCAATATGATTGTACGAATTCCAGAAAAGCATTTTGACACATTTTTATCCGATACGGAAGAAGTAGCTTCCAAAGTGCTAGAACGCAATGTAACCGGGCAAGACGTAACGGAGCAATACGTAGATTTAACCTCCCGTATCAAATCGAAACGAGTAGTAGAGGAACGTTTGCTAGAATTTATGAAAAAGGCGGAAAAAACGGAAGATCTATTAAAAATTTCTTCCGATCTAGCATCGGTACAAGAGGAGATAGAAGTTATAGTAGGTAAGATAAAATACCTTGAAAACCAAACTTCCTTTTCCACAGTAGAGCTGACAATGTATGAAAATCGCGTAATCATACCTGAGATAGACAATAAAGACTTAAATACCTTGGACAAAACAAAGAAACAATTTGTAACAAGTACAAATGCACTTTTGGCTGCGGGCTCTGGAGTAATTGTGTTTCTTATCGGGAATTTACCGGTTTTTCTCTTTTTAGGTGTAATTGCCTTTGTTGTGTATTGGATTTTTAAAAGAAGAAGAGTTGTAAATAAGAAGGAGTAGTATTTTACAATAAATAGTAACGTTGAGACTGATTTTAATTAAAATAGAACTCCCAACAAAAATAAATACTCTCAGATTGTGCTCGATTCCTAAAGATAATAGGTATCATAAATTCTATCCTTTCATACTATGTATAAACAACGCCCCTGAATGGAGGGAAAAGATGGATATTTTGAACAAGGTCAAGAGCTACCGTGAAGAAGAGAATAAACTGAAATGGGAAGGCACGTTCGAAGAGTATTTAGGCATTGTGAAAGATAGACCAGAAGTTGCCCAAACGGCACACTCGCGTGTTTATAATATGATTAATAGTTCAGGATTAACGGAAAGAGATGGTCTGAAAATGTACCATTTCTTCGGGAATGAAATTTTTGGACTGGAAACGGCGATAGAACGACTTGTGCAAGAATATTTTCATCCAGCTGCCAAAAGACTAGACGTTCGGAAGCGAATTCTTTTACTAATGGGACCAGTAAGTGGAGGGAAATCCTCCATTGTGACGTTGTTAAAGCGAGGTCTTGAGCAATATTCGCGGACAGATGAAGGAGCAGTTTA
This sequence comes from Psychrobacillus glaciei, assembly GCF_008973485.1. Classification (GTDB taxonomy): domain Bacteria; phylum Bacillota; class Bacilli; order Bacillales_A; family Planococcaceae; genus Psychrobacillus; species Psychrobacillus glaciei. The sequence goes on from NZ_CP031223.1 coordinate 429,968, forward strand.
TGCTATCAAAGGTTGTCCAATGCACGAAGATCCTTTGCATTTAATTCCACAACATTTGCGTGAAGACTTTACAGAAGAATATGGAATTCGAATTGAAGGTAGTTTATCTCCACTCAATTCGATGCGACTTGAAAAGGAATACGAAGGTCGAATAGAACATGTTATAATCGAACGAATTTTTTTCTCAGAGGATAAACGAGTTGGAATTGGGACTTTCACACCGTCTGATCCTAAGTCACAAGATATTGCTGACTTAACAGGTAGTATAGATTTTTCCACGATTGCTGAATTTGGTTCGGAATCGGATCCGCGTGCATATCGTTTTGATGGTGAATTAAATAAAGCAAATCGTGGAATCATGGAATTTCAAGAAATGCTTAAATTAGATGAAAAATTTCTTTGGCATTTATTATCCCTGACACAAGAAGGGAATTTTAAAGCAGGTAGATTTGCTTTAATTAGTGCGGACGAATTGATCGTAGCGCATACGAACGAAACAGAGTACAGATCCTTTATTTCCAATAAAAAGAACGAAGCATTACATTCGCGAATTATTGTCATGCCAATTCCTTACAACCTAAAAGTGAGTCAAGAAGAGCGTATATATGAAAAAATGATTAAAGAAAGTGATATGACGCATGTTCATATTGCACCGCATGCACTAAGAGCAGCTGCTATCTTCTCCATTTTGACAAGGCTAGAAGTTCCGAAAAAACAAGGTATTGATATTGTGAAGAAAATGCGCCTATATGACGGGGAAAGCGTAGAAGGGTTTAACGAAATTGACGTGGAAGAATTGAAAAAGGAATCTCAAAACGAAGGAATGAATGGAATTGATCCTCGTTATGTCATCAATCGAATTTCTTCCGCTATCATTCGTAAGGAAGTGCCGTCTATTAATGCATTGGACGTTTTACGCGCACTGAAGGAAGGGCTTGATCAGCACGCATCTATTTCGACAGAAGACCGCGAAAAATATATGAATTATATTGCCATTGCTCGAAAAGAATACGATGAAATAGCGAAGAAGGAAGTTCAAAAAGCATTTGTCTATTCCTATGAAGAATCAGCAATATCATTAATGAATAACTACTTGGATAATGTAGAGGCATATTGCAATAAAAACAAAATGCGAGACCCGCTTACTGGGGAAGAAATGAATCCAGATGAAAAACTGATGCGCTCTATTGAAGAACAAATAGGTATATCCGAAAATGCTAAGAAAGCATTTCGAGAGGAAATCCTTATTCGTCTTTCAGCTTACGCTAGAAAAGGGAAGCGATTTGAATATAATTCGCATGAGCGATTACGTGAAGCAATACAAAAGAAACTTTTCGCAGATTTAAAAGATGTTGTTAAAATTACGACTTCTTCCAAAACACCAGATGAAGCACATCTTAAAAAGGTGAATGAGGTAGTTGCTCGACTAATAGATGAACATGGATATAATTCCACATCCGCAAATGAATTGCTGCGATATGTGGGAAGTTTACTCAATCGATAAGGAAGAAAAACAAGACTGATAGCTATATATTAGTCTTGTTTTTTTTATATACATTGGCAATAACTTTGTCATCTCGGCATATGATAAAAAATAGGCAGGTGTCGATGAAAATGAATGAAAAAAATGAAAATCATTATGTCATCTCACAAGAAAATTGGTCTTTGCACAGAAAAGGTTATCAAGATCAGGAACGTCATATGGATAAAGTAAAAGAAGCAATAAAAGACAATTTGCCAGACTTAATCAGTGAAGAAAGTATTATCATGTCGAACGGACGAGAAGTAATTAAAATACCCATTCGTTCATTGGATGAATACAAGATTCGTTATAACCACGATAAAACAAAACATGTTGGTCAAGGAGATGGCGATAGTCAAGTAGGAGAGATTATTGCTCGCGATCCTAGCAGTGGGGGAAGTGGGGCAGGGCAAGGGAAACAGGCAGGAGATCAAGCAGGGAAGGATTATTATGAAGCAGAAGTAACCATTGCTGAATTAGAAAATATTTTATTCAAAGAAATGGAATTACCGAATTTACAGCAAAAGGAACAAGCGGAAATTACAACCGATAAAGTGGAATTTAACGATATTCGGAAAAAAGGGCTTATGGGAAATATAGATAAGAAGCGGACGATTATTACAGCTATTAAACGTAATGCGATGAAAGGAAAAGCGGAAATTTCACCGCTTCATAACGATGACTTGCGTTTTAAAACATGGGACGAAGTGACAAAACCTGAATCCAAAGCAGTTGTTCTCGCTATGATGGACACAAGTGGTTCGATGGGAGCTTTTGAAAAGTATTGCGCAAGAAGTTTCTTTTTCTGGATGACTAGGTTTTTACGATCTAAATACGAGACGGTTGAAATTGAATTTATTGCCCATCATACAGAAGCAAAAGTTGTAACAGAAGAGGCTTTTTTTTCAAAAGGTGAAAGTGGAGGGACTATTTGTTCATCAGCTTATCAAAAAGCATTAGAGCTTATTGCTGAAAAGTACAATCCCGCACGTTTCAATATTTATCCCGTTCACTTTTCGGACGGTGAAAATATGACAAGTGATAATGAGAAATGTATCAAGCTTGTAAATGAACTAATGGAAGTTTCCAGCATGTTTGGATACGGGGAAGTAAATGCGCATAGTAGATATTCTACGTTAATGAACACCTATAAAAAACTCGAAAATCCAAAGTTTCGTTATTATGTGTTAAAAGAAAATCGCGATGTATATGAAGCTCTGAAAAGTCTTTTTAAAGTCCCAAATTAGATGGAGGGGAATCATTTAATGGATACGAAGCTTCATCATGCAATTGCTGAAATTACGGAAATTGCATCTGGATTCGGACTTGATTATTATCCTATGCGATATGAAATCTGCCCTGCAGACATTATTTATACATTTGGTGCGTATGGCATGCCGACACGATTTACGCATTGGAGTTTTGGAAAGCAATTTCACAAAATGAAGGTACAGTATGACTTTGGATTAAGTCAAATATACGAGCTCGTTATTAATTCGAATCCTTGCTACGCATTTTTGCTTGATACGAATAGTCTCATTCAAAATAAACTCATTATTGCTCATGTCCTTGCTCACTGTGACTTTTTTAAGAATAATGTACGTTTTTCTAATACAAGACGAGATATGGTGGAAAGTATGACGGCAACTGCAGAAAGAATTGCGGATTATGAAATGATTCATGGTAAAGAAGAGGTTGAAGTTTTTCTAGATGCAGTCCTTGCTATTCAAGAGCATATAGATCCCTCCATTATAAGACCTAAACTAGACTATGATTCTGAACAAGAAGACGTAGAAACAGTACGTAAAACACCATACGATGATCTATGGAGCATGGATCAATCAGCAAACGAAAAAAAGTTAACTGTTCCTAAAAGAAAAAAGTTTCCCCCAAATCCCGAAAAAGATTTACTGTTATTTATTCAAGAGTATAGTCGTGAATTAGAAGATTGGCAACGGGATATTTTAACGATGATGCGGGAAGAAATGCTTTATTTTTGGCCGCAATTAGAAACGAAGATTATGAATGAAGGTTGGGCTTCTTATTGGCATCAACGAATTCTAAGAGAGATGAATCTAACCTCGGATGAAACGATCGAATTTGCAAAACTAAATGCAAATGTGGTTCAGCCATCGCAGACAAGTATTAATCCTTATTATTTGGGGTTGAAAATATTTGAAGACATTGAAAAAAGATATGATCAGCCTACGGAAGAAATGAAAGGATTAGGGGTAAAGCCTAACTCGGGTCGGGAGAAAATGTTTGAAGTAAGAGAAATTGAATCGGATATATCCTTTATTCGAAACTATTTAACGAAAGACTTGGTAAAACATGAAGATCTATATTTGTTTGAAAAAAAGGCTGGAAACTACCAAATAACCGATAAAGACTATGAGCATGTACGAGACCAACTCGTTTCCATGCGAGTCAATGGAAGTTTTCCGTATATTGTAGTGGAAGATGGAGACTATTCGCGAAACGGAGAACTGTATTTAAAACATGGATATGAGGGAACTGAACTGGATACACGCTATTTAGAAAATGTACTTCCTTATATTAATCAGTTATGGGGACGCCCTGTGCATATGGAGACAACTGTTGAAGACAAATCAACACTCTATTCATTTGACGGGAAAAAGATTACTAAAAGTACGTTGTAAGCCAAACTATAAAAAGAACTTCAATGTCAATATAGGGTAGTAAACAAACAAGATTCCGATTGAGTGGAATCTTGTTTTTGTATGAAATTGACACTTACTTACTAGTAAGTTAATATTTAAATATGGAAAACAGAAAATCACAAATTATTAAACTAGCACTTAGGAATATTCGAGAAAAGGGTTATATATCTTTTAGTTATGATGACTTATCAAGAGAGCTTGGGGTAACAAAAGCAAGTATCCATTATCACTTTGAGAAAAAGGAGGATTTAGGCATTGCCGTTTGTACGAAAATAAAAGAAGGATTAGACGCTACTTTCATAAAGGTAGATAACGAACAAATAAGTTTGGAGGACAAGCTTTGGGAATTCATTTCAAGAAGAGCAAAACAAATTGAAATGAATGAAGTATGTCCCATCTCATCTTTGCAGGCAGATTTTCACTATTTGCCTTTACAGATACAAGAGAGTGTACAGCAATTGAGCCAATTAGAAATAAGTTATGTTAAAAAGTTTCTAGATGAACTAAATAGCGAAGGAAAACTACGAACAACAAACGACACAAAGGCATTGGCTTCACTACTAATAGCAAGTGTAAAAGGAGCTCTTCAATATAAAAGGGTTGTAGGAGAAGATTTATTCTCCACAGTATTTGATCAATTAAAACTACTCATAATTGGGAATGTTGAAATAAGTAAAACGTGAAGAAAATAAGGGGGATCTGAAATGGAGAGACGAGTAGTTGTAACAGGATATGGAGTAGTATCACCTCTAGGTAATGACGTTGATACACTTTGGGATAATATTAAACAAGGTACAAGTGGGATTAAAAAACTGGAAGCGGATGAGTTTAAAGAAATAAACACACAAATTGCTGGGACTGTAACAGATTTCCAAGCGGAAAATTACTTTGATAAAAAAGAATTGGGCAAATATGATTTGTTCGCACAGTACGCTTATGCTGCCGCAAAACAAGCGATTGATCAATCGAAACTGGATATAGAAAATGCTAATATGAACCGAATAGGTGTTTATGTTGGATCTGGTATTGGAGGAATAAATACAGTCCTTGAAAACCACAATCTTTTAATAGAAAAAGGGGTAAGAAAAGTGTCTCCCTTTATGGTGCCAATGATGATTAGTAATATGGCAACAGGCATTATTGCGATAAAATTAGGTTTTAAAGGACCAAGTTTTTCCCCCGTTTCTGCTTGTGCAACAGGAAATCATGCAATAGGAGAAGCTTATTTAAATATTTTGCATGGCTATTCAGATGCCATAGTTGCAGGGGGAGCAGAAGCATCTATAAACCCGCTATCTTTTGCAGGTTTTTCGAGAATGCGTGCAATGTCGACGTTGAATGATGACCCTCAAAAAGCGAGCCGTCCTTTTGATCGAGCTCGAGATGGTTTTGTTATGTCCGAAGGGGCAGGCATTTTAGTGTTGGAAGAGTTTGAGCATGCTAAAAAAAGAGGCGCAACGATTTTGGGAGAAATAGTAGGTTATGGCTCTACAACAGATGCCTATCATATAACATCTCCTGATTTCGACGGAGCAGCAAGAGCTATGAAGTTGGCGTTAGGTATGGCAAAAATTGATCCTACGGACATTGATTATATTAACGCACATGGAACGAGCACACCAGAAGGGGACAAATCAGAAACAAAAGCCATTAAAACTGTGTTTGGAGAGCATGCCTATAATCTAATGGTGAGTTCAACAAAATCAATGACAGGTCATTTATTCGGAGCTGCGGGTGGAGTGGAAGCAATCATCACACTAAAAAGCATAGTAGAAGATATTGCTCCTCCTACTATTAATTACGAAACTCCTGATGAAGAATGCGATTTGAATTATGTACCAAACAAGGCTGTTCAAACAGAAATAAACTATGCACTTTCCAATGGCTTTGGCTTCGGTGGGCATAACGCAGTATTAGCTTTTAAAAAATTTACGGGAGAGTAGTGAACGCAACAAACCCCCACTCGAAAGCGATAAATTTACCATTGAAAACGACAAACCAAAAAAGCTGCGTTTTAAAGTTATTTAAGATCCGACAAAATCACCACCATCTACATGGATGGTCTGGCCAGTCATATAACTGGAATCCGATGTGTGAAGGGTACCAAGCTAGCGTTGAATTCTGGATTGTGTTAGAATCTGGTATCTAAAATTTTGGTTCTGGGTATCCAATGAATTATAGACAACATGAGGTTCCGTGGTATTAAGGCCAACACTGACAATAAGGATTTTCAATATTACATTAAATTCATTTGAACTCAAGAAAAGTATTACTAAAGCAAATACCCTCGATCAGTATATTGATCAAGGGTATTTTTTACGGACAAAAAGTTAAATAAATAGGATAGTGTTGGTCACTGTCACCAAAACTTATTTGGCATTTTCATCTGGTTGGTGAATACCTATAATATTTCCTTCTGTATCCGTAAAATATCCTTGCCATGCCATTCCCGTCAATGCATGTTTAGGAACTGAAATTGTGCCTCCATGAGCTAGAATTGCTGCTTCTGTCGAATCAAATTCTTCCACTTGTATAGTGCAAACAAATGCATTCACACATTGTCCGCCTTCAGGTGATTGTGTTCTACGCTGCATTAAAGCTCCATCAATCCCCATTTCCTCTTTGTTCCCTGTAATCGCTCCAAAATAAGGAGTTCCTGCAAAATCGCTCCAATCTTCAAAGTTCCACCCAAAAACTTCCCCATAAAATTTCTTAGCCCGGTCCATTTCATTGACATGGATCTCAAAATGTACAACTCTACCCATCTGAAAACCTCTTTTCTAAAATTATTAGAAGCATTTACAGTAAAATTATACCATATTTTCTCGATTCTCGTGACGGGAAAGTAGGGTAAGATTCTGTTATTAATGGAATGTCGTTTCTTCTTTTGAGTGGTATCGTAACTCTCTAGTTTCACAAACAGATTACATAAAATGGCTGAACGCGACAATCTGGGGCTTGAAGGAGACAGACTAGTAAGCGAACACGACAAACTAAAAAAGCAGCTTATTGCTAAGGCGAAAAGCTACGTTATAAAGTTATTTAAGATCCGACAAAGTTACCTCCATCTACATGGATGGTCTGTCCAGTCATATAACTGGAATCTGATGAGGTCAAAAATACATAAGCTGGAGCATTTTCAGCAGGTTGACCGCATCTACCTATAGGGGTGTCATCACCATGTTTTTCAACTTTCTTCTTATTGAAAGTGGCAGGAATCAGCGGAGTCCATATGGGGCCAGGTGCAACGGCATTTACGCGAATTCCTTTTTCTATTAAATTTAGTGCAAGAGATCGAGTAAAAGTAGTAATAGCACCTTTCGTCGCGGAATAATCAATAAGTTCAGGTGCCCCATTATATGCCGTAACGGAAGAGGTATTTACTATTGTGTCGCCCTTTTTCATATGAGGTAACACGGCTTGCGTTAAATAAAACATGGAAAAAATATTTGTTGAAAACGTTTCTTGTAATTGATCAGGTGTAATTTTTAAAAAATCCTTTGTAGGGAATTGCTTGCCGGCGTTATTAACTAAAATATTAATATAACCAAATTGTTGGATTACTTGATCCACAACACGTTGACAGTTTTCATCATCACTTAAATCGGTTTTGATTTTAAATGCTTTAACTCCATAATCTTCTATTAGTTTCACTGTTTTATCAGCATCTTTGTCTTCATTTTCATCCAAATAAACAATAGCGACATTAGCCCCTTCCTTGGCGAATGCAATGGAAACAGCTCGGCCAATTCCACTATCTCCCCCTGTAATAATCGCTACTTTTCCCTTCAATTTTCCTGAACCTATATAGTCCTTGTCATCAAAAATAGGAGCGGGTGTCATTTCTTCTTCTATACCAGGTTGCTGGTTTTGTGTTTGCCCAGAAATCTCTTTATGAATCTGTTCATATTTATCGGTTGTCATGGAATTCCTCCTTTTAATAGTCATATTCATATTCTTCCCTTACTAAACGAAAACAAACTTCTTAAAAAAATTCATTAGTTGTATCGTGTAGGGCATTAGTACTTTTCTATTAAAAAATACGGTACAATTAAACATATTTCAACTATTCAAAAAATGGAAGGAGACAGATAAAATGAACGAAACAAATCTTTTAATAGAAGCATTTAAAAATACAATATATAAAGTTGCTGGTCACGGTAAGAGAAATATTCAAATACTGAAGGATGTATTACATGAGGTTGATGGGCAGACTGATAGTGATGTATACGGTAATGGCAAGATTATCGAGGAATTTCAAGCGAAGATGGCAGCGTATTTAGGAAAAGAAACAGCTGTATTTTTCCCTAGTGGTACAATGGCTCAACAAATAGCTTTACGTATATGGTGCGATAAAAAAGGATTAAAGAAAGTCGCGTATCATCCATTATGCCATCTTGAGATTCATGAGGAAGGTGGGTTAAAGGAATTACATCATATTGAGCCTGTATTGTTAGCCGGTAAAGATAGATTAATAGAGTTGGATGATGTATTGAATATGAATGAGGAAATTGCTTGTTTATTGCTTGAATTGCCACAACGTGAGATTGGCGGTCAATTACCAGACTATGAAACACTTGAAGAAATATCAAGTTATTGCCGTGAAAAAGGCATAAAGTTGCACCTAGATGGAGCGCGACTTCCTGAAATTCTTCCATATTATCAAAAGTCTGCTGCTGAAGTTTGTAGTCTTTTTGATAGCGTATATATTTCTTTTTACAAAGGAATTGGTGGAATTGCAGGAGCTATTCTCGCAGGGGACAAAGCCTTTACCGAAGAATCGAAAGTATGGAAAAGACGCCACGGTGGCGATTTAATTAGCCTTTATCCGTATATTGTAAGTTCTAATTATTATTTCGATGAGAAATTACCAAAAATGCAGCAATACTATAACAATGCGAAAGAGCTTGCTGAACTTTTCAATTCGTGTCATGCAATATCAACTATGCCACTTGTACCTGTGTCTAATATGTTCCATGTTCATTATCAAGGACCGAAAGAGCAAGTGGAATCTGTTCTAGTTGAATTATATGAGTTAACAGGAGTAGGCTTAACTAGTTATTTAAGAGAAGCAATAGATGGAACATGTAATTACGAAGTCAGTGTTGGTGATCAATATGCGACACTCCCAAAAGAAAAAGTGAAGCAAGTTTTTCAGTTACTAGATGAGAAGATGAAAAGGTTTAACATTATATAAGAAAAATTGGGGATGCGTTATGAGGCAGAAAAAGGCAATACTTATTAGTATTGTCACAATGCTTACTTTGATTGTAATCGTTGTTTTATTTTATAGTCAGAAAGAAATTGGAATCACTAATAAAGAAGAAGTCGATAGTTTAAATAAAGTTAATGATGAGGAACTATTCTTATTCGAACAAGAAGGCAAAGAAATTTCGATACCGATTAAATCCATTCCACTTTATGAAGAATATCTAAATGAACAAAGTAATAGAAACTTGGAAATTCAACGTACTTTATATGACTTTTTAGATTTTCATGATTCAGATGGAAGTACCTACATACTACTAAAATACAGTTGCGGTACAAAACTATACTCTACACTACTCATAAAGCTTTCAAATGAGATTTTATCGAGTATTGCATTAGGATACGATAGTATATTTATGGAGGCTAAACAGTCTCCTAACCCAAATTATGCTGTATTTCTATATGGACAAAACGAAGGAAATCAAGTCCTCAGAAATAATCTTTTAGCAGTTGATTTAAGAAGAATGAAATTATTAACAGCGATAAATAATGAAGTAGCAAATAACTATATAGATAATGCGATTTGGCCAATTACAAGTTTTAATTGGCTAAACAATCACATGTTAAAAATCCAAACTGCAGATATTCTTAATTCAGATTATAATGTCTTATTAAATTGGTATGAGAGTTCTATGAAAACGAAAGAAATACAAATAGAATTTAACGGTGAATAAAACCTTTCTATTTGCACAACTTATTCTTCATGGAGGTGAAAGTTCATGACAAAAGATAAAAATCCGAGAAAATCATTAGACCGTGAAGAATATGGGTTTGGATACGATCTTAGTCCCGATGATTTAGAAGTAAAGGGTCAAAATAACAAAGCAAAGAAAAACAATGATAACGAAAATAAAGACAAGCCAATTGCTAAAAATAGTCCATCAAGGTTAAATTTATAGAACCCAAACGATAAGGGATGGAAGGTAAAAATATTAAAATATTTTCCATCAAAACAAAAAGAAAGTGCATTCATTATAATCGATGAATGCATTTTCTTTTTGCTATTTTGAGTGAAGGACAAACATACCAGAGAGGTGGTGCATCTTTTTGCAAAAAACTGTAGAATAGCTTCTCTTTCTACCTGTGTATCTTTATGATCAATGATACTAGGGAAAAAATAAGTAGTACCCATTTATAAAGAAGCGATGAACGGACGAAATTACATCTTCGTCCGCTTTTAAAAGAATAGGAAAGTATCTAATCTCTCATTAACCTAACCTTACGCACCTTGTCTCTACAAATTTCAAGAAGGCGACGGACAAACATCCGCCACAAGATTATCGAAAAAAAGTGGATGGAGATGTGACGCAGTCACTTCTCCATCCACAAAAATTCCCGCGGTAATAGTGTAGCAAATGTTTCGTCCAAAGCACTCTAGAAATAGAGAAGACAAGGTGCACTTAAAGGGCGCTTGCGCTTTTCTTACTTCTAATTACTTTTTGAAATGATAAGGTACGGTTGTAACAATAACATCTTTTCTATAAAGCAGGATTGTTTTAATAAGCAAACTTGATTGGTTATGGAGAATATTATGCCAACCTTTCTTCGGGATAAATTGAGGGATTAAAACGGTTACTGTATAGCTCGATTCATATGCTTTATTCTCCACTTTACTAATAAATTTAGACAATGGATAATTGATGCTTCTATATTGTGAATATAAAGTGACCAGTCTAACATCGGGTTGCCATTTACTCCACTTTTCTGCTAGCCTTTTTTCATCCTCACGATCAAAAGCAACATAAACAGCAAGGATTTGTTTTGGGTTTAATGATTTTGCATAGTTCAATGAGTTCTCCACTACATGAGTAATTCCAGCAACAGGGACAATAATAACGTTTCCTTCTATTGGTTTTATTGGTGAATTATTAGATACACTTAATTGTTCACCAACCGATTCATAATGATTTTTAATTTTATGGAAAATAAAAATCAAAACCGGAATGAAAATTAACACCGCCCACACTTGCCCAAACTTAGTAATGAAAAAAATCATCATAACTGTAAAGCTAATGATGGCCCCAACAAAGTTAATCAACAACTTACCAACCCAGTTTTTAGGTTTTTCACGAAACCATTTCACGAGCATTCCTGTTTGAGATAAAGTGAATGGAATAAATACACCTACCGCATAAAGTGGAATTAGTTGTTCAGTCTGACCTTCAAAAATAATAATGAGAAGAATGGAAGTGATGCCCAGCGTGATAATCCCATTGGAATATCCCAGACGGTCTCCTCTCATTTTAAACATGCTTGGAATATATTTATCCTTGGAAAGGTTAAAAGCTAAAAGAGGAAAAGCTGAGTACCCCGTATTAGCAGCAAGAACAAGAATTAATGCCGTTGTTCCCTGTATAAAATAATAGATAAAGTTTCTTCCAAATGTTACAGCTGCAATTTGTGAAACCACGGTTTCCTCGCCCTTAGGAACGATTCCATAGTAATATGCCAAAAAAACGATGCCGACTAACATTACAGCAAGTAAAGAGCCCATAATGGCTAAGGTTTTTGCCGCATTTTTTGGAGCAGGATGATTAAAATTAGGGATGGCATTGGAGATTGCCTCCACTCCGGTTAAGGCGGAGCTACCAGATGCAAATGCCCTCAGTATCAAAAACAAGCTAATACCTGTAACTGGTGTTCCGAGTGGAGCATGCAGTTCAGGTGAAGCGTTACCAGTTATTATATGGAAAAATCCAACCCCTATTAATACAAACAATGCCAATACAAATAAATAAACAGGATATGCAAGAATAGAAGCAGATTCAGTTAAACCTCTTAAGTTTAATATTGTAATAAGCACAACGAGAACACTTGCAATAACTACATTATGCTCATGTAAGCTTGGTATCGCAGAAGTAATGGCATCTGTACCTGCTGATACACTAACGGCCACAGTTAAGATATAATCGACCAATAAAGATCCACCCGCTATTAATCCCGCATTCTCCCCAAGGTTTTCCTTCGAAACAATGTAAGCCCCTCCGCCCTGTGGATAGGCGAATATAATTTGTCTATACGACAAAATTAGCGCAAATAGGAGGATAAGCACTCCAACGGCAATAGGGATTGAATACCAAAAGGCAATAGTGCTCACAGTCATTAAAACGAGTAAAACTTGTTCCGGACCATATGCAACGGATGATAGAGCATCCGAAGACAGAATGGCTAAAGCCTTTGTTTTATTAAGCTTCTGTTCTCCTAAGGCAGAGGACTTTAAAGGACGACCTATTAAAAATCGTTTGACAGCAGATATCATTCTTTCTCTTCCTTTCTTTTTACGCTTACGAGGTTAGCTGTCGGGTTTGGGACAAAAGATTATCCCTACCTAAGATTGTAGGACTCACCCCATGTGACACATGCATATCACGTATAGTTGGTTCCCCCGTTCCATAAGGATTAAGCGGTATAGAAATTTGAAGCTGAGCCCAATAATACTCCTGTTATTTCGACTTGTAAATAACAAAATAATAATTTTTAAAAGGCTTAAATTAGCGGAATTATTGGTTTAGCTCTTTATTAAATTATGCAGGTTTTTGACAAGCAACTATAAGTCATTGTCGATTTATGTTCTAAATTTCATTCTTTTTTCTTACAGTGTAATAGCGACAAGAAAAAGGGAGAGATTCAATGTTAATAGATGGGGTGTTTTCAGGAGGTGGATTAAAAGGGTTCGCATTAGTAGGAGCTTACCAAGTGTTGGAAGAAAAGGGGTATCAATTCAAGCGTGTTGCTGGAACCAGTGCTGGAGCTATTCTTGCAGCGTTCATTGCAGCAGGGTTTTCCAGTAAGGAAATCAAAGAAATGCTGGATGAACTGGATACGGTAACTTTTCTAGATCCAAGGAAAACAATTCTACCGATTCCATTTATGAAGTGGATCAATCTGTATTGGCGACTAGGCTTATACCAAGGTAAAGTTTTAGAGAACTGGTTTTTAGAAAAATTGGCGATAAAAGGCGTGTATACATTTTCTGATTTACAGCCAGGAACATTAAAGCTCGTGGCATCAGATTTGACGAATGGCAAGTTGATCGTTCTTCCAGATGATCTAGGAAGTTATGGAGTATCAGAAAATAGCTTTCCGATTGCTCGGGCATTACGAATGAGCTGCGGAATTCCCTTTTTCTTTGAACCTGTCAGATTGAAAGTTGGATCAGGGGATACAATTGTCGTGGATGGAGGAGTACTTAGTAACTTTCCGATGTGGATTTTTGATAATGGAAATAAAGAGCGTCCGATTCTTGGTTTAAAGTTAAATGGGAATTCGGATGATTTTCCGGGATATAAAATAAATAATGGATTGCAATTGTTCGAAGCACTTTTCTCGACAATGAAAAATGCACATGATGAAAGATATATTTCTAGAAAACATGAAAAGAATATTATTTTCATACCAGTGGATGACTATGGGGCTACACAGTTTGATTTAAGTGAAAAGATGAAAAATGATTTACTGACAAAGGGACGAGAGAGTGCCATGAAATTTTTAAAGACATGGTAATTTCTTAAAAGACGAATGTTTAAATTAGATTGGAAGAGGAATAATAAGAAGGAGGTAATTCATAAGGAGAGGAATAAAAATGACAAAAACTGCAAAAGAATTAGCGCTTAAAATATTGAACGATAACATGATTGGAACGATGGCAACAATTCAGCAAAATAAACCGCATTCACGTTATATGACTTTCTTTAATGAAGATTTCATCATGTATGCCGCTACAAGTAAAAAAACACATAAAGTAGAAGAAGTTAAACAAAATCCAAACACCCATATTCTTTTAGGCTATGATGGCAAAGGCTTTGGAGATTCCTTTTTAGAAATTGAAGGCATGGTGGAAGTATCAGATAGGGAGGGCTTAAAAGAAAAGGTATGGAATAAAGCATTAAAAGGTTGGTTTACTGGACCAGAAGATCCAAATCTGATTATTTTAAAAATAACCCCAACACAGATTCGACTTATGAACACAAAAGGGGATGAACCACAAGTAGTAGAATTATAATAAGGAGATGTAATCTCGCCAATTAATTGGTGAGATTTTCTTTGTTTCCTTGCATTGTATAGTTGTATTTACTTTTTGTTTAGTGTATTTAACATAAATAAAAAAACTCACTGGCTTCATGCTCCAATGAGGTGTATTGGTATTAATCTTCCCATTTTCATGGACTCACTACTGGCTCCATGACAGTTAATGTATTATTATACGTATTCAAATTCAAAGTAGCACCAATCGGGACAGTTGCTTTGTAAGTTCCGTGTGCGGTTGCAAGGTTAGTCATTAAAGGTTTTCCTAAAGGAACCAAGAACTCGTTTATTATATCATCATATGTTTTTCCGTAAGCGGCTTCGCATTTTGTGCAATCTCCCATAATAATTCCAATACAATCATCAAATTTTTTCGCCAAAAATAGATGTTGTAAATACCTATAAACAGTATTCACTGGTTCATGCGTTTCTTCCAATACGATAATTTTACCCGCTGTATTGATTTCAAAAGATGTACCTAGAGTACCTATGAAAGAAGTTAGATTTCCTCCTACGATCGGGCCAGTAACGTTTCCAGGTACTTTGCTTACAAGCGGTATTTCAGGAGGGTTGTAAATTCCCCAAGGAGCAGTTACTGTTGATGTGGCAGCAAAAAATTGGTTAAAATTATAAGCCGGAGTTCTTGTATTAAAGTCAAGTAGGAGGAGACTTTGGAAAGAGATTAAGTAAGCATATTCGAACAAAACATTCTGTAAAACGGTAATGTCACTGTAACCCGAGACAATTTTAGGATTGCGAGCTATAAGTGAAAAGTCTAGGAAAGGCAATATATCTGATACACCAACACCTCCCCTAGTAGGCAAGATCCACTTAACCTCCTTTTTTGCAAACATCTTCATTAAATCCGATGCCCTCTGTTGAGCAGTCGCTGCTAGAAATCCATTCGATGAATATACATAATCCCCTAATATTACATTAAAGCCCATATTGCGTAGTGTCTGAATTCCTTCATTTATTACGCTTGCTCCCAAAGGACTTCCTAGTGTAACGATTCCAACTGTATCGCCTGCTTTCAATTGCCCCGGTTTCGTTGCCAAATTTTGCATCCCCTTCCTAAGAATATATGCTATTAATTCATTTTACTATTGCAAAGCGAAAGCCATGACGAAATAAAAATCTAAAAATTAAAGTTGTAGAAATTGTTTGATTATTTTCGTTTTTTTAAAAGGATGAATATGGTAATGTTATTTTTAGTAAGGCTTTTTGTGCCGAAATGGGGAAGGGGTGACATTATTTTGATAGAATATCTACTTCAAAATAATTTGCAAATGAGAGGGCTTGTTTCTTAACGAGCTAAGTCCTCTTTATGCAACGGGAGGAAAAAACAAGATGATGGAATTGAGTACGATGAAGGCGGGGTTCTCGTCTTTAGAGGTAGCCGAAAGTCTTCTACAACATTGGAAACATGATGAAGGGACACTTATATTCTGGCGTGCAAGTTCAAACTTTGTTTGTGCATTTGAAAGAAAAGGAATAAGGTTCTTTTTACGATTTAGTTTTGAGGATGAGAACACGTTAGAACAAATTAAGGAAGAGCTTGATTTTATGGAATATTTGAAGAAAAATAATTTTCCTTGCGTTTCACCAATTCTTTCGTTAAACAACAACTTTATTGAAACTGTTAAGACTTCGGACGGGGGATATTTTGGTGTAGTATTCAGTGCAGCCAGCGGTACTCATCTTGATGAAGAGGAAGACTTGCTAGACTCTCAACTAGAGCAATGGGGAAGATCGTTAGCCACCCTCCATAACTTGTCTATGAATTATGAAATTAAAAATAAAAAAAGGAAGAGCTGGCAAGACACATTACTTTTTATAAAAAATGTGCTTAACCATCATCCGCTAGAAGACGAGGCAAAGAAGGAGTACCATACAATTTCCCATTGGCTACACTCACTTCTTGTTTCCAAAAATACGTATGGCTTAATACATTATGATTTTCAATTGGACAATTTGTTTTATGACGCAAAAGATGTAACTTTCGAGATAATCGATTTTGATGATTCGATGTATCATTGGTTTGCACAAGATGTAGTGACTGCATTAACAGACGAATTGGAAAGTGAACAACCAGCATCCAAGAAAAGAATAAACGCTTTTTTAAAAGGCTATCGTACTAAGAAAGAATTGAGTGAAGAAGATATAGATCTGTTTCCTATGTTTTTAAGATTTTCCAAGCTATATCAATTTGCAAGACTACTACGATCAATGGAGAGTAGTACTGGCGAGGATGATCCAGCATGGTTAGGAAATCTTCGTGGAAAGTTAATCAGTAAAGTAGATGAAATAAGAAAATATTTCAGAGAATAGGAAATATAAAATCTGATTAATGCAAAAAAAACGTGCGAGTAAAGGACTCATTTTACTTGTACGACTTTTTTTAATGAGAATGTATATGAAATTGATAAAGAAGCGCTGAGCGGACGAAATTGTATCTTCGTCCGCTTTTAAAAGAGTAGGATAGCATCTAATCTCTCATTATCCAAACCAAATGCATTGTGTCTTTACGCAGTCACTTCTCAATCCACAAAAATTCCGTCGGTGATAGTGTAGTCGATGTTTCGTCCAAAGCACTCTGAAAATAGTAAAGACAAGATTCACTTAAAGGAAGCTAAGGTTTTTTTAAATTGTCTTATGAATGATGGTATTAGAGACAAGAGAAGCATCATATGAAAAGACTTATAAACATATGAATGATATCAAGTGTACATATGGCAACAAAGAAGAAGACATGATAGCGTTTTCAATTGATTGAATATTGAATGTAAACGCTTTACTATTACATTAATAAGAGAATATTTTACATTCAAAACAAGGGGGATTGTAAGATGACGAATGAGCAGAGGGAAAGTACTGGTTTTAAAGTAAAAGTACAGCGATTTGGTAGTTTTTTAAGTGGGATGATTATGCCGAATATCGGCGCATTCATCGCATGGGGTCTTATTACGGCATTATTTATACCAACGGGTTGGATTCCAAGAGAAGACTTTGCGGAATTAGTTGGCCCGATGATTACTTATTTACTACCTATTTTAATCGGATTTACTGGTGGACGTCTTGTTCATGGTTTACGAGGAGGAGTAGTTGGTGCAACCATAACGATGGGGGTCATCGTTGGGGCGACTATACCAATGTTCCTTGGTGCGATGATAGTTGGACCATTAGGTGGTATAGCAATAAAATGGTTCGATAAATTGATTGAAGGTAAAATTAAACCGGGCTTTGAGATGCTAGTGAATAATTTCTCAGCAGGGATTATTGGTGGAGGGCTAACATTAGTCGCCTTCAAGTTGATAGGTCCTGCAGTTAATGCATTAACGGACTGGCTTGCGTCAGGGGTTCAATTTATCTTTGATGCAAATCTATTACCATTTGCAAGTATTTTCATAGAACCAGCAAAAGTGCTGTTCTTAAATAATGCGATTAACCATGGGATTTTAGGTCCATTAGGGATTGAACAAGCTGCTAGTGCAGGAAAATCAATACTATTCTTACTAGAATCAAACCCAGGACCAGGACTTGGAATTTTACTTGCGTACATGTTCTTTGGAAAGGGAATAGCAAAACAAACTTCACCAGGAGCAATTATTATTCACTTCCTAGGTGGAATACATGAAATTTATTTCCCATATATTTTAATGAGACCACTTCTACTAGTAGCTGCAATTGCTGGGGGAGCATCTGGAATATTTACATTGCAATTATTTGGGGCTGGTTTAGTTGCAGCACCATCACCAGGTAGTATCTTTGCCATTCTTGCATTAACTCCAAAGGGTAATTATATAGGTGTAATACTCGGAGTATTAGTTGCAACGGCAGTATCTTTCATTATCTCTGCAGTCATTTTAAAATCTTCAAAAGATACTGGCGAAGAGGATCTAGTGAAGGCGACAGAAAAAACTTCAGCTCTTAAAGGAAAAGAAAGTAGAGCAGCAGAGTTTATACAAGTTGGAAAAATGGTAGAAACTCAACAAGATAGCTCATTATCAAACGTACACCATATCATATTTGCTTGCGATGCGGGTATGGGATCAAGTGCAATGGGAGCTTCGATATTGAAAAATAAAATGAAGCAAGCAGGTCTAGATGTTTCTGTTACGAATACAGCTATTAGTAATCTTCCTGCAGATGCAGAAGTTATTATCACGCATAAAGATCTAACAAGTCGAGCAAAAGAAAAATCACCAAATGCGCACCATATTTCGGTAGAAAACTTTTTAAATAGCCCAAAATATGATGAGCTAATTGATCAGTTAAAAAAATAATGGGAACATACAGAACTCGGCCTATTTCAATGGAAATTTAGGCTGAGTTTTGCCAATGATTTTGGAACGTTATGAATGAGGTGTTTAACATGTATATTTCAGCACGTGAAAAAATGATTATCGAAGCATTGATTGTGGAACAAGGGGAAGTAACGATAAAAGAGCTATCACAAAAAATTGATGTGAGTTCTCGGACAATACATCGTGATCTGAATAAAATAGAGGAGCTTTTAGATTCCTATCAACTGGAATTAATAAAAAAATCAGGGGTTGGAGTTCAAATTATTGGAAAGGAAAAAAGTAAACTCGAATTAATAAAGCAACTTGAAACGTTTACATTTAGAGAATATACGTTAGATGAAAGACAAACAATGATTCTATGCATTTTGTATGAATCATCTGAACCTGTGAAGCTTTTTACGCTTTCCAAAGATTTAGGAGTTTCTATCTCAACCGTAAGTGCAGACTTAATGAAGTTGGAAGAGCAATTAAAGCCTTTCCAGCTTTCTATATTGAAAAAAAGAGGGTATGGAGTAGAGCTTTCCGGAACAGAGGAAGCCAAGCGTAGGGCAATCAGTTATGCTATTGCAAAGACAATAAAGGAAGAAGGGCTACTTTCCCTTATAAAAGAACAGATACATCAACAGTCTGAAAAGCATGATGATCCTATCTCTAAACGATTAATGCATCTTGTTGATCGACAAAAATTATGGAAGATAGAAAACGTGATGAAGGATTTGTACCCGAATCTATCTTTTTCAATGACGGATAACTCTTACGTTGGACTTATTGTACATCTCGCATTAGCAATTGAACGGATTCTGCAAGGTGAAAACATTCAAATAGAGAAAATGTATTTAAAACAAATAGCACTAGAACCGGAGTATCCAATTGCTAAGAAAATTATTGATGGACTAATGAAAAGTTTTCAAGTGGATATACCTGAAGCTGAGGTGGGTTATATCACGATGCATCTTCAGGGGGCAAAGCTTCGTCAACAAGATGGTATATTGAACGAGGCCTCTAACTTGGAGACGTATATGCAAGCTAAAAAATTAGTTCAGATGATGGAAATAGCAACAGGTTATCAGTTAAATCATCATGATTCACTTTTAGAGGGGCTTGTTACCCACTTAAAGCCTGCAATTTATCGAATTCGTCAAAATATGGGGATATTTAATCCTCTATTAAAAAATATTCAAAAAGATTATGAAGAGTTATTTGGGCATGTGAAAATTGCAGTAGAAAATGTTTTTCCTACTTTAGTTATTCCAGATGAAGAGATAGGATACTTAGTGATGCATTTTGGATCTGCTCTACTTGGTTTGTCGGGAAAAGGGGATTTGAAAGCATATGTTATTTGTTCTAGTGGTATCGGAACCTCTAAATTACTTGCATCCAGGTTGCAACAAGAAATACCTGAAATAGCGGAGGTTGTAAATGTTTCTGTTTTTGAATTAAATGAACTTCCGTTATCGGAAAGAGACTTGGTAATTTCTACGATTTTTTTACAAGCGTTTCATCGAGAATATATAATGGTGAGCCCATTTATGACAAAAGATGAAATTACTCAAGTACAACTTTACGCAAGAAGACAAATGTTATTGAAAAAGGGAGTTCCTGCTGTTAAAAAAAGCTATTCCACTGTAGAGGTACTAAAACAAAAAATGGAGAAGATTCATCTTTATACAGGAACGATAGCGGATGTTTTAAACAACTTTCATATCACTTCGCAAAAAGGGAAAGTCTCTGCTAAGGATTGTATGCTAGAAGCATGTAAATTGTTAGAAAAAAAACAGATCATACAAAAATCTAGTACAGTTGCTGAAGCATTGTTTACTAGAGAAGAACTCGGTGGTATTGGTATACCAGGAACGAAGCTTGCTTTATTTCACACACGTATCGAACAAGTTTGTATGCCGTCTTTTACGATTCATAAGCTGGAACAACCGGTATTCGTAAAAGGGATGGATGGAATTGAGATGGAAGTGCACACACTATTGTTACTACTCTCACCTCAACCTTATCATGAACCAGGTTTGGAAGTACTAAGCTTAATTAGTACAATTATTATTGAAAATGAACAAAGTATTAAACTATTTGAAACCGAAGATCCAGAGGAAGTACAAGCTTATTTAGCTCTAAAATTCGAGCACTTTATCGATGAAAACTTAAAATAATGGAGGCGTTATAATTATGGTATTGCCAATTTTATCAGTAGAAAACATCATGCTAAATCAAGAACTTACAACAAAAGGAGAGGCAATCCAATTAGCGGGAAAATTTTTGGTTGATAGAGGATATGTTCAACCGGAATATGTAGAGAAAATGCTAGTACGTGAAGAAATGACCTCAACATATATGGGGAATTTTGTCGCTATTCCACATGGTACCGATGATGCGAAAAAAGAAGTAAAAGAATCAGGAATTGTAATTATTCAAATTCCTGACGGTGTAGACTTCGGTGAAGGGAATATTGTTAAATTAGTTTTTGGTATTGCTGGTAAGGGTGATGATCATTTGGGGATTCTTTCAAATATAGCTATTGCCGTTTCGGAAATACAAAATGTCGAAAAGATTATTCAGGCTACTTCACAAGAAGAAGTTCTTTCATTTTTTGAAGGAGTGAACTAAGATGAATGCCGTTCATTTTGGTGCTGGGAATATCGGAAGAGGTTTTATTGGATGTTTGTTGTATGAATCAGGATATAACACATGTTTTGTAGATGTGAATGGAGAGATTGTTGACTTACTCAATGAAAAGAAAGAATATACCGTTCAACTTGCGAATGCAACCAATGAGGTAATGCTGGTAAAAAATGTGCATGCAATTAACAGCCTAAGGGATCCGGACCTAGTCGTAGACGCAGTTGCCAACGCCAATCTGGTTACCGCAGCAGTAGGCCCAAACATTCTTCCACTAATTGCAGGTTTACTAGCGAACGGACTAAAAAAGAGACTTATGTTATCTAAGGAGCCATTAACCATTATTGCGTGTGAAAATATGATTGGTGGGAGTGTCTTTTTAAAAGAAAAAATATATGAACAGCTCAATGAACAGGAAAAATCGTTATTTGATGTGCATTTTAGTTTTCCTAATGCCGCAGTAGATCGGATTGTTCCAAACCAAACAAACGATGACAAATTAGCGGTTACAGTAGAACCTTTTTATGAATGGATCGTAGATGAGTCGGAAATTAGTGGCGAAAATCCCCCTATAAATGGAGTAACATTCGTAAAAGAACTACAGCCATTTATTGAAAGAAAGTTATTTACTGTAAATACAGGACATGCAGTTGTTGCATATTTTGGATACTTGGCAGGTTATAGAAGTATGCATGAGGCACTTGCGGATGGACAAATTAAAGAAATGACTGAAAGTGTATTACGAGAAACAAGTAAGTACCTTACTACAAAGTATTCGTTTGATGAGCAAGCACATTATAAATATGTGCAAAAAATTATTGCTCGCTTTGCAAATCCATTTATAACGGATGATACGACCAGAGTAGGACGATCCCCGATGCGTAAGCTTAAAAGTAATGATCGTCTTGTTAGACCGGCAACACAATATGCAGAGATGTTTGAAGAAACACCAATTTATTTAGCAAAGGGTATTGCATCTGCCTTACATTACGATTATCTGGAGGATCCAGAAGCACAAGAAATTCAAGAGGCGATTCAACAAAATGGAATAGCGTTTGCAATAGAGACATTTACGGGTATAAAGGCTGATACGGTTCTATTTAAAACAGTTTACGAACAATATAAGGAAATGGCGAAGAAATAAAAAGTTTAGAATAGAAAAGCCATCATGAATTAGATAATAAAGGAGACGATTATTTTGAAAACAAATACGTATAAGGTTATAGCAGAATCTGGCATTCATGCAAGACCAGCAACAGGACTCGTGAAAGTAGCAACTAAATTTGCTTGCGATATATTTATCGAATATAAAGAGAAAAAAGTAAACTTAAAATCGATTCTTGGTGTCATGTCTCTTGGTATTCCTAAAGGTGGATCCATTTCCATATTTGCTGAAGGAAAAGACGAAGAAGATGCACTTGAGGGTATCGAAAGCTTTCTTAAGAGCGAAGGAATTGTCGCATCATGAATGAACGAATAATAGGAATCGCTGCATCCGGTGGTGTAGCGATTGGTAAGGCATTTTTGCTAGTTGAACCTAATTTGACTGTCATAAAAAAAACAATTTCTAATACCCAAGATGAAATTTCAAGATTTCATCTTGCATTATCGGAAGCTGAACAAGAATTGCAAGCAATTCGTAACCATGCTGCAAATGTTCTAGGAGAAGAAAATGCAGCAATCTTTGATGCTCACTTGCTTGTATTAAGTGATCCAGAAATGCTAAGTTCTGTTGAAAACAAAATAAAAGCAGAAGAATTTAATGCAGAAGCTGCATTGCAAGAAACAGCAGATACTTTAATCGAGATGTTCCAACAGTTAGATAATGAATATATGCGAGAACGTGCAGCTGATATAAGTGATGTAACAAAACGAGTAATAGCGAAACTTCTAGGAGTAAATATTCCTAACATTGCAATGATCAATGAAGAAGTCATCATTATTTCCGAGGACCTAGCGCCGTCAGAAACTGCACAATTGAATAGGAAGTTTGTTAAAGGTTTTACTACCGACATGGGTGGTCGTACTTCTCATTCTGCAATTATGGCTCGTACGTTAGAGATTCCTGCAGTTGTAGGAACTTCAAAAGTAACGTCAACTATAAAAAATGGGGATCTTATTATTGTTGATGGAGACAATGGGGAGGTTTTAATTAATCCTTCTAAAGAAGAAATTTTACTTTATGAGGAAAAGCGTAGCCAGCTAGAAGCTCATAAGAAAGAATTGTCGCTTCTGAAAAATGAACAAACGATTACTTTAGATGGTAAACAGTTTGAAGTGGCTGCAAATATTGGTACGCCAAACGATGTCGAAAGTGTCCTGGAACACGGTGGAGAAGGAGTAGGTCTTTACAGAACTGAATTTCTTTATATGGAAAGAGATGCATTGCCGACGGAAGAGGAACAATACCAAGCTTATAAAGAAGTATTAGAAAAAATGGGTAGAAAACCTGTTGTTGTAAGAACTTTAGACATCGGTGGGGATAAACAACTTCCTTATTTAAATCTTCCAAAAGAGATGAATCCGTTTTTAGGTTATCGTGCAATTCGGCTCTGCTTGGCTGAGCAAGAGTTATTTAGAATTCAATTGCGCGCATTATTACGAGCGAGTAATTTTGGGAACCTGAAAATCATGTTCCCGATGATTGCAACGTTGGAAGAATTTCTTGAAGCAAAGCATCTCTTGCTAGAGGAAAAGCAGTCTCTGCAAAAACAAGGGTTTGCAGTGGCAGAGAATATAGAAATTGGAATTATGGTAGAAATTCCTTCTACCGCAATATTAGCAGATCAATTTGCACGAGAAGTTGACTTCTTTAGTATAGGAACGAACGATCTAATACAATATACAATGGCAGCTGACAGAATGAATGAACGAGTATCTTATTTATACCAACCTTATAATCCAGCCATTTTACGATTAGTTAAAATGGTCATCGATGCGGCGCATGCTCAAGGGAAATGGGTAGGTATGTGCGGTGAAATGGCAGGCGATCCGATTGCCATTCCATTACTGCTTGGGCTTGAATTAGACGAATTTTCTATGAGTGTTCCATCAATGTTAAAAGCTAGAAACCAAATTAATCAGTTGAAGCAGAGCGAAATGAAGAAGCTTGTTGATAAAGCATTAGGTATGCAGACATCCGAACAAGTAAGATTGTACGTTAAAGAAGCGTTAAACATAGAGTAAGCTTTAAATGATTAAATAAATACCACTGACTTAAATATCAGTAATTACTATGTCAGTCACAATTGAGTTTGACAAAGAATCGCTGAATTATTGGTGGTACTAGAGAAAAATAAATAAGTAGTATCCCTTAATAAAATAGCGCTGAGCGGACGAAGTTGTATCTTCGTCCGCTTTTAAAAGAGTAGAATAGGATTTATTCTCTCGTTAATCAAACCCTATGCACCCTGTCTTTACATATTCCAAGAGGGCGAAGGACAAACAACCGCCACAAGATTACCGAAAAAAGTGGATTGAGAAGTGACGCAGTCACTTCTCAATCCACAGAAATTCCCATGGTAATAGTGTAGCCAAAATTCTTTTTGCGACGAGTAACCGCAGGAGCAGATGTTTCGTCAAAAGCACTCTAAAAATAGAGAAGAAAAAATGCACTTAAAGGAAGCTTGCGTTTTTCTAATTTATTTTCTTTTTTTCTTCGTTGCATTTCCTCCAAGTTCAGCAAACTCGCGTGAAAATTCTTCTTGAACTTCATTTGGTTTTATTTTTTGGTTTTTGGGTGTTTGAGGAAGTGTATCTTTGTTTTTACTTTTGCCTTGCTTATTATCTCTACCCATAATAATTCTCCTTTCGCATTTTACGTACCTTTTTAATATGGCTCAGAAACCATATTTTAATCATAAAAAAGCACCAAGAATAGTTTCCTCAGTGCAGCGGCGTTTGTTAAATCTATCAAATCATAACAAAAGATTTCTCTGTTTCTTCAATTATCTCTTTTTTATCTAAAGTTGTAGGTAAGGAAATAAAGGTAAATTTAAATGTCGTACCCACTCCCACTTCACTTTCCACGTGAATAGTTCCATTCATGGCGCGTACGATGCTATACACAACCATCATACCGAGGCCAGTCCCTCTTGTTCCCTTAGTCGAGTAATATGGCTCTCCTAAATGTTCCAATTGTTCAGATGTCATTCCTGCTCCAGTATCTGAGAAAAGAATGCTCACATTTGTTGGATTAGATTCCAATTCAACCGTTAATACTCCGCCGCTAGGCATTGCTTCTATTGCATTTTTCATGATATTCACTAAGCATTGATGGAACTTTTGTCGATCACCTTTAATAATAATATCATTCAAAAAGATCGTAACTATTTGTACAGAATTCCGATTGGCTGTTGGTTGCAACAACTGAATAGCTTGCTGTAGCTCTTCATGAACGAAAAGGGTTTCAGATAATCGGATTTCTGGTTGAGAAAAAGTTAAATAATCTTGAATCACTCTTTCAGCAGATTTTAGCTCTTTTTTTATAATCGAAAGGTATTGAACACGATTTTCTTTTGAGATATTCTCCATTTGCAAAAGCTGAACAAATCCGATAGCAGCTGTTAAAGGGTTGCGGATCTCATGAGAAATAGCAGCACCCATTTGTTCAACGGCTTCCAATCTTTTGGTGTGTAAGAGTTGATGACGTAACTGAATCGATTTGTATATTTCTTCAATAAAGTATGCAATCATACCAACCGCTAATGGCTGGATAAATAGAAAAGCGAAATACAAATCATACAAATGGTATGGTAGATGTATAAGTTCCAAAATCGTTTGGGCTAAACTGAATAGAAAAGTGAGCACTACTGAAAATAGGATGCGGTAATTTGATGATTGCTTCAAAAAAAGTGGAGAAAATTTCCATAATGACAATGAGATTACCCCGTAAAGTATTGCAGTCACCCAAAACCCACTGTCAAAGCCATAAAATCCTCGAATACATATGGTGAGAATGCCCAATAAAGGGCCTAACCCCATATATAGACCGCTTATCATGAGAGGAATATTCTTTAAATCGAATAAGAAGCCTTCATGTATTGGATAGCTAAACGCAAAACAAATGAGGAAACTAAGAACAAAATACAGTGTGGCAACTATTTTAATTGATCCCATATTATTTAATCTGTCAGTCCATAACATACTAAAAAACAATAATACTATTAGTAAGGATAGGTTGAAAAATAAATGCATAGTTAATTCCAATGGATTACCTCTCTTCAGCAAGAGTATACGTAGAGAACAGATCTCTCTATCTTTTTAGATGAGCTTTTATTGGTTTAAAATAAAATTGAATGACAGTCTCTTTTCCAATTTTATTTTTAATGTCAATGGTTCCTTTCATTGCCCTCACAATATTGAAAGCAACTGACATCGTATGAGAAGTCATTTTTAGTTGTTCTTCATTCCTCTTTTCTCCGGCAATTTGTATGGAAATCATAATATTAGTCCCGGTATCTACTGTTTCTATTAATAAACTACCACCGTTGGGCATACATTCAATATTATATTTTATTATATTAATAAAGCATTGATGAAATTTTGAACGGTCACCTTCAATTAATTTTGTTGAAAGTAAATTAGTGGACACTTTAACTGAATAATAGTTAGCCAAAGGTTGCAATAAACTAATGACTAGAGTTAGTTCTTTCTGAACATTTAATGCTTCTACAGACGAAATAATTGGTTTAGAGTAGGTTAAATAGTCCTGTATAATTCTTTCGGCAGTATCCAATTCACTCTTTAAAATGGACAAATATTGGTTAATTTTTTCTTGATTAAGAGAATCTTTGTCAAGAAGTTCTACAAATCCAATAGAAGTGGTTAAAGGGTTCCGAATCTCATGAGAAATAGCAGCCCCCATTTGCTCAACTGCTTCCTTTTTTTCAGCTTTGATAAGCAACTGTTGTAGAAGAATATTATTTTCTATCATTTCGATTATATAAGAAATCATGGCAATTCCTAGCGGAGGAACAATTAAAAAGGCAAAAAACAAATCTAGCATTTGATGAAAAGGTGCTAAAAATAGTGCTATGACTAAGATACCTCCACCTACAAATAAAGAAATACCTGTAGAGAATAGTATCCGGTTTTTAGAAGTGAGCCTAAGAAACCAAGGGTTAATACACCAAAAGATAAGACTAAAGATTGAATAGATTACAAGTGCCAAATAGAACCCGAAGTCAATCCCATGGAACCCCCTCAAGACGATGAGTATAATAGCAAGAATAGGGCTTAATCTCATATAGAGACTCCCAATCAAAAAAGGAACAATTCTTAAATCTAACACTAATTCATTATTAAGGTGGTAGGGAAATAAGAAACAGAGTAATAAAGAAGCTACAAAATAAAATAGACTTGTACGTTGCTCTAAACGGATACTACCAAATCTCTTAGATAACGAAAAACAAAGAAAAAATAATATGATCAATAAGGAAAGATTGAACAGAAAATGCATGGTTATTAATTCCAAGTTTATACCTCTTTTACTAATTGTTATAAATTAATAGTACCTATATAAAGTGAAATATACAATGCTAGTTAAATAATTATTTAGAATATTCTTCTAAGTATATTAATAAAAAAACACCTCAACCTATTTGAAATAGGTTGAGGTGTTTTTTTGCTAATCCATTTTATTGAAAAAAGTAATCAGCTGTTTTGGGGTAGGGGATTGAATTTTATACATCAATTCTCTGTCTCCACTGTTTTCTATTCTTGGAATGATGGATTCAATCACATTGAATTTCCAGAAAGAAGGTTTGCTTTTAGTACTTTTTTCTGTTTCAGAAGTCATCATTTTTCGTTGGAAAGAGTGAAGTTTTGCCATTAGAAACTTATCTTTTACACGAATAAGTAAGTAGCCTTCATCTTTTTCGTGATTATATTTTTTCATAAGAGATTCACCGAGTTCAAAAGTGTTGGATTTATTTTGAACGGATGGTGAAATAACAAAAATATTCCCTTTACGAAATACAGAAGTATTTGATACTTGACGGAGACCTAAATCATTTATTAGAAAATCCAGGTTCACTTGCGATGCTGCACTAGCGACGGACATATGAATACCTCCTTTACATTTACACGGACTCATACTATAAGTATACCCTAACTTGTATATAATATCTTCAATTTTGGGAATATTTTCTTTATAAATAAGGCGGAAAATCGTTTTTATTGCATAATAATATAGCTAAGGTAACAGAGCGAACGCATAAGAACGCTATCCAACAACCAAAAATTAAATAACTTCTTTAATTATGCCATGTATAACTTATTCAAGTATATGCTGTATTATGCATCAGGAAGGCGAATTGTTTTAGTAAGCTTATTCATTCATATTTAATTATTGTTGGTTTATTACTAACAATTGTTATGATTGGGCTACAACTGTTATACAAGAAGATTTGAAAAATGTCATTTCTAAAATAACCATAGCATTTAAATGTTTGTCCAGTCAAAGTGAATAGCTTACTAAAGCTTCGCTTGGCTCTATGGAAATAATTTTGAACAGTAAAGGACATTTAGCAAGGATTTCGGAAGGCTAAACTTATAGAAGTAAGCTAATTTAAAAAAATGTATAATTTTTTTAAAAAACCAGGTTCCGAACAAATGGAATCTGATTTTAGAGGTCTGTTGATTATCCAGAAATGACCAATAACTTTCCGCTTAACTTTGTAATAAAGTATCAGATATAAAGAAGTGAATCTTATTTATGCAGTATTTATAAATAACTAGTATTGCCATTATTAAAGTGGGCAAAGAAAGCATTGTTTATAAAGTGCGTCTTAGTTATCGCTAGGATTTTCGCTACAGGGCGGACGCTTTCCGCCGGGTGAGCGATGAGCCATCGCCGACGCTACGCGTTCGCCTGCGATTGCTCATTTGTCTCACTCATCCGGCTGGAGTCGCCGCCCCTCCGCTACAATCAACGTAGCTTGTTTACTATTCTGGGTGTGCCGTCGTGTAAAAGCTCATAAAGGGACTACGTTACCTTAGGATAGGTGCTTTCTATTATAAGAAGATGCCATTTGCTACTAATCGAAAGATAGGGGCCTTGAATCGCAAGATCTAACACCGAAATTGCAAAGTAAGGTATCCTAATCGAAAGATCCCACGCCTTAATCGCAAATTAAAACCCTTGAATCGCAAGATAACTACCGTTATGTGCAATTTATGTAGTGTACACTTTATAAGTGTCATCTCATGCCAAGTAAAAGCTATTTTAAGAGACAGTGGTCACATTCAAAGCGTGTTTTTAACTTATTCACTTATCGGTTTTTATTTTAAAGAATAATACTACATTATGTGGATTTAGCGTGGCGGTAAATCGCATTTGCGACGAGCTTGAGATAGCGTTAGCCGAAGACCCCACAGCGAAGCGAGGAGGCTGAGGCAACTCCCGCGGAAAGCGAATACCAGAGCGCTAAATCCCAGTGGTTACTATTTAGATTACATGTTGCGCACTATATAAATACTGTGCGTAATAAAAAACATCGAATTCCCCGAAATTGTACCCTTCATCCATACCGAACTGAAAACAAACAAATTATTATAAGTTTTTATTGCCTTTCTCACACGTATTTTATGTAAGAAAGTGGATAATAAACAAAGATGCTGATTTTAATCATTTCACACGGCAATGCTGAGCAGAATCATAGTAAGAATAGATGTATTTTATTTTCTGAAAACTTTTCTTTAAGTTGTATGTCTAATAGATAGGGACAATTGAAATGAGGTGAAATCTTGAGCGAAAAGAAACTGGTGCTAAAAGCAATAAAAGGCGATGAAGATGCATTTTTAGAATTAATTCATTCCTATGAAGAAGCATTATATAGAACAGCTATCTCTTATTTGAAAAATGAAGGGGATGCACTAGAGGCTGTCCAGGAAGTAACATATAGGGCATATCGAAGTATAAAAACAGTGAAGGAGCCAGCTTATTTTAAAACATGGCTCATCCGAATAATGATGAACTATTGCCAAGATGTTATAAAGAAAAGTAAGAGGGAAATGTTGGAGGAAAGAATAATTGGCATGCAAGGAGTAAGTGAAGATTTCACTTTTTTAGAGGTGGAGGAAGCTCTACTAAACCTTTCAGAGTACGAAAGAGAGCTATTACACTTGAAATATTTTGAAGATGTCAAAATAAAGGACATCGCCGTTATGTGGAATACACCGGAAGGAACAATCAAAACGAGGCTACATAAGGCATTACGTGCATTTAGGAACCAATTTGAAGAGAAAGGGGAGGTTAAACGTGTTTGAGGAGGAAGAAAAGAAATTGGAGCAGAGGAAAAAAACGATCGATAAAGTAGAAGTGCCAATGGACAAGCTACATTTTGCAGTAAGAAATGGTTTTGAGAAAGCGAAAAAGGAACGAATATTAAAAAGAAAAAAGATAATAAAACGGAGTACATGGTCATTTGTTGTTGCTGCAATTCTTCTCATCTCATTTATCACATCCATCAATGTTTCTCCTGCTTTCGCTAATAAAGTTGCATCAATACCTGGGCTGGATCGGATAGTTGCACTCATACAACAAGATAAAGGGTTAGTAGCAGCGATTGAAAATGACTTTTATCAACCAATAAATAAGTCACAAGAAAAAAATGGCATTACAGTGACACTTGATGGAGTAATAGCTGATAAAAAGGGAATGATTATTTTTTACTCCG
Source organism: Psychrobacillus glaciei (assembly GCF_008973485.1). Classification (GTDB taxonomy): domain Bacteria; phylum Bacillota; class Bacilli; order Bacillales_A; family Planococcaceae; genus Psychrobacillus; species Psychrobacillus glaciei. Next base: position 461,076 of record NZ_CP031223.1, read on the forward strand.
TAAAGACGGAAGAAGTGGATGTAAATTCACTTGGATTAAAATATCTTGCATTATGGTCGAAAAACTACGGCGAGGGAGAGCGTTGGGAATTCATTAAATCAGCCCCTCCGCTGACACCAAATCAAGACTCTCATTTTAATAGCGGGACTATGCATATTGAAAAGGTTACACATAAAAAAGATCTCTCTTGGAAGATAGGATTACAGATTGGTGAAAAAATAGAAAATTTTAAAATTCCATTTACTTATAAAACGATGGATGTTGAGAGTAAGGATATTATTGTAAACAAAGAAGTTACGGTTTATGGTCAACATTTTAAAGTAATGGATTTAATCGTCGACCCAATACGTACAGTTGTTAGGATAGAAGAAGATCCAAGTAACACTAAGAAACTTCTTGCTTGTCCATTTGATGAATTAGAACTTGTAGACGAACTTGGTAGAAAATGGTCTACTCTCCCTTGTAATGCATATAAGCCCTTAGAGAAAGGTAATGTATGGGAAGTACCTCTAAAAGAAAGTTTTTACTTTTATGATCCTAAAAAGTTAACATTAACCTTTGGGAAAATTGCGGCCATGGAGAAAGATGAAGCACATATTTTGATCGACACCAATGCTAAGGTGTTTTTGGAGCAACCTTCGAAATCGATATTCTCTAACTTGCAAGTGGTGGATAATAGAGGCAGTTTTATAGTGCAAGTAGAAAAAGATTACGATATGAATATGGTTTACTTTAATAAATTTAAAGATGCGAATGAAAAAGAATTTTATTTATACTATGGAGGACGTATACCCCTTGTTTCTAACTATGTAAAAGGCTCAATGATTAACATTTCTGAAGTTGAAAAGAAAATAGAATTTGATTTACCAATCAAGTCATTTACAAACCCATTACGATTTGATCTCGATTTTTACCCATCCTGGATTGAAGAGGATGTACTGGTGGAAATTAAATAAAAAACAACGAGTTTCTTGAACAATCTTTCATTGTTCAAGAAACTCGTATTTCAAGAAGTTGATTTAATACATATTCAAAATACCAACCTGATCTATCTTAAATTCCATATATCCGGTTGGTTGAACAGTGAAATACATTTTATTTTCACCATTCATAAGAGGTCCATAATAATTATTTTCTACCTCCACATTAAAAGATGCGATATATTCCACTTGTGAACCACTTCTTCCGATTTCCGTTAACTTAATAAACTCTACTTTTTTAATGCCTTTTTTAAATTCACCTACATTAAAAGTAGAATAAGGAAGAAACTGATTTTGAGCAATTTTTGTGTCAACAAGTAAGTAATTAAATAAGTTTGAAATAGGATTTACATTACCAGGAATATCTAATTCCCAATATGGCTCTTTGCTAACTCGCCATCCAGCTTTTTCAACATATTGATATTCGACAATATACATTTGCTTTTGTTTCATCTCTCCGAAAGGAACAGTTACTCGATAAAATGTTGTATTTTTATCGGTCTTAATGAATTCGGCAGTGGCTTTTGTCCACTCCTCTAAAGAACCAATGTCCGCTTCAATCTGTGCAAGTTTTCCTTTGTATTCAATAATTCCTCGGTCTTTGATAAACTGCTCAGCAGCAGATGGGGTCATCGATTGTGTTAAGTAGTTTACTAATTTGTTTTTGGTATCAATTTTACTTGATAAGTATCGATACGTATTTCCATTGAAAAAGAAAGTTTTATATTCGCCAGGTCCATACTCACCACCGGCTTGAACATAGCTTGAAACTACTTTAAATTTTGCGGCCAATTCAACAGCTATTTTTGAGGTAATTGCTGTACTTTTTTCTTGCTTAGGCTCTTTACTAATTTTCCATCCTACCTTGTTAACATATTGGTACTCAACGATGAAATCTTGTTTTACACTAGTATTCCATACTGGAACGGATAATCTGTAATAGACAATGTTCTTTTCAGTTTTCACATACTGTGCAGTAGCTTTTTCCCACTGCAATAAAGAGCCACCATCTGCTTCAATTTGAGCTAATTTTCCATTATACTCAATAATTCCTCGACTTTTTATATACTGCTCCGCTTCCGGAGGTACTAAAACCGTTTCTAAGTAGCTTTTTAACTTTTTTTTCGTATCGATTGAGCTAGATAAGTAGCGATAGATTTTCTTATTATAAGAAAATGTTTTATATTCATCTTTTTTATAATCACCGCCACGCTGTACATAATTGGATACCTTATTAAATTCCACTGTCAGATTAATAGCTTGTTTTGCTGTTAATTCATTCTGTTGTTGTGCATTTTGTGCAACTTTGGATTGTTCTTTAGCTAAAACGACTGCATTTTGCGAAAACGGAATGCCTAACAAGATAATCGTTAATCCTGTAATCAAAAGCCTTTTACTATTTCCAAACATTTAATAATCCCTCCTGTAAATTGTTGTAATTTCCAACATTTAATTAGGCCACGCTAATCACTTGTCGTTACATCAAAATAAATACTTTTTTCTACCTCTTATAAATAGTATGCATAGTCGGAGATTATTCATAAAAAAACTGCAGCTACTCGTATTTCTACGAGTAGCTGCAGTTAGTAATATATTATTCAACATCTTCCGAATCAGAATGATCTAACACATCCACGTATTTCCAGTTGCCAGTGTCATCTTTTTCTAAAAGGTAAGTAGTAGTATAATTTAGTGTTTCCTTTTCGTCAATGATTGCCTTTTGATTTTGAGTAACTAATGCAGAACCATCTAAAATATAATGAACTTCTAAACCTAGAGTTTCATATTTTACATCAAAGTCTTTAAAGGTTGACCCTATTACTTCTTTAAGAGTGTCATAACCAGGATAATCTGCGCTATAAAGACCTAACATAGCGTCAAGATTTTCAGCATTTGCATATTCATCCGCTTTTTTAAAGAACTCCGTAATTTCTTTCTCTTGTGCTAGAAAGTTTGAATCTTTTCTAATGCTTTCTTGGTAAGCATTGTACAAATCATCTATTATCGATTCATCATTAATTTCATCTAGTAAATCGAAGAATTCTGAAACATTTGCTTCTACAGTTTTTTGGTCCGCTTTTTTAGTAATTAAATCGTCCAATTTATCTAAATGCATTTTAGCAGTAATTACATATTTTGATGATTGAAGTGCTTTTTCACCAGGTGTTTTGTATTTAGTTAATATTGCATCTCGTGTTGATTTTCCGTAAACACGGTATAGTAAGATTGCTTGTTTACGAATCTCACTAGATAATTCATGATAACTTTTTTCCGTTATATCAGAAGTTGGGTTTGCTGCATATAAAGTATTGAATTGGTTTGCTTTATCCACGATTTTTTTACCGGAAGTAATTGCATCAATATATCCCATTGCGCGAGTATAGTGAATACCAACATTATCTTCTAGACGTTTTTCTAACTTTACTTTATCTTTTACACTTACTTTAGCTATTTCTTCCTTTGCTTTTAAGTAAGAATCTTTTGTTGCGTTAAAAATTTTCATATCAGGGTTTTTAATTTCTTTTGTAAGTTCATAAGAAATTTGCCACTTTAAAGCACCTGCATTTTGTTCTGCTATTTTAACAAGAGATTCTGCTTGTGAAACAGAAGCTGCTTCTGCGGTAGATGGAGTAAATATATTTGCTCCAACTAGTCCTGTTGCCAATAAGATAGATAATAGTTTTTTCATGCATATTCCCCTAAATTTCGATAGTCTTACAGTAATTGTATTTAGTAAGCCTCAATAAGAATATTGTATTTTTAGGGTTAATACTAGTGAAAAAAGGTGGTCCATAGACCATATATTGGTACATTAGTTGTTAAAATTACGCGTACCTACTATAAAACATAACTTTGTTTACTTTATTATGGAAGGGAGAGGGTATTTTAAAGCATTTTTCACCATTTTTTGTTTAGCTGCTTCTATTAAATCAATATTTAGCGTATTTGCAAGTTGCAGAAGGTAAATAAATACATCTGCCGCTTCATCTATAATTGCTTGTTTATCCTTTTCAATTGCTTCCTCGGCTGAAATCCATTGAAAGTGCTCTAGTAGTTCACTTGCTTCTAAAGAAATCGAAATAGCAAGACTACGAGCATCGTGATTTCCTCCCCACCCTCGATCATCACGGAATTTAAGTATTTTCTCTGTTAGTTCTTTCATTTATTTTTCCTCACTTCGCTAAAAAAGTATAGGTAGACATCGATTTGACATTGTCTTGGTTTCTAGCTGCTTCTAATAAATAAATTTCCGATTGAATCAATGCTTGAAATTTATGAGGTAAATGATTAGTTGACTGAAGCTCTTCCTTGTAACTAGCCAATGTGTTTTGGATTTCCCATTTCGCATCTTGAAGATGAGAAGAGTCAATGGTTTTTTCAGCTACTATTTGCCATCCAGCACTTCCTACAATGTTTTGAATGTCTTTTGGTGTGAAGAGTGTTCGAACATTGGATAAGCTATTTTCTTTAAAACATTCATACTGTGCTTGAATGAGTACGGATAAGAAATGGGGAAGTTGTTCATTTGTCTGAACTCTTGTGTCCCATTCAGCAAAGCATAATATATTTCCCCATTTTTTTATTTTCTTCAATATGTCATGGAGTTCTTTTGGTGATTTCAAGTACCAAGAACAATGGGACATCACAATATAATCAAAGGATTTATCTGGGAAATCCATTTCTGCTGAGAGTACATCTGTTTCAAAATCTACTTTTATACGACTTCCTATTGAAGAATTTTTCAAAAAATCGATAGAGTCACCTACTGTTACAGGGCTACCGTAATCAGGCGATGCAATATCAATTCCGTGTACAACACCTTCATCCCCGATAATGTATGCCAAAACTGCTGTTGTATCTCCTTGGCCGCAGCCAATTTCCAACACCTTGCTTCCAGATTTAATATCCCAAAATTCTACTAACTTCAATCGATGCTCTGTTTGCACACTTTGAATACTAGGATCATATTCATTTGGTGGCATGCACTTAACAATCTCTGCAATCTTACGAGTACTCATTCCATCACCCCTTATAAAAGCATTTTACACTGTGTTTAGGAAATTTTACATAAGTTGATTAGAAATTTAAATAATTTATTCGAAAATAGAAAGTGAATGACTCGATTTTGTCCGGAGTGAAATAGAAACGCCGATAACAATAACAAAAGCACCGACCAATTGTAATGGTTGAATACTAATTCCTAACAGCGCAAGTCCGAAAATCATTGCAACAAACGGTTCAAGGTTTAACAAAAGTGCAGCTTTTGAAGCGCCGATTTTTTGAATAGAGTTATTCCATAAGTACGTGCATAATCCATGCATAATAATCGCAGTTATGATAAGTAATAGCCAATAGGAAAGTGGAACAGACAACACAAGATAGGTTTTATTCCAAGGGACGAAAGGAAGTAGACCAATTAGTCCAAAGATATTGCTGAATAAGGTAATGGTAGAAGGACGTATCGATTTAGATAAATGTTGAACAAATACTAAGAAAACTGAAAAGGATAACATCGTTAAACTGATTAATATTTCTCCTTTCCCAAAGTTCGGTATAAGGAACGATCCTTTTGTAATAACTAGCCAAACCCCAAGTAAAGCGATAAAGGAACCAATCCAAAACGGAAAAGTTTTTCTCTCCTTAAAATAATAAGAGGAGAGTAATGCTGTAACAATTGGAGATAAAGCGAGGATTAATGCTGCAGTTACAGGCTCAGTATATTGAAGGCTAGCGTAAAAGCTCCATTGGTTCAACGAAACACCTATTAAACCGGCTACTGCTAGCCATATATAATTATGTAAAGTTATTTCCTTGAAGTTAATATTTCTATAGGTCATGAAAAATAAGAAAATAAGGATAAATATTAGACGAAAAAATGCGATTATACTTGGGTCGAATACATCAACTAAAATGGATCCAAAGACAAAGTTGCTTCCCCAAGCAATTACACAACATAAAAGAATTAAATAAGTAAACCACTGTTTATTCATAGAGCGTTTTGTCCTTTCCTTACATTTAAATAAAAGCTGAAAAGAAAAAGAGGTGATCTTTTTCTGTTTATATACAGATTAATAATTAGAACTTTTCTATTTGAATGTTCTCTGTGAGAGACTGGCCAATAACGGAAACAAGGTTACCGAAATAAAGGAGCTTGAAGTGACGCAGTCACTTCAAGCTCCTCACGCACTACCGCGGTAATAGTATAGCCGATGTGCAAAATGAAGTACTCTTAAAGGGCGCTTGTACTATTCTTACACTAATTCCCCTTTTACCATAACTAAGCGATTTGTTGGTTTTCTAGCAACAACTTCAGCAGAAGAAACTGCATCAAAAAATACGAAACTTGCATCATCTTGTACTTCTGGCCAAACTTTTTTGCCGTCCTCATTTAAAGCAACTACTCCGCCAGTAACCCATTTAAGTGCATTTCTTAGTGACTTCTCATCGATTTTCCGGGTAAGTTCACAAAAGCGTGTAGCTTTTTCTAATACATCACCCGTGCCATATGGACTCCATGAATCGTAAAAACCGTCACAACCGAAGTGTACTTTTACACCTTGTGCATCTAATAAGTCGATTGGTGGGATCACTCGATTAATATTAATTGGGATAGTAGACATAATGGCTACATCCGATTTAGCGAGACGGTTTGCTACAACAATTTGCTGGGGAACAGGGATATCTCCAAGGCAGAATGAGTGACTCAAAGCAGTTCGCCCTTGATAATTTGCTTGTTCTACGATATCAATCCACTTATCCGCTGTATAATAACCTACGAATCCACCGTCATGTAAGTGAATATCAACATCAGCATCAAACTCAGTTGCGATATCCATCACTTCGTACAGAGATTTTTCGATGGCATTATCAATTCCAGCAGGATCTAATCCTCCAACCATTGTTGCTCCATTTCTCATTGCTTCTCGCATTAATTGAGGTACAGATTCACGTAATAATCCATGCTGTGGGAATGCGATAATATCAGCAGTTACTTTGCCTTTAAATGAATCCAGTGCAGCAATAACGCCTTCTAAGTTTTTCAAACCGATATACGGATCAATGTTAACATGTGTACGAATATGCGTAGAACCAAATTGAAGCAATGTTTCAATCATTTTCGTAGCTCGTAGCTGTGCGCTGCTTGCTAAAATAGATAATTCTTTTGCTTCTAGGTCTAAACGTTCTTTTAAGTTAGCGACGGGAGTACATGCTTTCCAGTCTAACGTCATATATGTTTTATCTAAATGATTATGCATTTCTTTAAAAGTAGGAAGTGCAAGCTTACCGTGCATATCGATCACTTCAATGCCGTCTGGTATAGCTTCATTCGCTGCTAATTGATCTACAATTTTCCCTTCTTCTACTTTTAAATGAAATAAAGCGGTTTCTGTTTCAACTGTTCCGTTACCTAATAATCTTTCTCCAGTTTCTAACTTTACATTAGAAAGCCATTTAACTTTACTCATTTTGTGACCTCCTTCGCTAGAACAGTCTCATTTGTATATGCAATATTTCCTTTTGAAATAACATGTGTTATAGGACGTCTTCTAGCTACTGCTTGTGCTGAACATACCGCATCGAGTAGAAGTACATTTGCTAAATCTCCTTTTTGAGGCCAAACTCTAGTCCCTATATCGTTAAGAGGGGTAATCCCACCAGAAGCATATTTCCAACAACGATTTAATGAATATTCGTCGATAAATTTAAATCTTTCTGCTAAAATACTTAATTTTTCTACAGTATCACCCGTACCAAAAGGGGACCAGTGATCAGTTAAGCTATCATGACCTAAAGAAACGAATACTCCATTTTCATGTAAATAAGGAATTGGAATTGTAGGGCGGTTGATTGGAACGGTTGACGTAACGTCAATTTTCGATTCAGCAAGCACTGCAACTAATTCTTCTAATTCTCTACCTTGAAGATCGCCCAAAGCTATTGCGTGACTTATCGTAACTTGTCCTTCTTTTTTAGCTTGTTTCGTTAATTCTGCTAGTTTATAAAACTCAAAAGCTCCAAGTGAGTTCGGATCATGAATATGAATGTCTATTCCACTGCCAGATTCTACTGCAATATCCATTGTTGTGTTAAGGGAAAGGTCGATATTACGATCGATAGTTGCTGGATCAACACCGCCAACTAATGTAGCACCCATTTTCATAGCTTCTCTCATTAATGGTTCTACTTTTGAAAGTAATAACCCATGTTGTGGAAATGCAACGATGTCATATGTAACCTGGTCTTCAAACTTTTTGAAAGCTTCTTTTGTAATTTCAATATGTTTTGTTCCGATTTGAGGATCCACATTACAATGAGAGCGAATATGTGTGTGTCCTTGTGAAATTAGCCACTCAATCATGTTTTGCGCGCGGTTTAATGCAAAAGGAAGTTGGGCTGGTAGTAATTCCTGCTCTTCTTCAATTCTCGTTAGAATTCCTTTAGTTATAGGCTTACATGCTTTCCAAGGACCACTAAAATACGTTTTATCTACATGGATATGCATTTCTCTGAAGGAAGGCATAAGTAATTTGCCATTAGCCTCAATTACTTCAAAATCAGAGCCTTCTATATTTTTTTCTACTTCAATAATTTTTCCATCTTGAATTAGTACATCAAATAGATCTGTTTCGGTTTGAATAACACGTCCATTTTCATAAGTAAAGCCAGTTTCAAGGCGAGCATTTTTGATAAGTAGAGATTTCATCTTTTATCCTCCCAATAAGTTCAAAGAGACTGGAGTATTACCAGTCCCTTTGATGTGTATTATTTTACTGTCACTTCATTTAATATCAGGTAATTCGAAGCGTCTAATCTAAAGTTTTCTACTTTGTTATTATAAACGGCTAAATGCTCGTAGTTTCTAATTGGAACATATACAGCGTCGTCCATTTCAATTTGCATCGCTTGTTTGTAGATTTCTTGTCGTTTACTCGGATCTGTTTCAACACGTGCTTGTACGATAAGCTTATCTACTACAGGGTTTTGGTAATAGAAATTGTTCCCTGGTGCTCCGACAGACGCTGAATGGAATAGGTTATATTGATTGTAGTCGCCATCACCAGTTGCGTTACCCCAACCACTAATAAACATTTGATGTTCTCCACTTTCGATTTCCTTAATATAAGAACCGTATTCCATTACTTTAATTTCTACATCCACGCCAATACCTTTAAGTTGAGATTGAATAACTTCAGCCATATTAATTCGTTCTTTACGGTCGCTCGTTAATAAAGTAACTTTGATACCTTTATCGTAACCAGCTTCTTTTAATAAAGATTTTGCTTTGTTTACATCATACGGATATGCTTTTACGTCTTTGCTATATCCAAATACTTGTGGACTCATAGCAACGTTTGCAAGTGTTCCCACGTTATTGTAAACACCTGAAATAATAGCTTCTCTTTCAATTGCATAACTAATTGCCTGGCGCACTTTCACGTTGTCAAAAGGAGCTTTTGTCGTGTTAAATCCTACATACTCTACTGCTAAACCATCCGTTCTGAATAGGTTCATTTTATCAGAATTTTCAATTCGTTCAATCTCTGTTACAGGAACTTGATCAGAAATATGAGCTTCTCCGCTTTCAATCATAGCTAATCTAGTAGCATCTTCCGGAACGACTTTGAATACTACACTATCCACCTTAACTTTTTCTCCCCAATAATCATTGTTTTTATTAAGGGTTATTTCTTGGCCAGATTTCCATGAATCAAATACAAATGGACCTGTACCTACTGGATGTGTTGCTAGTTGATCAGGAGTTTCATTAATCATTTTAGGGCTAAGAATGCTTCCTTCACTGCTTGCTAAAATAGAAAGTAATGGAGCATATGGTGTTGCTAATTTTAGTGTTACATGTGTATCGTCTTTTACGATTACTTCTGAGATCATTCCTAATTTATCTTTCTGTGGTGATCCTGTTACCGGATCTAGTAATCGATCAAATGTAGCTTTTACTGCTTCTGCATTAAAAGGTGTACCATCATGGAACTTAACACCTTCTCTTAATGTAAAATCCCAAGTTAAATCATCTACTTGATTCCATTCAGTTGCAAGTAATGGAGCAAAGTTTCTGTCTTTATCAAACGCAAGTAGCGTTTCATATACTTTTCCGTGTACAACATTTGCGGAAGGTATATCTGTTATGAAATGTGGGTCAAGTCCGGTTGCATCCGATAAACGAACTACAACAAGTTTTCCTCCAGATTTGTCTCCAGTTGTGGTTGGGTTGTCTGCTTTTTCTTCACTTTTACTTGAACTTCCTGTAGAACAACCTTGCATAATTAACATCAATATAGACATTAATGCTAAAATCTGAATCCACTTAAACTTCTTCATTGAGTTTTCCTCCAAATAATTATTATTTGTATTGCTAATTCTCAATTATAAATAAAAGAATTAATATTGTTTTTAAAATCTTTACTGTTTTTTAAAGAATTTCGACTATTCTTTCTATGTCTATTTACATTCTTTCTTTTCTTATATATCGTGATGTTACCTTATAACGAAAAGGAAGCAGAACGAGGGGGTTAATTAAATGACAATTAATAGTACTGAAGTAGATTCAGCAAAGTTAATCTTGGCAAGAAAGAAAATTCGAAAAGAAAAGTGGAAAACATTCTTTATGACTATTGGTCAAAATAAGGCGGCTGCAGTAGGGGGAGTAATTATTCTTCTATATATATCGCTCACTTTATTAGCACCTATATTATCCCCATATGATCCATATGAGATTAATCTTCCAGACAAGTTACATTCTCCATCTATGGCACATTGGATGGGAACGGATGATAAAGGAAGAGACATTTTAAGCCGAATCTTATATGGCTCTCGATTATCACTAGGAGTAGGTTTTTCCTCCGTCTTTTTTGGAGCGTTTTTTGGAATAACTCTTGGGCTAGTCGCTGGCTACTATGGTAAATGGGTAGACACGATCATTAGTCGTTGTTTAGATGTGATGCTTGCATTCCCAGGGATTTTATTAGCTTTAGCAATTATTAGTGCACTAGGTCCAAGTCTTATTAATGTAACAATTGCAGTAGGAGTCTTTTCAATTCCTTTGTTTGCAAGAATTGTTCGTGGTTCGACGATGGAAGTGAAAAAGCTGGAGTATATAGATGCTATTAGAACATTAGGGGCAAATGATTTCATTATAATTTTCCGACACATTTTTCCAAATATATTGTCACCGATTATTGTTCAAGGTTCACTAAGACTTGCAACAGCTATATTGTCAGCAGCGGGATTGTCATTCTTAGGGCTAGGTGCACAACCACCATCACCAGAATGGGGTGCAATGCTTTCTAGTGGAAGAGATTTTATTTTCAGTGCACCTTACATGGCTATTTTTCCAGGTCTAATGATTGCGATTTTAGTATTGGGCTTTAACTTGTTTGGAGACGGTTTGCGCGATGCTTTAGATCCAAGGACGAAAAAATAAAAGGGGGATTTCTTATGTTTTTATTTATCTTGAAACGTTTAGTGCAAATAGTTCCTGTCATATTAGGTGTCACTTTAGTTGTGTTTTTAATTATGCAAATGGTACCAGGTGATCCAGCTGTTATTATGGCAGGGGAAGGGGCATCAAAGGAAACGGTTAATGAACTACGAGAAAATTTAGGTTTAAACAGACCACTTTATGAACAGTATTTTTCATACGTAGGAAATGTATTTAAAGGAGATTTAGGAAATTCTCTAAAAAATAACCAACCTGTTTTGGATGAAATTATGATTCGCTTACCTATTACGATGGAGCTTGCATTTTTTAGTATTATGATCACAATCGTACTCGGGTTAATCGCAGGAATTATTTCCGCGGTAAGGCCATACTCATTTTCCGATATTAGTGTAATGGTTGTCGCATTAATCGGAATATCACTTCCAAGTTTTTGGTTAGGTTTATTACTGATGTATGTATTTTCTGTGAAGCTACAGTGGCTACCGGTTGCTGGATGGGATAGTACAGCACATATAATTTTACCCGCTATTACACTCGGAGCAGGAGGAGCAGCAATCGTTGCCCGTATGACTCGTTCAAGTATGCTCGAGGTAGTTGGACAAGACTATATACGAACAGCGAAAGCAAAAGGTCTTAAAGGACATGTCATTATTTATAAGCACGCTTTAAGAAATGCTTTAATTCCTGTTATTACTGTTGTGGGTCTACAATTTGGTAGTTTACTCGGTGGTACTGTTTTAGTAGAGTCTGTGTTTGCTATAAATGGATTAGGTCGAATGATTGTTGATGCAATACGAACAAGAGATATTCCAATGGTGCAAGGCGGGGTATTAGTTGCTTCTTTAGTTTTTGTCTTCGTGAATCTGTTAGTGGATGTTATGTATAAAGTTTTCAATAAACGAATCGATTTGAACTAGGGGGGATAAACGATGACAAATGAAATTGTTTTAGAAGTAAAAAACTTAAAAACACATTTTATATCCAATAAAGGTACGGCAAAAGCGGTAGATGGCATAGATTTTGTTTTAAGAAAAGGCGAAACGATGGGGATAGTTGGAGAATCTGGATGTGGAAAATCTATGACTTCGTTATCTATTCTTCGATTAATACCATCTCCACCAGGGAAAATTGTTGATGGGCAAGTATTATTGAAGGGACAAGACTTAGTGACGATGTCTGAAGAGGAGATACGAAAAATAAGAGGAAATCGCATTTCGATGATTTTTCAAGAACCAATGACTAGTTTAAACCCAGTTATCCCAGTAGGCGAGCAAATCGCGGAAGCACTCAGATTACACCAGGGGTTGTCCAAAAAGCAAGCATGGGATAAATCAGTTGAAATGATTGGTCTTGTTGGAATACCTTCGCCTGAAAAAAGAGCGAAGCAAGAACCTTTTCAACTAAGTGGTGGTATGAGACAAAGAATTATGATTGCAATGGCATTAGCTTGTACTCCTGAAGTTCTAATTGCAGATGAGCCAACTACTGCGTTAGATGTAACGATTCAGGCTCAAATATTAGAAATCATGAAAGATTTACAAAAGAAAATTGGCATGGGCATCATTTTCATCACACATGATCTAGGAGTAGTAGCAGAAATGTGTGATCAAGTTGGTGTAATGTATGCGGGTCAAATTGTAGAACATCAAGATACCAAAGATCTATTTAAAAATCCTTTGCATCCTTATACTCAAGGGTTAATCGGATCCCTTCCTAAGTTATATGAAGATCAGGAAGAACTGCAAATTATTGAAGGAACTGTACCGAGTCCTTATGAATATCCAGAGGGTTGTCGATTTGCGGAAAGATGTCCATTTGCAACGGATATTTGTATCCAAAAGCAACCAAATCTTATCCAGTATGATGAAAATAGTAAAGTTAGATGTTGGAAATATTCTGATGAATGGCAAGATAGTTTAACAAAAGAGGGGGTAGCACTATGAGTAATCTTCTCAAAGAGAAAAGTCCGTTGTTAAAAGTCTCTGATTTGAAGCAGCACTTTGCATTGAAAAAAGAGGCAATCTTCCAACCGAAACAAGTTGTAAAAGCAGTTGATGGAATTAACTTTGATCTGTATCCTGGAGAAACGTTAAGTATCGTAGGTGAATCGGGATGCGGGAAATCGACAACTGGAAGATCTATTTTACGTTTAGATGAACCGACTGATGGAGATGTATTATTTAAAGGTGAATCTCTGTTAAAAATGAATAAAAAAGAGTTACGAAATGTTAGAGGAAATATTCAAGTGATTTTTCAAGACCCATATGCTTCGTTAAACCCAAGAAGAACAATACGTCAAATGTTAGAGGAAGCAATGGCTATACAAAAAGTACTCCCTCCTAACCAGAGAGAGGCTAGAATGTTAGAGTTGATGAAACATGTTGGGTTACGTCCAGAGTATTTGGAAAGATATCCACATGAATTTTCTGGGGGACAACGCCAACGAATTGGAATAGCAAGAGCACTTGCGGTAAATCCAGAAATAATCATTTGCGATGAGGCGGTTTCTGCTCTAGATGTATCGATTCAAGCGCAAATATTAAATTTACTAAAAAAGCTTCAAAAAGATTATGATCTGACATTTTTATTTATTTCTCATGATTTAAGTGTTGTTCGACATATTTCGGATCGTGTTATGGTTATGTATCTAGGGAAAGTTGTAGAAATTGCTGATAAGTCTTCTCTATTTAACAATCCTATGCACCCTTACACGAAAGCTCTTCTGTCAGCTATTCCTGTAATAGATGAAACAAAGAGAAGAGAAAGAATCATTTTAAAGGGGGACGTTCCATCTCCTATAAATCCTCCTACAGGTTGTAGATTTCACACGCGCTGTCCTTTTGCTACAGAACGCTGCCGTCAAGAGGAACCTTTATTAAGAGAAGTAGATACTAATCATTCGGTCGCTTGTCATTTTGCAGAGGAATTACTATCATAAAAAATGGTCACTTGTACGATTTACTAATTGTCATAATGAAGATACTATAATGGAATACGGTTATTATAAGAGAGGACGTATGCATCATGATGCCTTTGGAATCTTTTTCATTATACGTCTTGATTTGTGTATTAGCTCCTCTTGTAGGAGCTTTTACACTTTCATTTGTAATGATTTTTGAACGACAAATTGACAATCTGCAGAAAGAAGCTTCAAAGCTTGCGTTGGAAAAAGAATTACAGCACGCAAATTACGATCAGTTAAATCAGCAAATACAACCTCACTTTTTTTTCAATACGCTTAATACAATGTTAAGTTTGGCTCGGCTTGACCGAAAAGAAGAATTGATAAAAGGCTTGGAAGTAATGGCAAAGTTTTTTAAGTTTAAATATGTTACGCATGCTTCTCTTATTAAAGTGGAAGATGAAATTGCATATGTAAATAATTATTTAGATATCCAAATTTTACGTTTCGCGGAACGACTTGAAGTTACTAAAAATGTAGAAGCTTTTTGCGAAAATGCTTTATTGCCCCCGTTTATGATACAAACTATAGTCGAAAATGCATTTAAACATGGTTTTGAGAAGAATATGGGCCCTGCCCGTTTGAAAATAAATGTGTATAATTCAGATGGTTTTATGTATATAGAAGTATGGAATTCCTACTTTATTGAACCTATTAATGAAAAGAAAGAGTATAGCCCACAAGAAGAGGGGTATGGAATTCGAAACATACAAAAGAGATTAGATCTGTTATTTCCAGAACAAGTACATTATTTAAATATGAGATACATTGGTGATGAAACACTTGTTGAAGTGAAATTTCCGTTAACCAAATAAATAAGAGAGAGGAGGAAGGGATTATGAATATTCTACTTGTAGATGATGAAACATTAGAGTTAGATCAATTGGAATATATTATGAAACCCCATTTTCCGAATTGGACGTTTTACAAAGCACAAGATGCGTCCATTGCTCTTCAAATAGCGGGTAAGATTAATGTTTCTCTAGCATTTCTAGATATTCAAATGCCAGGAAAGAGCGGTTTAGAGTTGGCTAAAGAATTAAAGAAAAATTATACAATGGACATAATTATGGTTACAGCTTATCAATCGTTTGAATATGCTCAATCTTCCTTACGGATAGGGGTCAATGACTATTTAACAAAACCTATAGTAGAAAATGAATTGTTGGGATTGCT
Source organism: Psychrobacillus glaciei (assembly GCF_008973485.1). Taxonomy (GTDB): domain Bacteria; phylum Bacillota; class Bacilli; order Bacillales_A; family Planococcaceae; genus Psychrobacillus; species Psychrobacillus glaciei. The sequence goes on from NZ_CP031223.1 coordinate 476,653, forward strand.
TGAAAAGTATAGAAAATGGATATCTCAAAATGACTCCATTCAAGAAGTTTTGCGTATTATTCGTGAGGAATATAACGAAAAACTTAGCCTTAGTATAGTAGCGAATCGAATACACTTGAATGCAACTTATTTAAGTCGTAAATTTTATGAAGAAGTGGGAATCGGATTTGCAGATTATTTAAATGCATATCGGCTCGAAATGGCGAAAAAAATATTATTAGAGCATAAAGAATTGAGTATGGCTGTTGTTTCTGAAAAAGCTGGATTTAACAGTCAGCATTATTTTAGTTCCATGTTTAAAAAACAAAATGGGATAACCCCATCGGAATATCGAGTAAATCCCAAAAAAGCGAAAGGTTTTGGAATATGAAAACCTATCGTCACTATATTACGGGTTCTTTAATTTTGGGAATTTCGTCAGGAATGATAAGTCTTTTGGCACGATGGATCACAGGGAATACAATTCTTTCTTCACCTGAATCATTAGTGAAATACGGTCTTTTAGGTGGAATTGGTTATTCTCTAGTAGGTGCGTTTTCTATTTTTATGTTCGGAACATTTGCAAATAAAATTAGATTTAGATTTCCAGATGTAGAAACGATCGGGGATGTTTTTCAAGAGAGGCTTCGAAAAGATGGCTATTGGTTAATGACAATTATAATCTTATTCCTAGGATTAGATTCTTTATTCATGCAAGCGGTAGGAGCAGCCGTTTTATTTGATTTATTATTTAATATACCATTTACTGTTTCTCTATTTTTCTTCTTCTTTTATTGTTTTATCATAGCAGGGCTGGGTGGTATGAAGTGGATACAAAAATTTGAAGGGATTTCTATTTTCTTTATTTTTGCTGCAATCATTTTCATTCCATTGTACTTTTTCATACAAGAAGGAGCTTTTAAAGTTTACGATGGCATTAGATTATATCATCCCTATTTGTTGTTTGCTAAAAACCATGAAGCATATTTTTTTATTGCGACGTTTATGTTAGTTGCCTGTGGACAAGTACTTACAGACCGATCGACTTGGCAAAGATTATATATGATTGAACAGAAAAAAGTTCGTATTACTTTTTGGTCAACAGCGTTTGTTTGGAGCACGATACCTATAGCTCTTTCTGCAATGCTGTTGATTGTTATTTTTGAAGGATCTTTTGGCGAAACATATACCCTTTTGTTTCAATTAATAACAAAAATAGATCCTATTTTTCTTTCGGTTTTATTCTTTTTATTTTGTTTTGGTGCTTTATCCACAACGATAAATGCGGAGATCCATGCTACTACGATTCATTTTATCAAGCATATTCGACTCCCTTTGAAAAGCTCGATGACTGATCAGCAAATGAGGAAAGAATCGTATATTTTCTCTGGGTTGTTATTGTTGTTTCTCTTAATTGTGACACATTTTGCTAAATTTACTTTGCTAGATTTTCTTTTTTTCTATGGACATCTTTATGCTGCATCTATTCCAGTCATGTTGATCATCATTTTTTCAAAACGTAAAATATCCAGGTTATTGCCTTATTCAATTATAGCTGGCTGGTTGATTAGTGTGACGCTATTTGGTGGTTTAACATCATTACAAACTATTTGGATAAGCTTCTTCCTATCTGGGGTTTTCTCCGTTCTATCAATGTTATTTGCAAGAGTAGAGTTTTCATCAAGATATTCGAAGTAAATATTAGATGAATCATGTCTGTTGAAGCAATTTCATATTTCAAATTTAGTTCATAAAACACGAACAATATTAAAGTGAAAAGTATGAATATATAATATGCTCTTCATAAATCAGCATGATTTCCGCTATAGGCAGACGCTTTCCACGGGGTGAGCGATGAGCCATCACCGCCGCATTCGCGTCGTTTGCAATGTCTCATCTGTCTCACTCATGAGGCCACTGAAAAAGTGACTAAAAATTTGAATTTAAAAATCTTGAAAATTCTTACCCCCACTTTCATAGGTATAAACCTTGAGAATAAGCAGAGTACCCCCACTTTAGTAGCTAAGAATAGTACTTTTTTGGGAATGAGTTTTTATGAAATTTTCATTTTCGGGAAAATTGGACTTTTTCAGTGGCCTCTCACTCATCCCGCTGGAGTCGCCGCCTCATAGCCGTGTACTTAAGCTAATTCAATTATTTTTCATAATAAGTGCCTCTTTTAAGTTAGTATTAAAACGACAACTTAGAGGAGGCTTTTATGTACAATCAACATAATTTATATTTAAAAGAATGTTTTCAACTTTTTCTACCTAAAAATATTGAACAACTAGCGAAGGAAACAGGATTTATTAAACGGGAGCGGCAATTTTCAGCTTCCGACTTTTTATCACTTGTCTTTCGACAAAATGCTAATCTTGTTCAGCCCTCATTAAATAATTTATGCCACGATTTAGAAAAACATCATATAAATATTACTAAATCAGGTTTAAATAAACGATTCACTACTGAAGCTGTCGACTTTTTTAAGGCCCTATTTGACCGTCTATTTCAATATCAACTTCAGGCGCCATTGGCTGAAATGAAATTAAAGAAAGATTCCCCATACAAACGGATTCGAATTATTGATAGTACAAGCTTTAAACTCCCTAAATCATATGAAAATGAGTATAAAGGAACGAGAGATGCTGGTGCTAAAATTCAATTTGAATTTGATTACTTAAGTGAGAAATTACTTTGGTTTAGTTTAGATGAAGGGAAATCCGCAGACAGTCCCGCAGGATTCGAACGACTAGCTAGTTTAGAAAAAGGGGATTTATTCTTGCAGGATTTAGGTTACTATCATTTGGATTTATTTGAACAAATTCATCTATCTGAAGCCTTTTATCTTTCAAGAGCTAGAATGGATTCGCAGTTCTTTGTAGAGGTTGATGATCCACCTCGTCATCCAGATGGTTCCTTTATTGAAAGCCAACGCTATCAGCGTTTATACATGGAAGAAGAATTAAAAACATTACCTAGGGGACAATATCGAGAGTGGAATCAAATTTATGTGGGAAGACATAAAAAAATGCCCACACGTTGTGTTATTTATCGCCATGATGAAGTGCAAGAAGCAAAAAATATAAACAAAAGAATTAGAAGTTATCAAAAAAATGCCGCTCTATTCCAAAAGAAAATGTAGCTGCACTTTCTGGACTAACTATTTACATAACTAATTTACCACCTACTATTTCCGTTGAAAAAATAACTCAGTTATATCGTGTTCGATGGCAGATTGAACTTCGTTTTAAAACATGGAAATCTCATTTGAAAATCCATCAAATAAAAGACATGAAAATGGAACGTTGGTTATGCCACGTATATTGCCAATGTATTGTCATGCTGTTAAGCATGATAACCACAGGTTTTATTCGAAAGGTAGTTTGGAAAACATTAAATAAATTTATTAGTGAAGATTTAACGATCCGTATGATTTCTAGAATGATAAACCGACTCGTTTTAGAAAGCAAAAAAAGTGCACGAAGCTGGAGTTTGTTCTTTAAGAGTCTTATTCCTACCACAGAAAAATTCAACTTAAAATCGACAAAGCCAGAACCGCACACTCTATTTGTTTGATTAAATTCACAAAAAATCCAAATTAAAGGTAGTTGGAAACTGCTTTATTTTGGGTTTATTTGTTATGTTCTTTTTTTAGAACATATCTTATTCTAACCTCAAAACACTCATTTGCAACATTAAATTTCTCGAAAAATAGTAAAAACATATAATTTGAAACTTACTATTCTTCTTAAGTACACGGCTATGGTCGCCGCCTGTCACTCCAATCAATAAATTAAGTATTGTTCGTGTTTTGATAATTAAATGCTATTTATGAAACTAACTCCTGTTGATTAAACAATTATAGGTAATTTTCTATCTCTGTAATCCCTCAATCGATAACGGCACTTTGACTAGCATTCTCTAAATTACATTTAGCTGCCTATCTTGTATTAGCTAGTAGAATTTGTCGCTTTGGTATTTGCTTTCCGCTTTGTGAGCGACGAGCCTTCTCCTATGTTACCGCTTCTTGCAGTGTCTCACCTGTCTCGCTGTTCCCGCCTTCCGCTCCAATCCAATCCAATCAATAGTGCAATTAAGAAAGACAATGTGTTTCTGCGAAATAATAACTGGTACTTTTCTTTGTTTACCAATAGGGAAAGTGGAACTAGAGAAAAATAGATAGCATCCATTGATATAGAAGTGCTGAGCGGACGAAACTGCATCTTCGTCCGCTTTTAAAAGAATAGGAAAGGATTAATTCTCTCATTATCCAAACCGTATGTACCTTGCCTCTACATATTTCAAGATGGCGACGGACAAACATCTGCCACAAGATTACCTGAAAAAGTGGATTGAGAAGTGACGCAGTCACTTCTCAATCCACAAAAATTCCCATGGTAATGGTGTAGCCAATGCTTCGTCCAAAGTACTCTGGAAATAGTAAAGACAAGATTCACTTAAATGAGGCTTACGTTTTCCTTATTTAACTCTAACAATTTACTATTATCAATCAAAAGGTAAATAAATTTTAAAAAATAGTAACTATTCTGAAAATAATGTTTGTTCAATTTTTTTATACTTAAGATTAGTGCTAGAAAAGAGAGAAGGTGGGGGAAAAGATGATTGATCTATTGTTGATTCATGGAACCGTCATAACGATGGATAAAGACAGAAGAATATTGCAAGATGGTGCAGTTGCGATAAACGGTGGAAGAATTTTAGATGTAGATATAACGGAAGTTCTATTGGAAAAGTATGAAGCAAAAAAAGTGATGGATTGCAGTCATCATTGTATTTTGCCAGGATTTATCGATGCTCATGGCCACGGTGGTCATTCCATGTTTAAGACGATTGCGATGGAAGACTTTTGGATGCCTATTATAACAAATACGTATAAGCATTTTGTGACGGATGAGTTTTGGTATTATGAAGGGAAATTATCCTCTTTGGAACGTTTAAAGGCAGGAATAACGACAGGGGTTTCTGTTTTAGGGTCAATGCCACGATCAGATGAGCCGATCTTTGCGCTGAACCATGCGAAAGCATACGCAGAAGTTGGTGTTCGAGAGGTAGTTTGTACTGGTCCATGTAATCCACCATGGCCACATTTATTTAGTCGATGGGTAGATGGTAAACAAATTACGAGAGAAGTTACGTACGATCAAGTATTACATGGTGCAGAAAGTGTCATTGAAGCATTAAACCATGCAAATGACGATCATACGAGAGCTTTTATCACACCGTTTGTTATTGTCACATCTGTGGATCCATCCAATCCAACCTCGCCAGCAAAACTGTATGGATTAAATGACCATGATTTGTATCAAGCGAAGAAAATTAGACAGATAGCGAAGAAATATAATACGAGAATCCATTCTGATGCTTTTGGAGGGATGATTCATTTAGCGATACAGGATAAAGAAAATGCGCTATTAGGTCCGGATGTTCATTTACAACATTGCCGTGGTATTTCTTTTGATGAGGCAAGAATTTTAGCGGAGACAGGAACCAATGTAAGTGCCTCGCCAGGGTTTACACAAGTACAAGCAAGAACGCCTATTACGGAATTAATAGAAATGGGAGCAACAGTTGCCATATCAACAGATGGGACTTCACCAAGTACAAGTTTTGATATGTTCCAAGCAATGCGTAAAACCCAGTTTATTCACCAATCAGCTCTTAGAGATGAATATTATTTACCACCTGGAAAGCTGTTAGAAATGGTCACAATCGATGCTGCGAAATGTATTGGATGGGATGACGAACTAGGCTCTCTTGAAATAGGGAAAAAGGCAGATGTAATTACTGTAAATCTGCATCAACCACATCTAACTCCTGAGTTTATGCATGTCCATAGACTTGTTTATCAGGCTGTAGCTAGCGATGTAGATAATGTCATCGTAAATGGGAAAATCGTAATGGAGGGGCGAAACGTACGAACGGTCGATGAACATATGGTGTTGGATGAAGCAAATGAGGAAGCATATGCAACAGTGAAACGTGCTGGACTTGAAAAACATATGCAACCTTCAAAATCCTTTTGGGGACAAGCACGAGAATATATTGATGAAAAGAGATATAACGAGGATGATTATAAATTTACCGTGACGAAAGGTGAGCATAAATGAAAACAAAGATTATAGGAAAGTATGTCATTGGCTATGATGGTCAAGATCATGTCATTTTAGAGAATGCACAAGTGGTTTATGAAAACGACACGATTGTTTTTGTCGGAAAAGATTATTCTGAAACTGTAGATGAAGTGATAGATGTAGGAAATGCTGTTATTAGCCCTGGATTTATTGATTTAAATGCGCTCGGAGATATTGATCACGATATAGTTCATCTGGAAGCAACAATGTCCAAAAGTAAAAATCTTCTTTGGTCGGAACAGTTTGTACAAGAAGGACATGATGAATGGATGACAGAAGAAGAGGAAGCTTTTAAATCCCTTTATGCATACTCCCAGCTTATATTGCACGGTATTACTACCGCTATGCCGATTACTTCAGTCTTTTATAAAAAATGGGCAGAAACATATGAAGAATTAGCTGCAGCTGCAGAACATGCTGCAAGCTTAGGATTAAGAATTTATCTTGGACCAAGCTATCAATCTGGCATAAGAGTAGTAGAACCAGATGGAAAGGTCAAGCTTTTCTGGGATGAAGAAGCGGGTCGAGCGGGGTTAAAAAGAGCAGTGCAGTTTGTAGAAGAATTTGATGGTGCGTATGACGGCCTGGTTAGAGGGATGCTTGCACCAGAAAGAATTGAATGCCAAACGGAAGAAAATCTCATACAAACGAAATATTATAGTGAAAAACTTGGTGTTCCAATTAAACTTCATGCTGCACAGGGAAGTTTTGAATATAATACATTCGTTGAAACACATGGAGTTACGCCAATTAGATATTTATATAATATAGGATTTCTAGGTCCCAAAACAGGTATTCCACACGCTCATTTTATCACTGGATATAGTGGTGCAACGAACGGTGAGGGTGATGATATTGCACTTCTAAAAGAGACTAATACGACAGTTATTCACTGTCCACTCATTATTGGTAGGCATGGCGACGCTTTAGAATCTTTTGCGAAATATAAAAGATACGGTGTTAATATCTGCCTTGGAACTGATACATTTCCTCCAGATATGTTCCAAAACATTCGTACAGGCAGTATGCTTTCAAGACTTATAGACAAAAAAGTAGATGACTCTACCTACGCTGATTTTTATCGAGCAGCAACACTAGGAGCAGCATCTTTTCTTGAAAGAGAAGATTTAGGGAGACTAGCTGTAGGGGCAAAGGCAGATATTATTGCAATTGATCTAGACGCATTTCATATGGGTCCTCTAGATGATCCTATTCGAACGATGATTGTAAGTGGAAGTGGAAGAGATGTGAAACTATCGATTATTAATGGACGAGTAGTTATGAAAGACAGAAAAATTCCTAATCTTGATTTGGATGATATCAAACAAAAAGGACAAAAGTATTATAATAAAATGAGAAAAGGATATGTAAAAAGAGATTACCAGGAGCTAGGAGAGGAACAATTACTGCTACCATCTTTTACATATGTAGAGCGAATCGATTAAAAGAAGAAAAAATAATGAAAAATATAGTAAATAAATTTAAAATTAAAAGTCTGAATATTTCTTATAATTGGAATAACCAAAATGGTTTATAATATAAGGAGGAGAAGTAGATGAAAAAGAAAAGTGCTACACAATGGTTTTTAGTATTGTTATTGACATTACTAATTGCAGGTTGCTCTACAGGAAAAGAAGAGAATGCTACTGAAGGTAGTAAGAATAGCTCAGCTAAAGATGGTAGCACTTTAGTGATTGCTCGTTTATCAGATGCAGAGAGTTTAGATCATCAGTTTATGTCCACTATCAATGCGGCAAGCGTGACACATGGGAAGATTTATGAAGGGCTGGTAGGGCGTGATAAAAACGCAGAAATTCAACCTTTATTAGCAAAAGAGTATAAACAAGTTGATGATACAACATGGGAGTTTAAGCTTAGAGAAGACGTGAAATTTCATGATGGTACTGATTTCAATGCAGATGCTGTGAAAAAGACATTTGATCGTATGTTAGATCCAAATGTTGGTTCTCCTAAAGCAGCTCTGTTTAAAATGGTTAAAGAAGTGAAAGTTGTTGATGATCATACTGTACAATTTCTTTTATCTGAACCATATTCGCCATTACTTTCTATTTTAGCAAGTCATGAAGGTGGCATTATTAGTCCGAAAGCAATTGAAAAGTATGGCAAAGAACAAATTAAAGAACCAGATGGTACTGGACCATTTGTTTTTGAATCTTGGACGCCTGGACAAGAAATTGTTCTGAAGAAAAATGAAAGCTATTGGGGTACAAAAGCGAAAGTCGATAAAGTAGTATTTAAAGTAGTGCCAGAAGAAACTACACGTGTTTCGATGCTTGAAACTGGCGAAGCACAAATTGCTGAACCACTATCTGTACCGATGATGGAAACAGTAGAAGCTTCTAAAAACTCGGAAGTTTACCGTAGTGAAGGATTTGGAACAGAATATATTGGCTTTAATGTGAAAAATGAGAAGTTAAGTGATGTTCGAGTTCGAAAAGCGATTTCACATGCAGTAGAAATGGATTCTATTCTAAAAGGAGTCTATAATAACGTTGGTTCAGAAGCAAACTCATTAATGGGTTCAAAAGTTTTTGGATATAACCCTGATATGAAAACATATGAATATAATTTAAATGAAGCGAAGAAATTACTTGCGGAAGCAGGTTATCCAGATGGCTTTGAAATAACGCTGAAAACAATGGATAGTAGAGAAAGAATAAATGTTGCGGAGGTTCTTCAATCCCAGTTAAAAGGAATTGGTATTAAACTTAATATAGAAGTGTTAGAGTATGGGACTTTTGTAGAACAAGTCAACGCTGGAAATTCTGAAATGTTTATTATTAGCTGGAGAAATGCAACTGGTGATGCTGATTATAACCAATACAATCTTTTTCATACAAATTCTATTGGAGGAGCAGGAAACACTTTCTTTTACAGTAACAAAGAAGTAGATGGAATTTTAGATGCTGCACGAATGGAAAAAGACCAAGAAAAACGAATCGAACTATATGCTAAAGCTCAAGAGTTAGAAATGGATGATGCTTTATATATTCCGATTCGCGTAATTGAAAACTTAGCAGCAACGGCAAAAGGAGTGGAAGGATTTTCAATTAGTCCTTCAGGCTATTTAGAAATAAATGATGTGTCGGTTAAATAACTCAACATGATTAGAGAGGGATATCCATATTGGATATTCCCTTTCACCATGTAATTCTCAAAAAAAGAAAGGTGAATATATATGACTACTAGTTATTGGTTAAAGAATGTTCGACTGGAAACAGGATTTATGAAAGAAAATGAAAAAGTTATTGGTACAAAAACAGATTTGTTTCATCTGTTCATATCGGAAGGGAAAATTGCGAATATCATCCGTATGGAGGACCAGATTACGGATAATTTTCCTATTAAGGACGCAAAAAAACTATTGCTACTCCCATCCTTTGTTGAAAAGCATGTTCACTTAGATAAAACGTATATGGGAGAAAAATGGAGGTCTTGTATTCCTGCTGCAAGCGTTGTAGAAAGAAGTACAAATGAAAGTAATATTTTGGCCTCACTTCCTTCAAGTACAAAGGAACGAGCGGAAGCATTGTTGGAAGTATTATTATCCTACGGATCCACACATATTCGAACACATGTGGATATTTATCCAGAAGCAAAATTGAAAAACTTAGAAGGTGTTCAGCAAGCTTTGCGAACATACTCAGACAAAGTAAGTGCCGAAATCGTCGCCTTTGCTCAGCATGGGCTAATGCAAACGGGTACTTCACAATTGCTTAGAGAGGCAGTAAGAAATGGAGCTGGTATAGTAGGTGCAGTAGATCCAGCAACTGTAGATAATAATATTGAAGCATCTTTAGTTGAATTAATGGATATTGCAGTAGAAGGGAATGCAGATATCGATTTGCATTTACATGATCCAGGACATCTTGGAAACTTTACGATGAAACGTCTTGCTTATTTAACAAAACAAGCAGGCTGGGAAGGAAGAGTAGCAGTCAGTCATGCTTTCGGACTTGCCGATGTTTCTACGGAAGAAGCGTTTGAAATGGCGGGAATACTAAGAGATGCTGGTATTTCAATAGTATCAAGTCTCCCGAATAGAAGAATAATGCCGATTAAGTTACTAGACGAATGTGGCGTGAATGTAGCGATAGGGAACGATAATATTTTTGATTCCTGGTGGCCTACAGGAAATGGCGATGTTCTAGAAAGAGCAAGTCGTTTAATCGAACATTTTAGATGGACAGATGAAGTTTCCCTAACGCAAATTTTAAAATTTATTACTGGCGGGAAAACAACATTAGACAGAGAAGGGAACCAGCTATGGCCTAAAATTGGAGACGAGGCAAGTATGCTACTAATCGATGCAAGCTGCTCAGCAGAAGTAATTGCCAGAGTTCCAAAACGTAAAGCTGTATTTTATAAAGGAAAGCTAGTCCAAGGTGAATAATAAGAAAGCTAGAGGACATAAAAACTCTATTTAAGGTGTTCTATTTAGGATTACTTTAACGAAAAAAAATCTAAAATAGGGACAATCAATAAATTTGGTGATGAAACATTAGGCACTCGGTATTTAGCTGCTTTTGTATTGCTTTGGAATGAACGATCACTACACCTTTACCGAGATTTCTGAATGCGGAGGGATGCGACTTTGTCGCATCCCTCCGCATTTTTTTCGGTAATCTTGTTGTAGTCGTTCGTCCCTCGTTCTCTACAAGCACAGTTAAAAAAAGTGCCAAAGCTTTTGGGGGTCAAAGAATAGCCACTTTCGTATCATACAACATGCATCCAAAGGTGATAGCCTTTCTCTAAAGTGGTTCCGCCTTTTCGATTTTAAAGCAAGTGTCACTTTTTTACACAGCACCTCCATACGACCAGTATTTCTTTGCAAAAATAAGCAAGAAATCCATGATAAAAAGGTGTAGAGTTACCGAAATAAGAGCTGACGCAAAAGGATTTGCCTGTGATGTGATGAAAAAATATTGTATACTACAATTTAGTGGCTAAAATTATTAGGGCAAATAAGTTACTTATTTGTGTAAATACAAAGCTTATAATAATAAAAGTATTGTTTCTATATATACATTATTAATAGAAAGAAGGTTCTTTCTTCGATGGGAAAAAAGTTTAAAACAGGTATTCGTACTAAAATTATGTCCGGGTATATATTAGTTATCGTTATGATCATCGTTTCTTTTTTCGTGATAAGTGACCAGTTTTCTTCTCTACAAGCAGATAAACGTTTCATAATGGTTCATGATTTTAGAGTAAATACTCTCTCACATCAAATTGAAAAAAACATTTTAGATATGGAGACAGGGCAAAGAGGATATATAATTACTAGCGATGAAAGCTACTTGAAACCATATAACGTTGGACAGTCAGAATGGCTGGATGCGTTTGATGAATTATATATACTGGTGGAAGACAATCCAGCACAGCAAGAAAAATTAAAGGAAATTAAAGGTTACATTGTACATTGGATTGATACATCCGTAGAGCCGGCAATAAATCGAAAAAAACAAGAAAATGAAATTTCAACTAAAAACTATTTGGAAACCGATGCTGGTCGTACAGAAATGGAGCAAATACGAAGTCAGTTCAATCGTTTCAGGGACACGGAACTTGACTTTAGACAGGAACGAGCAGATGAATTGGATCGAAAGATTAACAAGTTAGCAAAAGGATTAATCCTTTTGGGATTACTCACTTTCGGACTGGCTATAACAATTTCTCTATTGGTATCTCGTTCAATTGTTCATACTATCAATGAAGTAATACAAACGATAAAAGACATTGCTACTTTCACGAACACCAATGAGTTGGATTTATCTAGGAGAATTAAATTGCAATCTCGAGATGAGATTAGAGAGCTAGGTCTTGCGACAAATGAGTTGCTTGATAATCTAGAACAAAGAGACACACATCAAAATCGTGTCAATACTACTTATTATTCCTATCAAGGTATTTCGACAGTAGCATCTTTAGGGAGTGCATTTATTTCTTCCGTATCAGAAGAAACAAATGCATCATATGGAGCTATTTACGTAAGGGACTTCCAAAATCAAAAACATCGTTTTGTTAAATGTGCTACATTTGCAGAAGGGCTTGATACAGTTGGTAGAAATAATTTTGAATTAGGGCAGGGTTTAATTGGTGAGTATGCTCTTAAAAAAAGAATGCATGTTATAAGTGATTTAGATAATTTCCAACTTATTCCTTCTGCATTAGGAACCATTCGTCCAAAAGGAATGATTATTGCACCAATTCTTTACGAAGGGGAAGTAATTGCTGTAATAGAAATACTCAGCATTAGTAATTTTTCTACAGTCGATCAACAATTTATAATGGACGTTGTAGATAATTTCGGGGTTACGTTAAATAGTGTGAAAGATCGCGATGAGATAGGGCGTTTACTTACGGAATCACAGGCGATGACGGAAGAATTACGCGTACAATCAGATAATTTACAAACTCAGTCGGAAGAGCTGCAAATGCAATCGGAAGAACTACAAACAATTAATGAAAAGCTAGAAGAAAGATCGAGAGAAGCTGAACAAAAATCAGCAGCTTTAATTCAAACGAAAAAGGATTTAGAAGAGAAAGCTGAGCAACTCATTTTGAGCTCCAAGTATAAATCTGAATTTCTAGCCAATATGTCACACGAACTTAGAACTCCTTTAAATAGCATTCTAATTCTATCCGAATTGATTGCAGAGAATGCACAGGAGCAATCTAGAGAAGAGGATGAAAGTTTTGCAAAAGTAATTCATACCTCTGGTCAAGACCTATTATCATTAATTGACGATATACTTGACTTGTCTAAGGTAGAAGCAGGAAAAATGGAGATTGTATACGGTGAAATGAATATGAATGATCTACCGACATATTTAGAAATGAATTTCCGGCATGTTGCAGAACAAAAAGAGATTTCTTTTGAAATAGTTAAAGATCCTAATATTCAAGAATTTTTCTATACAGACGAAAAGAGAATGCTTCAAATTGTGAAGAATCTACTTTCCAATGCATTTAAGTATACGGAAAAAGGCAGTGTCAAAATAGAGATTAAATCTGTTCAAAGAGAAAACTTAAAAGCATCATTTGCTGGAAGTGAAGTAGATGGGTGGATTTCGTTTTCTGTAAAGGATACAGGAATAGGTATTCCAAAAGAGAAACATAGGTTGATTTTTGAAGCATTCCAACAAGCAGAAGGTGCAACAATGAGGCAATATGGTGGAACAGGTCTCGGTTTGTCTATCTGTCAAGAATATGTCAAACATCTTGGTGGTTATATTACGTTAGAAAGCGAGGAAGGCATTGGCAGTACTTTTACTTTATATCTTCCAAGCTTGTCCAAGGAAATAACGAAAGAAGAAGTTGGTTTAACACTATTAGATGAAGTCGCTGCCTCTTCGATAGATGAACCTATTGCAACAGAGGAAATGAGTTCTCTCCAATTGGAAGAGCCGAATGTATTAGTAGGTAAGAAAGTATTAATAGTGGATGATGATTTGCGAAATATTTTTGCTTTGGAAGCAGCCTTGAAACAAGAAGGAATGATTGTTAGTTCTGTAAATAATGGATTGGAATGTCTTGATACACTAGAAAGACAACCTTTGTTTTTTGATATCGTTCTAATGGATATTATGATGCCTAATATGGATGGATATGAAACTATGCAAAAAATCCGATTAAATGACGAGCTGTCTCATTTACCTATTGTTGCACTAACTGCTAAAGCCATGAAGAAAGATCGTGAAAAATGTCTAGAGGCAGGGGCTTCTGATTACGTTAGTAAACCTCTTAATATGGAGCAACTTCTATCCGTCCTAAGTGTTTGGGTCTCTAACTAATAGAAATGGATGATTTAATGAGTATGGAACTAGAAGATCAAAAAAAAGAACTAGAAGTAGATTTACTTCTCGAAACAATCTATCGTTTGGCTGGATATGATTTCAGAGAGTATGTACGTGCATCTATTATGCGAAGGATAGAAAATCGTCGAACTATCGAGAATGTTCCTACCATTACGGCTCTAATTGAAAAAGCCATATACGAACCTGGCTTTCTAAATAGAATGATTGAGGGATTTTCTGTTCCGGTGACGGAGATGTTCAGAGACTCCTCCTTCTTTAAAGAATTTAGAAAGAATGTTATTCCGCATCTTCGTGAAATAGAAGAGATTCGTATTTGGCATGCGGGTTGTGCTACAGGTGAAGAAGTTCTGTCGATGGCGATTCTATTAGAAGAAGAGGGCTTAATAGACAAGACCACGATATACGCGACTGATATGAGTGAAGAGGCATTGAATACAGCTAAAAGTGGTGTTGTTTCCTTGTGGAAAATGCAAGATTATACGAGAAATTACCTTGCAGCAGGCGGAGGAAAAGAGTTCTCTGAATACTATAAAACAAATGCTCAATTTGTGTCTTTTTCACAGCATTTATTAAAAAATGTAATTTTTGCGCAACATAACTTAGTGACGGATCAATCATTTAATGAGTTTCACGTTATTTTTTGTAGAAATGTATTAATCTATTTTAATCCAACGCTTCAGAATAAAGTCCATGAATTGTTTCTTCAAAGTTTGTCTAGAGGTGGATTCCTTGGTCTAGGAAATAAGGAATCTTTACGAATTAGTCAATATGCAGACGCCTATGAAGATTTTTCAGTATCTGAACCACTATATAGGAAAAAATAAAAGGCAGCTTCATCCCGGTATTCCATTGGGAGAAGCTGCCTTTTACTGAGCCATTATACTGTTTTTATCATTAGTAAGCATATATCATCTTTTTGTTTAGATTGATCAATATCACTCAACATTGCTTTGAAAAGACTATCTTTATCTTTCCAATCTTGCATAGTTAGCATCTGTAATTTTTCTATTGTTTCCAATTCATCAACCGCTTCTGACTCCAATATGCCGTCCGTATAGAGGAGAAGCTGAATGTTATTCTTATAGGAAACAGTGGATTTTTTTACATGAATTTCATCAAATAATCCGACTGCACATGCTCCTCTTTCCAAGGTAAGAAGATGTTTTCCATCAATTCGTAAGAAGCCAGGGGGATGACCTGCGTTCACATATTCTATTTCTTTTTTCTCTGTGTCAATAATTATATATATTCCAGTAAAATAATAGTTTAAATCGTTTTTATTATGCAATGAAGTCATATAACGATTTAGTTCTTTGATCACTAGTATAGGATCTTCTAAGTTTTTCATAGCATCTCTTAGGACGGAAGAAATGAACATACTTACAAGAGAAGCGCTAATACCATGTCCCATAATATCAAATAGGATAATACCGTAGCGATGATTACTAAACTTATGCCAGTGATACATATCACCTGCTAAATTGTCAGAAGGTTGATGATATTTTTGAATACTCAAAAATTCATCCAATATAGAGTCATTCAAAAGACTACCTTGTACTTGCATAGCAAGTTGTAAATCTCTCTGCATCTTTTCTTCTTGTTCTTTATTTCGATCTTTTTCATGTTTCAGTCTTAGGGCAACCCGAATTCGTGCTAAAAATTCTAGCTTATCAATTGGTTTTGTTACATAATCAGAACCACCAACCTCAAAAGCTTCTACAAGATTTTTAGAATCATTTAGTGCAGTTAGAAAAATAATAGGTATTTCTTTTAGCCTATCCTCCTGTTGAATTCGACGGCATGCTTCAATCCCATCAATTTTCGGCATCATGATATCTAATAGTATAAGGTCTACTTTAGGTACGGGAGCTTCTTTTTCATCAATGCGAAGGTATTGGAATAGCTCATCTGCAGAGTTTAAAGGATGACAATGTTCATAGCCTGCTTTTTTTAGGATATTTTCAATTACAAATAAGTTTACAGAATTATCGTCCACCATTAGGATTGTCATTTTAAGATATCCTCTTTTCATTAAATAATCATATTGCCATAGTCATACATCATAATCTTTATTTAATGATTCGTATTGAAATGACCTCTTTATATGATAGAACATAATGATGAAGACAATCAACCACCGATGCGCATAATGACCATTTGTAATGAAAGAATAATATTAAAGGTTTACTTTTCCAAAAGGACCATTCCTATTGTTAAAAGAAAAATAGCAAATTACAACAGAAGATCTCTTTATAACATTAGAATTTCAGTGCTGTGCATTCGTAGTTTATATAGTTAGGTTCACCAATGAAGTAGATATATAAAAACAGGTGAACTAAGGATATAATCGTTTTCTGTATGAAGGTTTTCGGAGACTTGGAAGAATAGATAATTGTCGATATAATTAAATGAAAAGTTAATGCACGAGTTAGAAATTAGATTCACATTAGTGGTAGTGGTTAGTAACTGGAGGAGGAATTTTAGATGGAGGGAAAAGTATTATTCATTACTGGAGCGGCCAGGGGAATAGGCTTTGATATTGCAAAAGCATTTTCTAATGCAGGTGCAAATGTAGTTATATCCGACTTATCACATGAAGCAATTGATGAAGCGGTTGTTAGAATGAACGGCAGTGTTAAAGGAATCGTATGTGACGTAACAATAGAAGAAGACATTCGAAAAGCAATCCAGTTCACGATCGAAACATTTGGAAGAATAGATATTTTGGTGAATAATGCAGGTATGCAACACGTGTCAATGATTGAAGATTTCCCTACAGAGAAGTTTGAATTACTTATAAAAATTATGTTAACTTCACCATTTATAGCAATCAAACACGCATTACCTCAAATGAAGAAACAAGGATTTGGACGAATTATTAATATGGCGTCGATTAATGGCGTTATTGGATTTGCAGGAAAAGCTGCTTACAACTCAGCCAAACATGGGGTAATAGGATTAACAAAAGTAGCTGCACTTGAAACAGCGGTTGATGGCGTAACAGTGAATGCAATTTGCCCTGGTTATGTAGACACTGCACTCGTGCGGAATCAATTCGAAGATTTAGCCAAAACTCGAAATATCCAAGTGGAACAGGTGCTGGAAGAGGTTCTGTATCCGCTTGTTCCGCAAAAGAGATTGCTTGATATTAAAGAAATTACGGATTTGGCATTATACATTGCAAGTGATTCTGCAAGGGGTATGACAGGACAAGCAATTATTTTGGATGGTGGTTATACTGCTCAATAATATAGAGGAAATGTGCGCTTGGAGTCTTGGTTATTCCACTTCGAGCTTGTTGTGCAGGTAGTTGGAATTAGGAATAGCTTAGTTGGAAAAATAGATGAATTAGTTGCAAAATAAAAACTTTTGTTAGAATACCACAAACAAAGTACATGAATTTTCGTAAGAAATATGCCCCGAGTCGTTCGGTCCTTATTTTTCGACAAAATTCATGGTAGACTTAGATTTCAACTTATTGTATAGAGGGACGTGTTTTTGTGGTAGGACGTAATGATTCTTGTCCATGCGGTAGTGGAAAGAAGTATAAAAAATGTTGTGAGTCGAAAGAGACCATTACAATAGAAGAAGTTCAAATTGAAGAGCTAGAACGTATATTACAAACATTTTATGATGAGTATCCAGAAAGAAAAGATCTATCCGATTTCTCGGAGTTAGTGAAAACATGGAGTGAACCGTTAAAACATTACTTGGATCAAGAAATGATTGAAGCCATTGTAATGGATGAATTCTTTTTCCATCATAAAAAAGAAATTTGGGAAGGTTATTTAGAAAAACAACGGAAGAAAGTGGTGCGTCCTTCTACTTTAAGAGTATTAGAGCAATGGGATGGACCACGTGTTTTTATCGGTGAAGTTGCTGAGGTAGAAGACACTTATATGACGGTTACGGATATTTTGACGGAGGAGATTATTCAATTAAGACGTGAAAGTGAAAAGCCAGTCCCAGTTGGTATGCATGTTTATTGTTTCATTTTGCCTGATGGAACATTTATAGAAAACCAATACTTAGCTATTTCTAGCTTAGTATTCTTCCCGACAGATCATAAAGAGTTGTTTGTGAATTTTGCAAAACGATTTAAGTCACAAAATGAACAATTAGTTCAAGAATTTGTGAAGGAAAACGGAATAGATCTTTGGCGCGTACTTGGAGAAAACGGCTATGAAGGTGGGGAGTATACTTTCTTCGAAGCAGGTGTTCTACAAGTTGCTATGGATTTCTTAGTAAAACATAATCGTGCATATAATGACTTAATAGAAATAGTGGAAGATTATCTATTCGAACAACAACCCAATGCCCGTAAAGAAGTGGCAATTGCTGCTGGGGCAATTCGCTTTGGACAAGAAACTGGTTTATTTGAACCTTTAGAAATGACGGTTAAAGAAATTTCCGAGGCTTTTAATGTATCCACAACATCTTTAAATAAATATTACCATGATTTAGTTTTATATTATGAGAGAACAAAATAACGTTATAAATTTGAAAATGCCAAGTAGAAATTTTGCTTGGCGTTTTTTAATGTAAATTTGTTTGAATTGTAGTTTAACGTTTTATTTACTGAAGAATGGATGATACTATACTGTCCTTATTCTTTTCCAAATACTAGTATTGTTGTATGTGGCATATTGATTTATGATAAAACTTATTAAATAGGAATGGGTGTAACATGAAAATGTCAAAAAGTATTACTTGGAAGCTATCGGCATTAATTATTGGATTATTTTTGGGACTGTTTCTGGCCTATACAGTAGTGACAAGTGTAATTTTATATAATAAAAGTGTAGAAGATTCAGAGAGTTCGACGATTGCAAATGCACAATACTCCGCGGAGAAAATGAGTGGTCGTTTTAAGAAAACAAATGATATGCTGCGTACGACAAAACATCTTATTGAAACACTTCAGGCAAAAGGAGAACTTTCTGGAGCAGACGTATTGAACATTCTAGAGACAAGTTTAGCAACAAATGAAGATTTAGTTGGTGTTGGCGCGCTCATGGAAAGTGGAACAGTAGAAATAGATGATACAATTTCAACCAAGCTGATAGACAGTGGAAACCGCTTTATTCCCTATTTGTCCAAAGATGGGACTAGTATCGTATCAAATCCTATGGAAGGCTACGAAAAGGAAGACAATGCTGACTGGTATTGGATACCGAAGAAAGAGGGTCGAGCAATTCTTACAGAGCCGTATGATTATAATGTAAATGGAAAAACAATTTCTATGACAACAATTGCTATACCTTTAGTTAATTCTTCTGGAAAATTTTTTGGAGTACTTAATGCCGACTTGTCTATAGACTTTTTAAAGGGACTGGTAACCTCGATTAAGCCAGATGGCGGCTATGCAAGTATTATTACAGACAATGGCATGCTCACTGTAAATAGTATTAATGAAAAGTTAGATGGCTCTAATATGCAGAATGCTATAGATTGGGAAACTGTGAAACAAACCTTAGATAGAGGCGAGCCAGATAAGTTGTATGTAGATTCGAAACAACTGGGGGAACAAGCTTTTAATGCATTTGCTCCTATGATACTTGAAGGAATTGATGATATATGGTCAGTTCAAATAGTCTTACCGAAATCGAAAATTTTAGAAACTTATCATCAAATCTTATTCTTAACTATAGTCGCTGCAATTGTAATGGTTGCTTTAATGGGGATAGTAACCGTTTGGTTTATTTTTAATCAATTAAAACCACTGAAGTTTTTGCGAGAATCTATCGAAACTGCTGCTACTGGAGATTTAACAAAAAAAGTAGACCAAAAATATATTAAAATGGATGAAATCGGTGCTGTGGCGTCAGCATATAACAATATGCTAGAAAAAACGAATGATGCCATACATTCTGTGTTCAATTCTTCCACTATTTTGAATGAATCTTCTAACCAGGTACATGAAACATTTAATGAAATTGTTGCATCTAGCCAAGAGGTTTCATTAGCGACAAATGAGATTGCACAAGGTGCTTCAAAGCAGTCCGAAGATACAGAAGAAACAAATTACCGCATGATAGATTTATCCAATCAGATTGATAACTTAAAAGCTCTGTCTTCTAAAATGGACAACTTGTCTCATAAAACAAAAGAATCCACAGTAAAAGGAATGAATGAAGTCCAAAATCTGCGTGAACATAACGCAGCAACCAATGAAATGAATGGTAAGGTACAGAGACAAATCGATACATTAACATCTAACATTGCAAACATTAACCAAGTAATCACCTCTATTCAAGGTATTACAGAACAAACAAACTTACTAGCGCTTAATGCAAGTATAGAAGCTGCACGTGCTGGTGAGCATGGAAAAGGTTTTGCAGTAGTAGCAGAGGAAGTAAGAAAACTAGCGGAGCAGTCTAAAGGTGAAACGGAAGTTATTAAACAAACCGTTCAAAGTATTTTAGAGGAATCCAAACAGACAGTTGCAATTATTGCTTCTAATGTAGGACTGATGCAAGTGCAAAATGAATCTGTTCATAGCACGGAAAGAGCCTTTAAAGAAAATGAAGAGCTTTCAGGAGCAATTGCAACGGCCATTAACGAGTTGGTAAATGAATTATCTATTATGTTAGAACATAAAAACCAAGCGATGATGGCAATTCAGAGTATCTCCGCTATTTCAGAAGAAACTGCCGCTTCGGCTGAAGAAGTGAGCGCCTCCGTTGCAGATCAACAAGCGGAACTTGAACGTGTAGCAGGTTCTATAGATAAGATGAACAAGATAGCGCAAGACTTACAAGAAGTGGTTAATCGATTTACGCTACTATAAAAAAATGGGTTGCCCTTAAGTCAGTGAAGTTAGACTTTTGAGGGCAACTTTTTTTAAAAGGACCTGACGTCTTTTTATCCGGTTTTCTTGCATATAATTTCTATTCAATGATTAGCTTCCACTATTGTCGTTCTTCATTCCTTTCATAGGCATATTGATAAAATTATCAAATTGCTTTGACAATTTATCCCGAGCTTCTTTGTTTCTCATTAAGTATGCGGCGCCTAGTCCAAGTGCAGTTAATGCTAGCTTGTTCTTCATCCCTTCTCACTCCTCTCATATTGTTATGTATGTTACCCTGTTTAATGTAAAATAAACTTTAATGAAACAGTACAAATAGATTAATGATAAGATAAACTTAAATGGAAATGATAAGAAAGAAACGAGTTGATAAACATTGAGACAATTTTGGAAAATGCCTTGGTTTTCACGACTTTTTAAAATAGTACTCCCTTTTTTAATACTTATTGTGTTCTACTTTGAATCAAATCAGGCGCTAAAAAATTTAGACTTTTCTCTTTTGAAAAATAATTTTAATAAGTTAGCACTTAGTCATCTATTCATTATTACTTTTGCAGGAATTATTGCGGTTTTCCCTATGGTTCTTTATGATTTTGTTTTGCGTCGACATTTACAACTAAAAGTTCCGGTTAAAAAGACAATCATTTATTCGTGGACGGCTAACACTGTCTCTAACTTTATAGGTTTTGGCGGAATAGCAGGAATGATGATTCGTACTTTTTTTTATGGTCAACACGGCTACGAGAAAAAAGCGCTTGTGAAAGGAATAGGATTAATTACTCTATTTTACCTAACTGGTATGTCTTTATTGAGCTGGTTGCCGTTACTCGGAATTATTCATACACCTATTTTTGATCAAGTAAAATGGATTCACATTGCCCTTGTAGGGATTGCGTTATATTTTCCAGTTTTATTAATTAGTATAAAAAGGAAGAAAGATACACTTGCTCCAGTACGCATGAATAGGAAAAATATTATTTCATTAGCTATTATTTCAATTTTCGAGTGGGGATTTGCTTTTCTGCTGATTTATATAATTACGCTATTTCTTGGCGTTTCCGTATCTGTTCCGAGTATGTTTGCAACATTTATTGTTGCTTCTTTTGCAGGTATTATTAGTATGTTGCCTGGTGGAATTGGCTCATTTGATTTAATGTATTTGCTTGGGATGGAAGGGCTAGGGGTTCCAACAGAAACAACTCTCTTGATACTGCTATTATATAGAATTAGCTATTTTATCATTCCCGCTTTACTAGGGGCCGCTACATTATTATTTTATTTCTGGGGAGAACTGAACCAAAAGTTTAATCGGATCCCAGCAATTATTTTACAAAATATTAGTCATTGGTTTGTTACTGTTTTTGTTTTATTGGCTGGAATTATTTTATTATTATCCGCTGCAATTCCTGCAGCACTTGAAAGGGTAAAAATGGCAAATGAAATTTTAGCTTTACCAGTGATGAATATGTCCCATAAGTTTACGGTTGGTTTAGGTATTTCCCTCTTAATGTTGACTAGAGGGATACAATATCGAGTGAAATGGGCATACGATTTAACACTAGTTGCATTAGTAGTTGCAGCGGTTTTTTCATTATCCAAATGGTTTGACTACGAAGATGCGACTTTTGTATTAGTTGTTTTCCTCATATTACTCATGTCTAAGAAACGTTTTTATCGAGAAAATTTTGTACCTACTTGGGGTAAATCCATAACAGATATTATTGGAATTACAATTATTTTAGCAATATTTTTGTTTATTGGGTACGTAAATTTACCTTCATCAACTATATCCATTCCAGTAAAATTACAGCCATACGTTATTACAGATTCCTCCGATTTGTTTATTAGTGCAATAATTGGTATCATTCTTGCCCTCCTATATATGTCTATAGGTTATTTGCTCAACAAGCCAAGGCATTTTCCTTTCGAAAAATCTACAACATATGAAAGTGAAATAAAAGAGCATCTCGACAAATATGGAGGTACAGTGTTATCTCATTTGATCTTCCTGCATGATAAATATATTTATTGGAATCAATCCAAAACAGTGATGGTTTCTTTTCAGAGGTACTCAGATAAATTAATTGTTCTCGGGGACCTAATAGGTGAGAAAAAAGATATTCTTCGAGCAATGGAAGAATTTCACGATCGTGCAAATTTATATGGCTATACGCCAGTTTATTATCAAGTTACTTCTAAAATGTTCCCTTACCTTCATGAAAACGGCTATGATTTTTTTAAACTGGGAGAAGAAGCCTTTGTCAATCTTCCTACGTTCGACTTATCAGGGAAAAAAATGAAAAATTTGCGCGCCAATAAAAATAAACTGGAGAGGGAAGGATATCAACTTAAAGTAATTCAACCTCCTCATTCAGATGAGTTTATCGCAAGTTTAAAACCAATTTCAGATGAGTGGTTGGATGGCCGAAAAGAAAAAGGATTTTCTTTAGGCTGGTTCAATCCTTCATACTTAAAATCTATTCCAATTGCTTTGATAGTTGATTCAGACGAAAAAACAATTGCATTTTGCAATATAATGCCTGCTTACGATGGTGGGGAAATGATTTCTGTTGATCTGATGAGATATGGAAAGAACGCTCCAAATGCCACAATGGATTATTTGTTTATCAAATTGTTTGAATGGTACAAAGAAGAAAATTATGTGAAGTTCAATTTAGGAATGGCTCCTTTGGCCAACGTAGGTCTATCTAAATATTCTTTCTTAACTGAGAAAATTGCATATCAAATTTTCTTATACGGCCAAGCGGTTTACCATTTTAAAGGATTAAAAATGTTTAAAGAAAAATATGCAGATCAATGGGAGCCTAAGTATTTGGCACTTCGAAAAAAGTCTTCCTTGCCAATTACAATGGCACAAGTATCTTTGCTAATTGCTCGTTCGGGACCTGTCCAGAAAAGTAGATGGTGGACTATGTTTTCGAAATTTTATTAAAAGAAAGCATATAATAAATTCAGTATTGCTAGTGTATACTTGAGAAAAACAGGCAAAAAAAATTACCGAAAAAAGATCGTGAAGTGACGTACTTACTTCACGATCTTTTTGATTTCTCCCAGTAATCGTATAGACACTATTTCATCCGAAGCACTCAGAAAATAGTGAACACAAGATACTCTTAAAGGACACTTGCGCTTTTCAATAAAGTATATAAGTTTTCATGTTAGGAACAGGTTGATTTCCGTTTCAGGCGAACGCTTTCTTGGGGAAAGCATCAAGCCACTTCGGGCCAACACGACGGTGGTCACAAAGGTGTTGGCACACGATGTGGCGCTCTTAGCCTTTGATCAATTGAACGCACGAGGCCCGGGTCTTGATTTGCTTGCTAATTCCTCGGGGAGAATTCATAACGCAAATTCATATGTGTATATCGCAAATTAAAAGTGTTATAACGCAAATTCAACTGCTCAAATCGCAACTACATAGGAATAATGTGCATGTACTTTCCATTGTTTATCAATAGGACAAGGGAAACCTGAAAAAATAGATAGCATCCATTGATAAAGAAGCGCTGAGCGGACGAAATTGCATCTTCGCCCGCTTTTAAAAAAATTGCAAAGGACTTATTCTCTTATTAACCAAACCTCATGCACCTTGTCTCTACATATTTCAAGAGGGCGACGGACAATCATACGCCACAAGATCACCCCTGAAAATGAATCGTGATGTGGCGCAGTTACTTCACGATTCATAAATCTAACGGTAATAGAGTAGCCAATGTTATTTGCGACGAGTAACCGCAGGAGCAGATGTTTCGTCCAAAGCACTCTGGAAATAGTAAAGAAAAAATGCCTTAAAGGACACTTGTATTTTTCTTGTCCTAAATGGTTTAGCGTGAAGAAAATAGGTTAAACAAAGGCTAAAGACATGAATAGGAGCGATAAGTAAGATGGATAAAACTTCTGAAGATCGTGTGCACCAACATAAAAAGGGGCATATACCAGACAATCCAGATGAGGTGAAAACGGATAAAAAAAGCATTTTTGATATGGACAAAGGAATGCAAACTGTCGATCCAATTCCGGTAGAAGAGTTAAATGAAAAAGTAAAAGACGAAAAAAATAAACGGGAGACAAAATCTACTTCATCAAGTGAAGAACGCTTTCCAGATTAAATCGGCGTTCGTTTATGATTCCATTTTTATGGATATACCTTAGTTAGCCTTAAAATACAAGACAACGAGGGGATATATCATGAAAATGAAAAAATACTCGATATATGGAAGTGCTTTATTGGTAATCGCGTTATTATTAGGCGCTTGTGGAGATAAAGAAAAAGTGAAAAGTGCGGCAACAGTAGACGAAGAAAAGAGTGAGTTTGGATTTAATTCTTTTGATTTAGAGGTAGATACCCCAGATCATAAAGATGCCATTGAGGTATCAATGGAGATTAAAGGATCAACAATAGAAGCCGAATATGTGAATCGAATGGAACCG
This sequence comes from Psychrobacillus glaciei, assembly GCF_008973485.1. Lineage (GTDB taxonomy): Bacteria > Bacillota > Bacilli > Bacillales_A > Planococcaceae > Psychrobacillus > Psychrobacillus glaciei. The sequence goes on from NZ_CP031223.1 coordinate 501,888, forward strand.
AAGAAGTTAAAGGGCGATAAAGCATATGAAGAGATGAGGCCAATGTTGAAGAAAATAGATTTATCAAAAGATATGAGTAAAGATGATGTAATTAAAAATGTATCCAAAGCATTCGATGTTGAAGACTACACGAAGTTCGACTTGGAAGTTGAATTCGCGGATGGAAAACATAAAGTATATAAGGATGAAAAAAGCAAAAAAAATAAATAGAGTACTCGCCAAGTCATGATTAAGTTCATAACTTGGCTTTTTTGTTGTGCAATAAATGGCTGTAGTAATCATAATAGTGTATGATACATAGTATAAAGCATAGTGTATATCACATAGTATAAATGGTGAGGTGAAATATGAGTAAGCTATTAAGTTCGTTAATTACAGAATTAAGACGTGGGACGCTGACATTAGCTGTATTGAGTCAATTGCGTACACCGCAATACGGATATTCGCTTGTCCAATTACTGGAGAAATCCAATGTATTAATTGACCAAAGTACTTTATATCCTTTGCTTCGACGATTAGAAAAGCAAGAGTTAGTAGTTAGTAGTTGGGATACATCTGACAGTAGACCGCGGAAGTATTATGTGTTGAGCGAATATGGGATAGAATTGTTCGATCAGTTAAAAAAAGAGTGGGAAAAAACTTCAAGTGAGCTTTATATATTGTTAAAAGGAGACGAAGGGGATGCACCTAATTGATATGTATATCCAGGAAGTAACTCGTAGACTTCCTGAAAAGCACCGTAAGGATATTGCACTTGAGTTACAGTCGACAATTGAGGATATGCTACCAGAAAATTTTACAGAGATAGATGAGAAGGAAGTACTTGCTAAGCTTGGAAGCCCAGTAACGCTTGCTAGCGGCTATTTAGATCGTCCGATGCACCTGATAGGACCAAATTATTTCGGTATATATGTAACTTTACTGAAAATGATATTACCTATTGCTGCAACTATCGCTCTCATAGTATCCATATCGGAAAGTATACTCTCTTATAATTCCAATGAAGCAGTGATGAACATAGTTCTTGCTGTCATAGGGAAAGGTATAATAGAAATTCTAGGTACATTAATCCAGTCATTTTTTTGGATAACGCTTATTTTTGCAATCTTGGAACGTACAGATATTTCAAATGAAAAACTGTCTATAAAAACTAGTTTGAAAGACTGGACACCTGATGATTTAAAAAGTATTCCACCTATTTTGAAAGAGAAAAAAATAGCTAAATCTAAGATATTCGGAAGCTTATTGGAGATTGGGATCTTTACCGCTATCTATTTTAATGGAGTTAAGTTACTTGGTGTATATGAGAGCGTTCATGGTAAATTACAGCTGACAATACCTTCCTTCAATCAAGAGGTTCTGCAGTCTTATTGGTTAATTGTCGTAATTGCAATTGCTGTTGAAGTTACTTTGGTATGTTACAAATTTGTCGTAGGTCAATGGACTATGAAAGTAGCAACTTTAAATTTTGTACGACATGCTATATCTTCTATCGTTGTTATTGTTATGTTCAGTAATTCTATTTTGATAAATCCTGATTTTATAGCGTATTTAGAAGGACTGATGAAAAGTTCATTTGACATGAAAGATTCTTTTCAGATAGGAATTATCTTGTTATTTGTAGCCTTTGCGGTTATTGATGTAATTAAAGGGTTTAGAAAAGCTAGTATTAATAGATAATGGGAAAGGCAGATGCAACGCTTCTATTATTACAAAAATATTAAAAAATGAAATAGAGGTTTTTCTGCGTTCTTGCACGGGTAAATAGTATATAAGACAAAACCAAGGAGGAATCAACATGAACATTGAATCAAATCGAAGAATTGAAGTAGCTCATTCAGAGGAAGAGATGTATGAAAAGTTGGAGCTCCTGCAAGAACAAGGTTATGCCGAAAGTGATATCCATGTTATATCAAAAGAAAATGCACACTTGAATACACTTAATCGACAATCGGAAGTGTCTACCCATGAAGCGGGATCTTTTATAGACAAATTTAAATCATGGTTTACTGGAGAAGATGCAGTAACAGAAGGATTACGAAAATTAGATTTAAATGAACATGAAACAGAACGCTATTCAAAAGAAGTGGCAAATGGGTGCATCGTTCTATACACAGACGTTTTAACACATGCAGATGATGCTAGTTATGGAACCCATCAAAATGAATTTGAATACATGGAATCAGTTGTAACAGATGTTGTCCAATCTCCATTTGTGGAAACAGAAGAACCGCTGAGTGATTATTCAAAAGAACAAGGATTTACTCCTTCAACAAACGAGTTAGTGAATGAAACAGATGGGAGATTTGACGAACCTCAAGATCGCTTTGTTCGAGGTGAGACATTTGCTACGGATCCATACCTAGCCAAAGAGGAGAACCATATTGGAACTTCCATGCAAGAAGAAAAGAGTGTACAAGTACATCGGCCGACCATTAATGAAAGTATTACAGAGGAAAGAAAAAATTATGGTACACAATCTCCAGGAGTAGATCCTAATTTAGGTCCAGCCGCATTTGGTAGTGAAGTTTTAGAGGATGAAGAAAGCCATTCTCCGGAGCAATACGAAGAGAAACTAGATAGAGAAAGACATTTGGATGATATTAACCCTATGAATCGTCTTTATTAAGTTCTTAAAACTTATAGGTAAACCCCTTGTAGAGCTCAAAAACTGCAAGGGGTTTTGGTGTTCGATAGAATGTGAGATAATCTAAATCAAACCATTCGAAAAGGAGGAACACACATGGATTTTATTGCAATCGATTTTGAAACGGCAAATAGTTTGCGGACTAGTGTATGCTCCATCGGGATTGTCCAAGTAAAGGCAGGAAAGATTAAAGAAGAAATACATACATTGATCAATCCATTAAGTGAATTTAACTACTACAATACAAAAATTCATGGTATTACAGAAGATATGGTTATGAGTGCACCAACATTTGAAGAATTCTGGCCAAATTTTAAAATGTTCGTCGAAAACCAAACGATTATTGCACATAATGCTAGTTTTGATATTAGTGTTCTGCGAGCATCGTTAACCAACTTTTATGAATCAACCCCTGACTTTCAATATGGTTGCTCATATCAAATCTCCAAAAAGGTTTGGCCAAATTTATATAATCACAAGCTTTCTACGGTAGCAAATTATTTAGGCATAAGCCTAAGACATCATGATGCTTTAGAAGATGCTCGAGCATCGGCACTAATAACTTTAGAGGCAATGCAGAAAACGAGAACAAATTCTATACAAGAACTATTCAAGTTACACAAAATAAAAATAGGTACTCCAACTCCTATGAAAAAACAGGGAACTCTTTCGAAACAAAAGAAAATGGATAGTTCCATACAGTTACTTGAAACTGAAGTGGGCATTCCGAATACGAAGCATCCGTTTTACGGGGCTAATATTGTATTCACTGGAAGAATGCTTTCAATGACTAGAATGCAAGCAGCGCAACTAGCAGTCAATTGTGGTGCCATATGTAAAGGTAGCGTTGATAGCCACACAAACGTTTTAGTAGTTGGAGATAATGATTTAGTAAAGTATGTTCAAGGGATAAAAAGTACGAAAATGAAGAAAGTAGAAGAAATGATCAGTTTGGGATTACCAATAGAAATCGTCGGGGAACAAGACTTTTTTAGGTTAGTTCGGTTTAATGGTTAATATTATTCAATTTTATTCCCATTATATAACCATGTATAGATTAAATTTTGTCCAAAGCATTTGGGAAATAGTGAATTCAAGATGCTCTAATAAGCCGCTTGTTCTATTTCTATGAAAGTAGAACAAGCGATGGCTAAAAAAGATATAAAATCTTTAGAAAGGAGAGCAGGTGTAAAACCATCTGTGTTTCTTAAAGAATACTTTTGGTATTACATTTCACTTGGAGCTTCAATTCCTAAAAGTCGTAAAGCTTCTTTTAATACAATAACTACGGACTGAACTAGCGCAATGCGATATGCCAAATGGCTTCGATCATTCACGATGGGAACATTTCCGTAGAAAGAGTTGAATGATTGTGCCAAATTAATCGAGTATTTTGCAATTATGGAAGGATCAAATTCATCTGTTGCACGTTTAATAGTGTTAGGGAATTGTTGTAGTGATGTAACCACTTGCCATTCAAAATCATTTACTTCAGTAACTTCTATGATGTCTACTTCTTGGATTTTTCTTAAAATAGAACATGCTCTTGCATGAGCGTATTGAACATATGGGCCTGTTTCTCCATCAGTTTGGAGCATTTTCTTCAGGTCAAAATCAATGTCATGCTTTCGGTGTTGTTTTAAATCACTAAAGATAACAGCACCTACACCTACTTGTTTAGCCACTTCTTTTTTATTCACTAATGAAGGATTCTTTTCTTCTATTGTTCTCTCGGCTAATTGAATTGCCTCATTCAACACCTCTTCTAATAAGATAACTTTGCCTTTGCGAGTAGATAATTTTTTGCCGTCTTTCAATATCAATCCAAAAGGGATGTGTTGAATAGATTGCGACCATTCATATCCCATTTTATTTAATACACTCTTTAATTGAGCAAAGTGTAAACTTTGTTCATTTCCTACAACATACAAAGACTGTTCGAATTGATAATCATTTTTTCGGTGAATGGCTGCCGTAATATCTCTTGTTGCATATAAAGTTGCACCATCGGATTTTTTGATTAAACATGGTGGCATATTCTCGCCAACATCTACTACTTGCGCTCCATCAGACTCCATTAATAAGTTCTTTTGCAGTAACTCTTCCACAATTGGATCCATTTTATCATTGTAGTAAGCCTCCCCGTGAAAGGAATCAAAAGTTACGCCAAGTAAGTCATAGATTTTTTGAAATTCAAGTAACGATTCTCTTCGAAACCATTCCCAAAGAGCTAATGCTTCTGGCTCACCTTCTTCTAACGATTTAAATGCCGCTCTACCCCGGTCATTTAAGGAATTATCCTTTTCTGCTTCCTCGTGAAACCGAATATAAAGTGCTAATAATGATTGAATGGGAGCTTCTTGGACTTTCTTTTTGTCTCCCCATAATCGATAAGCCACTAGTAATTTTCCGAACTGAGTACCCCAGTCTCCGAGATGGTTAATTTTTACAGTTTTGTATCCACTTTTATCGAGTAATAATGTAATAGAATTACCGATGACAGTTGATCTTAGATGTCCCATAGAAAAGGGTTTGGCAATATTTGGAGAGGACATATCAATTGTTACAGCGCTGCCTGCACCTAAGTTAGATGAACCATATTTTTTTCCTGCTTCACGAATGGTATTTAGAATGGCTGTTGTAAATGATGTTCGTCTCATGAAAATATTTACATATCCATTTACCGCTTCCGCTTTTTCAATGTCTTCGTCTTGAATACAAGAAGCCATTTCTTGTGCAATTAAAATAGGTGATTTTCTTTGTTTTTTAGCAAATGAAAAACATGGTAAGGAGTAGTCTCCTAAATGGGTATATACAGGTACCACAATCATATGTTCCTCGATTAACTCGGTGGTGAAGTTTTGCAGAATACTTACTACTTTCTGTTTCATCTAAACGCCTCCTATAATAAAAAAGCCCTCGTCTCATTATAAAAATGAGACGAAAGCTTGCACTTCCGCGGTACCACTCAATTTGCCTATTTTAGGCCACTTTCTTCATAACGGTGAGTCTCCGGCTTATAGGGAATTACTAACAAGTAAACACTTTTCCTATAAAGCATCTCCAAAGTGCGCTTCACAACTCTTCCTAACTAGGCTCTCACCATCCCTAGCTCGCTTAATAATCCGATGTTGTTACTCTCTTTATCTAAGATATTGTATTTGAATTTACCAAATAGAAAAGTAATTGTCAATAAATTTTGTTATTTTAAGCACCAATAAAGAATGAAAGCGCAAATTTCATTTACTCTTTTACAATTTCGTTAATTTGATAATTCAAATTTAGAGCATGAAACACGAACAATATTAAAATGAAATGTGAGAATATATATAATATACTCTTTATAAATCAGCATGATTTCCGCTATAGGCGGACGCTTTTCGCGGGGTGAGCGAGGAGCCATCACCGCCGCACTCGCGTCGTTTGTAATGGCTTATCTGTCTCACTCATCCAGCTATAGTCGCCGCCTGTTGCTCCAATCAATAAAATAATCATTGATCGTGTTTAAATAATTAAATGCTATTTATGAAATTACCTCAATTAAGGTTTTTTGCTCTATTTTCAGTAATATTTCATTTTTGTTTTTTATTATGAATTTATATCTTTTAAAAGGAGCTTGGTATTTATGCCTTTACATCCGTTAATTGTTCATTTTCCGATTGCACTTCTCGTTTTAGGAGGCATTATTGAAATTGTAAATGTATTTCTAAAAAGTGATTTTTGGAACAAAGTTGGAACAGTTTTAATAATAATTGGAGTGATTACTGGAGTTTTTAGTTTGCTTACAGGAGATGGAGCGGAAAGTTTTGCGTTTGAACATTGGGGAAGATCCGTTCACGATACTGTTGAACTGCACTCATTACTAGCTAATATTTCTGTCATTATTTTTGGCCTGTTAGCGGTAATAAAAGTTTTATTTAAACACCCAGATTATAGGTTTCGAATTTTTAAAAATATTGCAATTAGAAAAGGTTTAATTACTACACTAATTGTTATATTAAGTATTGCTGGAATAACTACATTAGCTACTACAGGTCATTTAGGTGGAAAAATTGTTTATGAAAATCAAACGATTACGACAAATAATAAGTAGTAAACAAATCCTAAATGTGAACAAAAATAAATAACATTGCGAGGATTCCATTCACCTAGAAAAAGGGATGGAATCTTTCTTTTAATTATCAGAATATAAAGATACAATAGAGGTTAATAGTTTTTGTAAATGAAAGGGGTATGGATATGACATTTTCTATTGTTGGATTTGATCCGCAAACAAAAGAATTAGGGGTAGCGGTAGCATCAAAATTTTTAAGTGTGGGGGCAGTTGTTCCATTTGCAAAAGCTGGAGTGGGTGCGATTGCAACACAATCATGGGCAAACTTAGATTATGGAAAGAACGGTTTGGAGATGCTCGAAAAAGGGTTGACTCCTGATGAAGTTCTTAAAGAGCTTGTTCAAAATGATGAAAAATCCGGTTCCAGACAAGTAGGAATTGTAGATGCAAGTGGGCAAAGTGTATCGTTCACTGGCGAGGATTGTTTTGACTGGGCTGGTGGTTTTGCAGGAGAAAACTTTGCTGCTCAAGGTAATATATTAGTAGATAAAGATACGGTAGAAGCAATGAAATCGATATTTATCCAAACAGAGGGTTCTTTAGCGGAACGTTTACTCGCTGCTCTAAATGCGGGAGATATTGCAGGTGGAGATAGTAGAGGAAAACAGTCAGCTGCCCTGTTGATTGTAAAAGAGAACGGGAGTTATGGTGGATACAATGATCGCTATATCGATCTTCGAGTAGATGACCATGAAGAACCAGTACAAGAATTAGCAAGATTATTAAAATTGCACCGACTTTATTTTGAGGCAACTTTAACAGAAGATGTCGTGGGGATAGAAGGGGAACTTGTAGAAGAACTTCAAAATCTATTATATGAAAACGGTCATTTGGATCGTGATTTGACAGAATATGACGATTTGTTAGATGCAGTGCAGTCTTATCATCTTATTGAAAACTTTGATGAACGAGTGCAAGAAAGAGGATTTATCGATTTAAAAGTAATGGAGTATATGCGAATTAAATAATTGATGTCGTTAATAAGATCTGACCAATGAAAAACCGGTCAGATCATATTTTTTATTATGGAAGATTAGATTTGGTCTCGATTCTGACCAAAATAGTCTCGTTTCCAAGGGAATTGGTATAGTTAAGTCATTTTCCTCCATCTATTTGGTTTCGAAACACTGGTGATAACCTTCTTCTATTACTATTTTCTGTAAATTATATGTGATTGTTTTGATGACTGGCACTTTATAGCTGCTCTGCTAATTTTATTAGCGCTTGTTTTAGGTATTCGTCATCTTGTTCTGGCATTATAAGTGTAAATGAATATGTGACATTATCAACAATTACATCTAAACTTTCTGGTTCTGTATAATATGCTTTATATCCACTCTTTAACGTAATTTCTTCTGGGTTTTTCTTAGGATATTCAACTGTTCCAGTACTAGTAGACAAAAGTAGTTGGTTATTTTTTTTGTCCGAAGCCATGAATTGCGCATCTGCATTTAGACCCTGTCCACCGATATCCGTGATTCCCAAAGAATTAAATTCATCTGAGTCAAATGGCAACTTCGATGGTAAGGTGACTTCGTAAGGTAAAGCTTCTATTGCAACTTTGGCAGAAGGAGCAGCATAAAATTTAATAGAGCTATTCTTGTTATCTTGTTTATTGGTTAACTGTGAAGTATCAAGCTTATCGGAACAGCCGACTAACAATATTAAACTACTAATTAGAAAAAAATTCTTCAATTGGTATTCCTCCTCTCTTCAAGTTTAGCGCAATGTGAAAACAATTTCATGTATATAAAAAATCTGACCAGTATTTTCTACTGGTCAGATTTTTTAACTTTATTTCAAGTGCCTGGCACCTGTAATTTTTGTAACATACCCCAAGTGAATAAAGTTTTCGTTTTTTAGAGATAAGGTTGCAAGTATTATTTGTTTAATTGCCAAACCGCGTAATTCAGACCAAGCGCAAATGTAACCCAACCGATGTATGGAACCATGAGGGCTCCCGCAGTTTTGTCTACTTTTTGGAATTCATATGCTGTTAAAGCTATAAGAGCAAGTAAGGCTGTCATTTCAATAAGTGCTGTACCGCGTAATCCCCAACGGAAAAATAGGAAGGACCATAAAAAGTTAAGTCCTAATTGTAAGTCGTATAAGGGTATCGCAAGAGAGCTTTCTTTTTTCCAATTCATTTTTTCATCTGCTCGGTATTTTGCTATTCCCATAAGTGTGTAAAGTGACGTCCAAACAATAGGAAATATTGCTCCAGGCGGTGCAAAGAAAGGTTGTTTCAGTTTTTTGTATTCCTCTTGTGCCCTTCGGTTAGCTAGCCACCCAGTTACAGAACCTCCAATGACTGGTACGAGGATACTCAGTGCCAGTCGTTTTTTGTTGATATGTCCGTCTACGCTTAAAATGTCCATTTTACCTACCTCCTTCAATTTACTGTTTTTACTATTCCCTATATAACGGAAGAAAAACGATTTTATTGTATGATAAATTAAGAAGGAATTAAGTTAACTATGTAGAATATAAAAGGATTGTCCAATTAAAAATAGTACTGGAGGAAATTATGAAATTAAAGATATTACATACGAATGATGTACATAGCAATTTTGAAAACTTTGCTAGAGTTGCAACGCTTATTAAGCAATATAAAGACGAACACACACTAATATTAGATGGTGGAGATTTTGCAGATTTTAAAAGCATCGAGTTGCAAGGAACGAGAGGATTAGCTGCAATTGAATTATTAGAAGCAGCCGGTTACGATGCTCTTACTATTGGAAATAACGAAATGTTCAATGGCATAGATACACTCGAGCATATGGCGAGCAATAGTTCTTTTCCGTTTATTAGCAATAACTTATTTAAAAAAGATAAAACAACGATTAATGGTGTCTTCAAAAGCGTTATATTGAGTAAAAATGGACTTCGAATACTAATCACTGGATCTTCTCCCAACATGGGTGAATTTAATGATGGAATTGGAATTTATATGACGGAATATAAAGAAGCGATTGTCGAAGAAATAAAAAGAAATGCAGGAGATTATGATATTTGTATTCTCTTAAGTCACGTTGGAACATTTGCAGATGAACCACTTGCCATGGAAATACCAGAAATTGATGTTATTATTTCAGCGCATGATCATAAACTTTTTAGCGAAGCGAAAGTAATTAATAATATAATCATGAACAGTGCTGGAAACTATGGGGAGCATTTAGGAATTCTTGAACTCGAAATAAAAGATGGTGAAGTAAAACTGCTCCATTCAAAAACCATTTCTTCAAAGAATGCGGAAAAAGACGACAACATATTAGCTTTATTAAAATCAAATAAAGAAAAAGCAATTGAAGTACTTAGCCAACCAATCTATCCACTACTACAACCGTTATGGCATGATGTCATCGAAGAAAATCCATTAACTAATCTAATCGCTGATGGATTAAAGGATATGCTGAACTGCGATATCGGACTTATTAATAGTGGGATATGTAATGCGGGTGTTTTTAATGAACTATCGAAGAAAAAACTAATCGAAATCTGCCCGTCTCCATTAAATCCTACTTCGTTTGAAATACAAGGGAAGTATATAAAAGAAGCACTGGAACAATCACTTGATGCACAAGTTTGCTTAGCCGATGGAAGAGGGCCTGGCTTTAGAGGTAGATATGTAGGGCGATTGCATATAGCAGGAGCAGAAATTGTTCATGATGGAAAGTTTGTACGAGCAATTTATGTGAAGGAAAAACTGCTAGATGATGAAACTTGGTATACAGTGGCTAGCTCAGACTATTTACAAAGAGGTTCAGGATATGAAAGTCTCGCAAACAATCGAAATGAAAAATATCTAGCAGAAGAAATAAAAGATGTTATTCGTCTATATGCCAATAAATCAGATTTTATCGAGAAAGCCTCTATAAATAGATGGAAAGAAACATCTAAAGTGGAGACCTTTCAATGATTGAACGTGAGCCGAAAAAGATTAGACAAAGAGGAATTGTAATTGGACGTCTTCCAGTCGGAAAAAAGAACTGCATTACCGATGTAGAAGGAGTCAAAGTGGGGCATGTTACACTGAATAATCCTTTAGGCGAAGGAGAATATGCTTGCACTGGGGTAAGTGCAATTTTGCCGCATGATGGTAATTTGTTTCAAGAAAAAGTAGTCGGGGCGGGTTATGTATTAAATGGATTTGGAAAAACAACGGGGCTTGTACAAGTGGATGAATTAGGCTTAATTGAGTCGCCAATTATGCTGACAAATACTTTTGCAATTCCAGCAGTCACGCAGGGCACATTGGAATACATGTTAGAACAAAACCCCGATATTGGAGAAACTACAGGCACGATCAATCTTGTCGTAGGAGAGTGTAATGATAGTAGATTAAACTCGATTCGCAAACTGCCGATTCAGCCAAAACATGCGATTGAATGCATTCAAAAAGCCTCTTCAGACATTTCTTCAGAAGGAGCAGTGGGGGCAGGTAAAGGGATGATATGCTTTGGCTATAAAGGAGGCATAGGATCTTCTTCGCGTCTTGTTCAAGACGGGGAAGCAAATTATACAATAGGTTGCTTAGTTCTAAGTAATTTTGGAAGAAAAGAAGACTTTCAAAGTGAACATTATAAGGTGGAAGGAAAGTCAGAAGTCCCAACCTTTCCAAAGCCAGCAGACGGTTCTATTATGATTGTACTCGCGACGGATGCTCCGCTTAGCAGTAGACAGTTAAAGCGATTGGCAAAGAGATGTGGTATAGGGCTTGGAAGAACAGGTAGCCATTTTAGTAATGGCAGCGGAGATATTGTCATTGCTTTTTCCACGGCACATAGAATTCCGCATAACTTAGAGGAAAGCCTTGAAACGAGACAGCAACTAAGAGACGACCATTCTGTTATGAATGATCTTTTTCTAGGAGCAGTGGAGGTTACAGAGGAAGCAATTTTAAATTCCTTGTCACAAGCAGTAACAACCATAGGACGCATGGGCAATACCGCATATGCTTATCCATTTGAATGAAAGAAAGAAGCTGTTCTTTTAGCCAAAGGACAGCTTCTTTTTGGAGAGAGATTTTAGAAAGACAAATTAGACTTGCTAAATCGAAAGATAAAGTCTCCTAATCGCAAGATCGCCACTTAGAATCACAAGATCAAAGCTGTAAATCGCAAGTAATAGACTTTTATTGTAATACGATTCATTCCTTAAACTCTAACTTCAATTTACCCTCTACAAATGAAAGACTGGCGTTAAACGTTTGACCGTTTTCTGCAACAAATCCTTTTATTTCATTTGTTCTTCCTTTTGTACATAGGAGTTTAATCTGACTTGGTGTAATCTTCTTCTTTAAAAAGAAACCATTAAATGTTTGTGTGCATCCATTTTTATAATTAGTGCAACCATAAAAGCTTTTTCTTGCAACGATAAAACCTTCCTTACATTTCGGGCAGGGAGCAATTGGTTCTTGTTTATATGATGAATACTTGGAGCCCGACGCTTTAGGTGTAAGTTTTATATCAATATTTTTAGACTTTAATTGATTAGGAACTTCTTGTAACAAGCTATGAATAAATTTCGCAATGCTTCCCAAAAAACGCTCCTGTGAGCCTTCACCATTGCCTATTTTTCGTAAATACGTTTCCCATTTAGCTGTCATGGATGGGCTTGCGAGAAGATTTCCTTCAATTGCTTGGCAAAGAACACTTCCTTTATCCGTAATAGAAACGATATTTTTCAATACATCAATATATCCATGTCGCTTAATCGTTTCGATAATTCCACTGCGCGTTGCCTCTGTTCCAAGACCTTCCACTTCTTTTAAAATGTCAGTTTCACTTTTATCCTCCACAAGTTTTCCACAAGTTTTCATCATGGCGATGAGTTGACCTTCTGTATAAGGTTTTGGAGGTAACGTTTTTCCTTCTTTTATAGCAATATCGCTTTTCACAGTTTCCTGCTCATATAAAGGAGGCAATGTTGGTTCTTCATTCTCTCTCTCTTTTGAAGAACGAACGAACAATGCTTTCCAACCTTTGTCACGTTCGGTTTTGCCAGTGGTGAAAAAAGGTAATCCATTTACATCCGTTGTCACTTTTGTTTCCGTATATAAATAATCGGTATGAAACATCGCGATTGTTGTGCGTACAATTTCTTCGTATAAATTTTTTTCAATAGGAGACAATCTAGCAAGTACCGTTTGTGACGGAATCTTTTTCGTCGGAATTATAGCATAATGCTCCTGTACTTTTGAACTATCCACATAACGCTTCTTTGGAGAGAGGGAACTAACCGGAAACGAGTGTCCGATAAGCTGCTGATAATCCGTCACCTGTGCAGCAAGATAGCTAAACTCACTTGGTGTAATATATCGTGAATCCGTACGAGGATACGTAACAAGTTTTTTTTCATAAAGTACTTGCATTGTCTTCAACACATTCGCCGGGCTCGTTTTCCATAATCGATTAGCAGTTGCTTGTAAAGTTGATAATGAATGGAGTTGCGGTGGAGGCATCCGTTTATCAATTTTCTCTACAGAAGCGATTACCCCAGGTGAATTTGGTTGAATCGCATGCTTTGCAAGAAGTGCTTGAATGATTTCTCTTTTCGGTTCTTTCGCTTTTGCTTTTCCTTTATAAGTTCCTTGTCCTGCTGTAAATGTTGCTTCAATCTCAAAGAATGGCTCCGAAACAAAGTTTTCTATCTCCATTTGACGTTGATAAATCAAGTAAATAGTTGGAGATTGCACACGTCCAATTGGAAAGACTTCCTTAATACCCTGTGATTGCAATAAAAGAGAATATAGTCGCGAACCATTCATCCCTACGAGCCAATCGCTAATTTGACGAGCTTTTGCTTCTTCGTATAGAAGCAAATCTTTGCGATTATCCTGTAAGTTGGCAAACCCTTTCCGCACTTCTTCTACTTCCAGAGAATTTATCCACAATCGTTTAATCGTTTGTCCCCTTGCTCCAGTTTGATTGTATATACTATAAAAGATATTCGATCCTTCGCGATCCACATCACAGGCATTAATGACTGTATTCGCAGCTTTCATAAGTTTTTTTACGATGGTGAACTGTTTAAATTTTCCCTTTGCGATTTGAAATTCGTACCGTTCAGGTAAAATAGGCAAGCTATTCAGCGACCATTTATCCCATTTTGGGTCATATGCTTTTGGTTCCTTCAATTCAACTAAGTGACCAATACCCCAAGTTATATAAGCTCCTTCTGGGAAAACTGGACAAGGGTTAATTTCCAAATAACCTTCATGTCGTTTGACAGAAAATGCATCTGCATAAGCTTTTGCCTGACTTGGCTTTTCAGCTAAAATTACTGGTTTCAAGAAATTTCACCTCTTTTGCTTAAATAGTAAAACGTTCGTTCTTATTATCATGCAATAGTTCTTAATTTATTTCAAATAATAAGTTGGTGAGTTCCTTTGGGAGCACGTTGCAATAAAAATTGAGCAAATGCAAATAAAAACCCCATTCCCTATCAAAAGGGAATGGGGACAATTTATAAATCAATGATGAGCAATAATTATTAATTTGCCCTTATCTAGTTCTTTTTCAGCATCCGCAGCTTCTTCTTTCGATAAACCAGTTGCCTCCATTTTACTTCGCAGTTCATCACCACGAGATGTAAACAAATTTTTCATGGATTCAAGGAAGCCTTGTTCTTTCATGCCGACATCTTTTGTATCTAAAGCGTCATTAATATCGTCGGATCTTTCTTTGAAATGGGCGAAAATATGAATGTTATCTCGTGAATATCCCTGTGTCTCAAGTTTTTCTATTTCTTGTTTTGCTTGTACGGCATTTTCTACAGTTAATTTGAGTGTCATTAAAATTCCTCCATTTTTTTGTTTTTGTGTTCTAACTATCTTTACCCTGCCTGGTGAAGATTTAAACAAAATGATGATAGAAGAATCTAAATGTGTGAAAGAAGAGAATGATTTTGATATGCTTAAACCAAAAAAAGAGAATGGAAGTTGCGTATATGAAAAATCAAATAGGGCAAATAGAAATTTTTAAAGCAGCTATGGGTAATTATCCCACAGGTGTTACAGTTGTAACGGCTTTCAATCAAGAAGGGAAACCAATGGGAATGACAGTTAATTCCTTTACATCGGTTTCACTAGATCCATTGCTTATCTTGTGGTCTATTGATAAAAGAGTGTATGCTTATAATGACTTTTTAAAAGCGGATAAATTCACTGTAAATATTTTAGCAGCTGACCAAGGTGTTTTATGTACGTTATTTTCAAGTAAAGTAGAGGATCGCTTCAGCCAATGTGATTGGAAAACGTCAGAACTGAACTTGCCAGTGCTGTCTGGTTCGCTTGCAGTTTTACAATGTAAAGTGCATAAACAAATCGAAGCTGGGGATCATACAGTTTTAATTGGGGAAGTATTAGATATTCAAAATGATAGTAAAGAGCCACTGTTATACCATAGAAGAAATATTGGTGCGATCTCAGATGCATTTTATAACTAATTCCATATATCAAAAAAGGATATCCACATGCGATATCCTTTTTTTGTATTTAGATAAAGGAATTCTACATTATTTACTTTGTTATGCAATTACTAATATTAGCGTGGCATAGGGTATCCATGATATCCCGGATATCCTTGTTGCCAGTTATTCCCATGGTACCAAGGATATCCTTGATGTCCATAAGTCATATTGTGAACAGGGTACCCGTGATACCCGTGATACCCGTGATACCCTTGTTGCCAATGTGGTTGTTGATACATAGGATATCCTTGGTGTCCGTAATGCATTGGATATCCATGTGGATTAGATGGATATCCCTGTTGCCATTGTCCCCCTTGAGATGGTTGAACCATACTATTTCACTCCTTTTTTATCAATCCAAGTAGCATATGTAAAAGAGGGCAAATGGACTGGGATATGAAATGTAAATAATTATGTTTTATTTCGAAATGTGCAGCTATTTCTTATGGAAATTCACTTAAAAGTAGTGCTTACCATAAATGTCTGTAATTTTAAAAGTTTCGATTAGTCTATCGTATCTATGTCTTTTATGGATTTTCTTTTCTTTTTTATTAAATAATACAGTAGGATCGCGGCCACTATAATAATCCAAATAACGTATTCATTCCAGTCAGCGGACAAAATGCCTGCTGGTATAAGTGCTAAAACAAAGAAATATAAAAAATTTCCAATTGTAGTTGCCAGTAAATAGGGAAGAACACGGATAGTACTTAATCCAGCTAAAATGTTAACTAAACTTGTTGGGACGAAGGGGAAAATTCGTGCTTGGAATACATAAGCAAAACCATTAGTGTCTAATTCTTCAATTACCTTAGGGTGAAATTTTTCCATAATGGTTTCTTGGAAGATGTAACGAACGCTATAATAGACAATAAGTGAAGCAAGAATGCTTGTTAGCCAGCTCCATAAAAAACCATTAACAAATCCAAATAGCGTAATATTAATAGTAATAACAAGAATTAGCGGAAATATGGTGAAAGAATTTTGAATTAGCATGACTAAAAATAGAAAGAATAATGCATACCCCATATTTTTCTTTAAAAAACTTTGAACCGCTTCTATATTTCCATCAAAGAGCAGCGTGATTAGCTCTCTATTCATGACAAAAAACAGTGCAATAAGTAGTAAAGCACCCCATATTATCCATTGTTTCTTTGCAAGATTATTTATTATTTTTCTCATGCGTCACCTGTACTTTCATTTTATACTATTGTTTATTAAGGTATTTTATTCGAAATTAGTAGAACTAAGTAGTGAAGGGAGAAAACGGGATTAATTCAACAAAACTGTCATTGAAAAATTAAGTTTGGAGAAATATACGAGAAAGTTGATCCTACATCAACCAGAAGGTATAAGGGATTTTAATGAATTAAAATTTGATCTTGTATTTATATTTGTGTTTAATCTAGAGAATTATGCTAATTCATTAAAAAATGATTGAAAAGCAATTAATCAAGAAGAATGGTTATTTGTACATTACTTAACCGAAAAAGAATAACCCAACGTATAAGGAATATATTAATCGAGTGGATATGGTCACTCATATTACCCTGGATGAAGAAGAATATATTCCAGAAAGTGATTTAAAATGTTCAAGAATGGTGAGTATGAATGAAATTTTTACTGTTGAAGGCCAGAAGTCATCACTAATAAATTGAAAAAAGACAATGAATGTTTTCAATAGTCAATATGTAGATAAGGTTATGGATATTATAAAGTATTTGGAACGGAATGAAAAATTACTTAACCTGTACAAATAATTAACTCATGATTATTAAAATGGATTGGGCTCGCTACCTATACTGTGAGAAACTAAAAGAAGCACAAGAAAAAGGCTATTCAAAATGGAAAAAATATTTGGAAGTGGATATAAGACAACGGATATATTTAGAAGAAGAGGCGGATAAATAATGGAATATAAAGGACCAAGTGTTTATGAACAATCGGATTTTTTCACAAGTTATATGAAAAGAAGGGGTAGAGAAGACAGCCCTAACAACGCAATTGAAGGACCAATAATGGTCGAACTAATTGGAAACTTTCAAGGAAAGAACTTTCTAGATTTAGGTTGTGGTGATGCCTCTTTTGGGAAGGAATTACTGGAGAAAGGCGCAAAGCATTACTACGGAGTAGAGGGTTCGAAACAAATGGCGGATGTTGCAAATAAGAATATTTCTGGCATGAACGGAACAATCGACATAAATACAATGGAGACTTTTCGTTATCCAGAAAAAGAATTTGATATTGTAACTTCACGATTTGCCATTCACTATGTAGAAGATATACAAACGTTATTCACTAATGTATATAATGCATTAATAGAAAATGGTAGGTTTGTATTTAGCGTTCAACACCCACTTACTACTTCTTCTTTTGTTAGTAAGCAGTCAGGAGACAGACGTGAGAACTGGATAGTGGACGATTATTTTAACGAAGGGGAGCGAAAGGAACCATGGATAGAAGAAGTGGTCGTCAAGTATCACCGTACAATTGAACAATATTTCCATGCTCTAAAAGAGGTAGGATTCCAAATAGTGGACTTACGGGAAGGTACACCACAACTTGAATATTTTAAGAGTGAAGAGGAATTCAAAAGAAGACAAAGAATTCCTATTGTATTGGCCTTTTCTTGTGCTAAATAAAGAAAGGGTTTATTCGAATGCGCTTGTAACGTTTAAATAAGCATATACGGTGAAGCTTGGATATGGCACTGTTAAATAGTTGGGAATAAGGTGAATGAAAAAGGATTGTATGACTCAAGCTTGAATGAAAAGGAGTGTTTTCATTTGGCTTTTCATGAAGAATCTATTAAGAGATATGCCCAACCTTACAAAAACAAAGATGATTTAACTACCATAATAGAAGCTATTGGAGATGCGAAAATTGTCCTTTTGGGTGAAGCAAGTCATGGTACTTCTGAGTTTTACACGGTTCGTGCGGAGTTATCCAAAAGGCTGATTGATGAGAAAGGCTTCACGCTTATTGGTGTGGAAGGAGATTGGCCATCTACCCAGCATATTAATAGGTTTATTAAAGGTTACACAGATGAACAACTCAACGTTCGAGACGTGCTAAAGGCTTTTAAACGATGGCCAACTTGGATGTGGGCAAATGAAGAAATAGTTGAATTCGTTACATGGTTAAAGATGCATAACGAACAAAAAGAGACCAAAAAGAAAGTCGGATTCTATGGAATCGATGTATATAGTTTGTGGGAATCTTTAGACGAAGTAATCACCTATTTAAGTAAAACAAATCCTAATGGAACAGAGCTAGAGTTTGCAAAAAAAGCCTTAAATTGTTTTGAACCATTTAATCGACATCCTGAAACCTATGCGATTTCTTCTATTAATATTTCGGAAGCATGTGTCGATGAAGTTTCAAAGTTAGTGGCCACCATTCGTACGAATGAGGAAAACTATAGGGATGTAAAAGAAGATGATTTGAATTTAAAAATAAATGCACTGGTTGCACGAAATGCGGAAGAATATTATCGGGCAATGGTCCGTAGCGATGAGTTATCCTGGAATATTCGAGATGAGCATATGGTGGAGGCAATCAATGAAATAATGGATTACCATGGTAACGAAGCGAAAATAATCATCTGGGAACATAACACGCATATAGGAGATGCTTCTGCTACAGATATGGAGGAATCGGGAATGGTGAACGTAGGGCAGATTCTTCGTTTGCAAAATAGAAAAGAAAACGTATTTGCTGTTGGTTTTGGAACGTATACAGGTACAGTTATTGCAGCAAATGAATGGGGTTTGCCCTATAAACAGATAAATGTACCGCCTGCGCAAAAAGGTTCTTGGGAGGATGCATTGCATAATGCCGGAGCATTTGATAAATTGTTGATATTTAATGAAGAAAATCAGAGATTATTTAATAAACGAATTGGTCACAGAGCTATAGGCGTGGTGTACAATCCTGATTTTGAATCATATGGAAATTACGTGCCTTCTAAGATGAGTGACCGTTACAATGCTTTTATATTTATCGATCAAACAAAAGCTCTAACTCCCTTAGGAACAGAAGCATAAAAAATGCTAAGGCTGCTCTAATAATGGTGGAGCAGCCTTATTTGTTAGTAGATCATTTGAACAACTAAATCCTTTATTGTTTCTTTTATATCATTTTGGATAGCTTCTTTTTCTAGTAAAAAGTAAGAGGATTTCAGGAAATTCTTAAATGCTAGTTGCGCATAATACGGTTGTAGTTCTCCTTTAGAATTTGCACGCTTCTCTGAAAGAGATTGTTTTAGTTGTATTAACCAAGTTTTTATGAAATCTTCATTAAGATGATATTTAGTTAGTGTAACAAATGCACGTGCTAACCGTTCTTCTTCATCGTCCTGATAACCATGAGCCAAGGTGAGAAATCGTGTGATATGTTGCAAAGTCATTAAGGCGTCATCCTCAGATGCAATAGGATGTTTAGCGATGGAATCTAGTAAGTCAGCACCATGTGCAGGAGCATGAGCCCAACCTTTTTTCTCTACATATCCTCTAAAGTCTGATTCTTTTCCCATATATTCATGTGTTGCATCTATAACTTTACGTACTAAATCTTTACTTATTATTTGTTTAGTAGAATCGTATTCTACAATGGCAGCATAAAAAAGTATAGTAAACGATCGAGTAAATACAGAGTCAGTTATCGGCTTATCTATATCCAATACTACTGATTTATTCTCTAACAGTTTATTTAGGATATATTCCAGTTGTTGTTGATCCAGATAATTCCCTGTTATTAATGTACAAAAAGCGCTGTAAATAAGATTGTCCCGCAAGATTGGGTCTGTAGATCCTATGTTATCAATCATTTCATTCAAAACTTCCGATGAAACAGTATTCGAGTCTGCTGAAATGATGCTTCTTAGAATATTTTCGAGGTTTGCCATATTTTTCTCCTTAAGATTTATTTGTTAATATTAACAATAAATGCAAAATGATGTAAGGTCAAGCGGAAATTTGAATCTCATTTTGCAGTTTTGTCAAACATAAAAGTATTATTTGATAATTAATCGTTAAACTAATTATATCTAAATTAATAATACGGGAGGTAAAAAGTGAGAAGAATTTGGCGAAAACCTTTAGTAAGTATAATTGCTTTATTTATAGTAATTGGATCAGTATTTTTTCCTGTAACAGTCGATTCTAATGTTGAGGCAGCAACTTCCTATACGAACTTAAAAAATACGATTAACAATATAATGATGGATAGTAGAATGAGAAATGCTTCGACTAGTGTCACGATTCGAAAGGCATCTACTGGAGAAGTGGTGTACCAGTATGAGGCGGATAAAGAAATTACTCCAGCGTCATCACTTAAATTGTTAACTGGCGCTGCAGCACTAGATACACTTGGTGAAAATTATCGTTTTTCTACAGCTGTTTTAACTGATGGCAAAGTGAGGAATGGAATATTAAATGGTAATTTGTATATACGCGGTCAAGGAGATCCGACTTTATTGAAAACACAGTTGAATAGCTTTGCAGATAGTTTAGTGAAGCAAGGAATTAAACAGATTTCTGGGAATTTAGTCGGTGATGACACGTGGTTTGACACTGTTCGATTGTCAGCAGGTATTTTAGAAGAGGATGAGCCTTACTATTATGCGGCACCGATATCCGCATTAACACTTTCACCAAATGACGATTTTGATGCAGGATCTGTTATTGTTGAAGCAAAACCAGCAACTAATGGATACGCTACGAAAGTAACGTTAACTCCCTTAACGAGTGTATTACAAGTAGTGAATAATTCTAAAACAGTTCCTAAAGGAAACAAAAGTACGTTGAAGATTACTCGTCAAGTTGGTGCAAACAAGGTAGTTATTACTGGGAATTCTCCAATGGGGTCCTCTGGGGCAAAAGAATGGATTTCTGTAACGAACCCTACTCTTTATACACTAGATGTCTTTAAAAGATCAATAGTGGAAAAAGGAATAACATTTGCCACTTCATCTAAAGTACTTCAAGGTAAAACTCCAGAAAGGGCACATACATTATTGTCTAGAAAATCCATGCCTTTGAAAGAATTAATCGTTCCATTTATGAAATTGAGTAATAATACACATGCGGAAATGTTAGCTAAGGAGATGGGAAAAGTTACATACGGGGTAGGAAGCTGGGATGCAGGTCTTAAAGTAATGCGTGAATATGGGGATTCTATAGGATTGGATAGTTCTAAGTGGAACTTTGAAGACGCATCGGGAATGTCTTATTCCAATAAAACTACTTCAGGTCAATTATCACATCTATTGTATGTTGTCCGCTCTGAGCCCTGGTATAACACATATATGAAAAGCCTTCCAATAGCAGGTGAACCTGAACGATTTATAGGTGGTACACTACGGAATCGATTAAAAATGGCACCAGCAAAAGGAAATATTATTGCTAAAACAGGGAGTTTAGAAAATATTAAATCACTTGCCGGTTATGCAAAAACCAAAGATGGAGAAACGCTAATTTTTACGATATTGACGGAAAACGCGAAAACGAGCACCATCCCAGTCATCGACCAAATTGCCACCGCGATTACTAATTTCAATTAACGTTACAAAATTGTTACAGGTGCCTGGCACCCGTAACAATTTTGTAATGTTTTTAGCTTGTTAGGGATAGTTTATGTATTTGCATTCATGTACTATACTTGAGTAAGTAGTGAGGTGAGCGTGATGGCAAGGGAAAGAAAGTTTACAGACGAGGAATTATTCAATGCCACTAAAGCAATGATTATTAATGAAGGGTATGAATCTTTCTCATTCAGTCGATTGGCTGCTATTCTAAACGTATCGAGAGGTAGCATATATAAATATTACGAAAATAAAGATGAATTAATTTCTGAGTTTTTAATGTACGAGATGAATCGTTTCCTAACTGAAATGAATGCACTCAATAAAAAAGGTGATTTCCAAACTCAATTTGATTTATTGATTGATTTTATTTTCCAACATAATAATATTCATCAAGTATTGGAGATAATAAATCAAATTCCTTCCAACGCGACAAAAAGAGTAGAAGGAAATAAAGTAAAATTAGGTGAATACCATGTGGATATGTATCAGCAATTCCAAGGTTTAATTGATTTGGGTAGAAAAGAAAAAAAGATTAAAAGTCATTTACCTACAGCAGTAATATTAGGAATGGTATTTCAAACAATTGCTATACCAAACCATTTCGGGATCTCTCAAGATGAATGGATAGCTTCAATAAAAGAAATTTTATGTCATGGAATGTTCCAGATAGAGTAATTGACATAACTGTCACTTTTGAACATAATATAAGAGACAGTTATGTTTTTTTTGTTCAAAGTGACACAAGTGTCACTTATAAAGAATTTTAAGGAGAGTGAATTATGCAGAAGATTATTCGATATGTAACAGATTTTGTAACTTCCAAAAAAGGAATGTGGATTACACTAGGGGTATGGGTAGCCATTACTATGTTGTTAGCTGTGTTTGCACCTAG
The DNA here is from genome assembly GCF_008973485.1 of Psychrobacillus glaciei. GTDB lineage: Bacteria > Bacillota > Bacilli > Bacillales_A > Planococcaceae > Psychrobacillus > Psychrobacillus glaciei. The sequence continues at coordinate 524,602 of NZ_CP031223.1, forward strand.
CGCAAGTGAGTACAAGGTATCAGGCGTCGCTTCTTTACCAGAAGATGCCCAATCCGTCATTGCACAACAGAAGATAGATGACCACTTTAAAGATGCAGAAAGTATACCAGGTATTCTAGTTCTTCAATCAGACAACGGAGAAATAAATACAGAAATCCTTGGTGAGGCTTTAGATAAAGTGAGTGCAGCTAATATTCATGGGTTAAAAGAGTTGATACCTTTTAGTAGTCTTCCACCGCAAGCTCTTGCTGGCTTTTTCTCAGAAGATAAAGAGACAGCGGTGATTCCATTAAGCTTTGAACCTTCCTTAGATACAAAAGATTTAGAAGCAGGTATTGAAAAGGTAAAAACAATTGTCCAAGATCAAACAAAAATGACTGTTTATATGACAGGTCCAGCAGGAATTGCTGTAGATACGTTAAATTTATTCTCAAGAGCAGATATTGTATTGCTACTATCTACAGTTGGAATTGTTTTGATTTTATTAATCGTAATTTACCGTTCTCCGCTACTAGCATTAATTCCGTTGATAGCAACTGCATTTGTGTATGAAGTAGTTAACCAAATTCTAGGTCTGTTTGGAAAAGGTGGATTAGAATTAGCGACTCAGGCTACATCCATTATGTCTATCTTATTATTTGCTGCAACGATAGATTATTCGTTATTCGTTTTTTCTCGATACCGAGAGGAACTGAAGAACTATGAAAGTAAATTTGATGCAATGAAGTGGGCGATGCGTGAAACCGGAATCCCTGTATTTTACGCAGGCGGAACCGTACTTGCAGCGATGCTCGTTCTGTTTTTTTCAGAGTTTGGTGATTATCGAAACTTTGCTCCAATATTCGGTACGACTATGTTTGTTATTATGATTGCATCGATAACGTTAGTACCTGCATTGTTTACACTTTTTGGCAGAAAATCATTTTGGCCAAAAGTTCCGAAATTTGGAGATACAGAAATAAAAACAAGTACGCTGTGGAGTAAAATTGGTAAATTTGTTGTCAATAAACCGATTGTTGCAGCATTATCGATATTAGCCATTCTAGTAATATCTGCTTTCAATATGTTCAATATGAAATATGAATTTGATACAATCAAATCTTTTCCAAGTGACATGCCTTCACGAGTAGGATATGAAGTCATTGAAGCGAAGTTTGAAAAAGGTGATCTAGCTCCAACGACGGTTCTATTTGAATCTACAAATGAAATAACACCAGAGGTACAAGAGAGTTTACAGAAACAGCTTTCTAAACAAACTTTAGTAAGTGAAGTTCGCCCAGCTGGAATTTCAGAAGACGGTTATGCGATTCAATACCAATTAACTTTCGAAGAAAATCCTTATTCGGTTGAATCCATGGATGCATTAGAGAATATGGTTGAGAACGAAAAAAACATGTTGCAATCAAGTAATATAAATGGAGAACTTTACTTTGCAGGTGAAACAGCGACGAAAGTGGATGATCGCTCAGTTAATGATCGTGATTTAATCGTTATCGTGTTGTTAGAAACAATATTAATTTTTATTATGCTTATTTTCTTAACGAAGTCATTTAAAATGCCAGTATACATGATGGGAACAATTTTACTATCTTTCTTAGCGGCAGTTGGACTTGGCATGTTCTTAACTAATTTATTTTTTGACATCGATACGATAAGTAACCGAGTTCCACTGTATTCATTTGTTTTCTTAGTAGCACTTGGAATTGATTATAATATTATCTTAATTTCTAGATTTTTAGAGGAGCGTAAAAAGCACACTGTAAAAGAAGCGGTTCAAATTGCGGTTGCTAATACCGGTGGGGTTATTTCGTCAGCAGGTATTTTACTTGCAGCAACCTTTGCAGTCCTCATGACGCAACCAATCCAATTACTATTTGTGTTTGGATTCATAGTAGCAGTAGGGATTATCCTAGACACATTCTTAATTCGAGGAATACTACTACCTTCTTTAATCGTCCTATTTGAAAAAGATAAAAAGTAAAAAATAGCGTGGTACCAGGGTAAAAACCCGGTACCATGCTATTTTTTACAGAAGTATTACGGGTGCTAGGCACCTGTAATACTTTTGTAACTTATTTTAGGTGTAACGCTAAAGTTAAAAAGTATTTTATTTTGATAACTCAAAAAATATATTATATATGCCGATAATAACTTGTAGATATATTTTGGTGAGTTATTTGGGGATTTTTGAGAGGGAAGGGTTAATATAATGAGGAGAAAATCTTTAAGCACAAAAATGGCTCTAATGCTTATTACTGTCATGTTGTGTTTGTTTGTAGCAGTTTCTGCGTTGTTTACCTATAGTACGCTCAAAACGGTAGAAGACTCTATTAGAAGTCAAGCGGTAACAACTGCGGATTATTTGGCTAGTAGAGTGGACGGAGATAAATACAAAAAAATTCTGGAAGAACCCGTGGAAAGTGATACATATTGGGAGTTAAGAGATAAGTTTGTCAATGCATTGGATAGCACGGGCGTACTTTATTTGTATACGCTAAAAGCCGATACAAAATCGGTTGAAATAATGATAGATGGTTTTCCAAAAGGTGCAGAAGGTGCCGCAACCATTGGACAAAAAACAACAGTCACAACATTTGAAGATGTAAGCTCCGTGTTACAGGGGAATTCTGTAAGTACCAAAGTTATTAATGATCCGGAGTTTGGCAGATACTTATCTGCATTTTCACCAATTAGAGACAGTAAAGGTGATGTTGTTGGGATCTTGGCAGTTGATATCGCCGCAGAAAATGTAGTAGGAATTCAGAACAATCTTCTTAAAACCACTATTCCTCTTGTTGCGATAATATTTCTTGTGATTATTCTTGTTCTTACAACCATATTTTATATATACACAAAACGAACGTTGGCGCCTCTTACTGTTGTAAGCGAAGCCTTGGGTGACTTTGCAGAAGGAAAATGGACTGTAGCGTCCCAAAAAGTGGAAGGAATAAAGTTCCGATCAGAAAATGAAATTTCCGCTTTAGCAAAATTATTTATGGCTTCTCACGAGCAATTGAGCGCAGTAATGAATGAGATGACTAGTCACTCTACTCAGGTATTACGTTCATCAAAGCAGCTTTTTGAGACAATTGAAATGACAACGGATAATAATAGTTCGATTAATAAAAGTATGGTTGAATTGGCGGCAGGAAGTGCAAAATCATTACAGCATAGCGAAGATTCAGTCACTGCACTAGAACAGATGTCAATAGGCATACAAAGAATTGCTGATTCAGGGAATAAGATGTCGAATACTTCAAATGACGTTACTATTTTTATAAGTAAGGGTCATGAAGAATCTAAGCGAGTTGTTAAACAGATTACAGATGTTCAAGAAATGGTTCACCAAACAGTCGAGAAAGTGGAAGAACTGAGTGGACAATCTAAACAAATTCAAGAAATAACAAGTGTGATGACAAATATTGCTGAACAAACTAATTTACTTGCGCTAAATGCTGCAATTGAAGCAGCACGTGCAGGTGAATCTGGAAAAGGGTTTGCAGTAGTAGCAGACGAGGTAAGAAGATTAGCAGAGCAATCAAAGCAATCAGCTGAAGAAATAAGAGCGCTGATTGATAATTTCGAACAAGTCACGAATGACGTTAGCGATGTGATGGTTGCAACATCCACAAAAGTTACAGAGGGTACTGAAGCGGTTCAAAAGATTGGTGAAATGTTGGAACAGGTGGTAGGTACGATCAGTCAAATAAACTTAGAGATTCAAGATACCTCGGCGATTACAGAAGAAATGTCAGCAGGCTCAGAAGAAATACTTGCCGCATTTGAAAACATTAAAGGTTTTGCAAGTGATGCTGCTAAACAAACAGTAGAAGTTGCAAGCTCGACAGAAGAACAGACAAATGCAATGGGTTCATTGGAAAAAATGAGTGATGAACTTCAAAAAGTTGCATATTCATTAAGTGAATTGATTGATAAATTTGAGTAATATTGAATGAAAGAAGGAAGAGCAAGCCAAAAAAATGGTTTGCTCTTCTTTAGGTTTAGGTATTGAGTAAAAGCTTCATTTTTATCTAAATGGTCTGAGTTAATATAGAATTGAATTCATGTTTGTTTTGAAGTTAAGGGGAATGCTAGTAACTGTGTTAACTCGTATAAGCAAAAGGAATTTTATTAATCGATTTTGGGCAGAATTCATAAAGAATGGATGGTTAATGCTTGACACTCATGCTGTTTATTTCTATAAGCTCCGATATTGTTACAAACTTATACCCTTGTTTTTTGAGTTCTGGTAATATTTCTTCAAGTGCCTTCACAGTCTGAGAACGATCTCCTCCTGCATCATGAAATAACACAATATCACCTGGGTGAGCGCCAGATAATACTTTTTTTACAATTTTATTGACTCCTGGGGTTTTCCAGTCTTCCGTATCTTGATGCCACGACCACATGATTACTTTGTATCCATTTTCAATAGCGGTATTAATGATACGATCATTGTAACTTCCTCCTACAGGACGATAAAACAATGGATAAGTACCGGTTATATCGTGGATAATTTCATTCGTTTTTTTTAGTTCTTCTTTAAGCTTGTCTGGTGTGATTTTTAAAGGATGTGAATACGTATGATTCGCTATTTCATGGCCTTCCTTGCCTATTTGAAGAATAAGATCTGGAAAAGACTCTGCTCGTTCACCAATAACGAAAAACGTCGCTTTAGCATCGTATTCTGCAAGCAAGTCTAATATCTGTGGAGTGTAAGTGGTATGAGGACCGTCATCAAACGTAAGTGCAATAACTTTTTCCTCGGTTTTAATTCCCCATAGAACATATCCTTTTTTTTCATAATAAGGTCGTCCTCTATCCATAGCTGAAGTAGCATATGCTATACAAAAAAATAAAACAAGTAATACTCCGATTTTAACTCCCAAAGATTTCATGAATAATTCCTCCTAGCATTGCTATATTGGGGGAAGTTTTTAATATGCTTTCATCGTTGAAATTATTGTTCACCGATGTACAATGAATTATACTGAACTAACTTGGAATAAATAATTATTAACAATAGTCTCATCATTGGAATGGTGTAATTTTTCTTAGATTTTTAGATTCTTTCCGGATTTAAAACTAAGAGACCAGATTTATCGTTCGATTAAAAAAAGTAAAAAACGCTTGGTAGCAGGGGAAACCCAAACTACCAAACGTTTTTTTTTTATGGAATTATGGTTGTTACAAAAATGTTACTGGTGCCTGGCACCAGTAACATATTTGTAACATTGGTGAATTTCGTGTTGGAAAGGTTGTGGGTTTGGTTAGAAGATTTTTTTGCGGTCTCTTTCGTCTTTTAAGAGTTCTACAGCTTCTCTGAATCGTAGGGAGTGGATATTTTCTCTTTCTCTTAAAAATCTTAATGCATCATTTATACCAGGGTCATCTGAGATGTCGATTAACCATTGATAGGTTGCACGTGCTTTTTCTTCAGCCGCTATATCCTCGTACAGATCTGCAATGGGATCTCCTTTTGACTGAATATACGTGGAGGTAAAGGGAACACCGCCAGCATTTTCGTAGAAGAGGGAATGTCCATGATTGACAAAATGTGCCCCAAGCCCTGCTTGTTCTAATTGTTCTGGTGAAGCATCTTTTGTTAACTTATAAATCATTGTTGCTAGCATTTCTAGGTGAGAAAACTCTTCCGTGGATATATCTGTCAGAAGGCCAACTACTTTATCAGGGACTGTATAACGTTGATTCATATACCTTAAAGCAGCAGCTAGTTCCCCGTCTGCACCACCATATTGCTCCATAATGTATTTTGCTAGCATTGGATTACAAGTGGTGACTTCTACAGGGTATAACAGTTTTTTTTCATAAACCCACATTGCGTTTCTCCTTTCTTATAACTGCCATGGCCATGGCGTTTGATTCCAACGCCAGCCTACCTCTATCGCTTGTTTGGAAGGGGCGGACATTAATGATAAAGGTCCAAATTTATTCTCATAGTGTTTGCGCACCCTTGCCGCCTCTTTTATTGCTTCTCTCCATTGTTCTAAAGCATCTAAATCATCTTGGTGAGTATCTGTGTATAAAGTTAACTCAACTACTACAAAGTCCATTTGTTGTACTTTTTTTAACAAGTCTAATCTTTCTTCGAATTCATTCATGAAATTCCTTCCTCTCGCGAAAACCCATCGACAAATTGCGGCCACAGAGAACCTTGCCATAGTGCTTCCTTTGGGGAATATTGTGGTAGGCCTGGTGGTTGAAAATTTGTGAAAATTTGTGGTGGTAAAACAAAATGCTTCACTAAAATAGGTGGACAAGGGTCTAGTGGTGACACAAAAGGTTTATAACTTCCTCGATATAATGGCTGATCCAAATGATATCACTCCTTCAGACTATCCTATGAAGGATGGGCACAATTGATACTAAGAGGACAAAGTGTTTATGGAAATTTTAATTGGTATAAAACAAGGGAATTATAAATCTTCTTCCAAAAGTCGCTTTCTACTTATTTAAGTAGATAGTTGCATAGATTGAATGAAGGAGGGGTTAAACTGGAAAATTCATTTCAAGAAACCGCTTTATATGAACTCCATTTTTGGTTACAAGTGCTAGGAGATCCTGGAAGATTTATTCATGATTCTTTAGCTCCTAATGAAACAGAAAAGATTATTGCTGCAAGTTCATTTATTCATCACTTTGATCAATTACTAATGGCATCCAAACAACAATTGTTAAAAAAAGAGGAACTCATTTTTTTAGCTTAACAGACAAAAATAGTGAGTGAAGAAATTCGTGTATTTAAACTGTTTCTCATAAAAGAACATTTGGTTGGAGAAATAAAATCCTCGCTAGCTCCGTCTTTCATCAACAATATGGTGAACGAAGTAGAAGAGGCGATACGAGTATTTACCTATTTGGAACAAGGTCAGGAAGCTCCCTTAGTACATCCTTTACATTATGATTTACTTTGGATGCTGGATGCTGCCGGTCATGTGGGTGCTATTGATACAGATCTAGATGGAGTTGAAAAAAACTGAAAGAAAAAGGACAACAATTTATGAAAGACTGGGAAGATTTCTATTTAAAGGCTAATGAACTAGCATTTTTTTTCGTGCCAATGTAGAAAAATTTCCAACATTAGATAAGTTCCATGAAGATATTGAATTGGAGATGGCTATTATTAAAGTATTTTTAAAAGAGTTGGAAGAAATGAAAATTAAAAAGGAAGCTTTAGGTACCTTTACTCCTCTTATGGCTGATCATATGGTTAGAGAAGAAACGTATTATTTTAAAAAAATTTCATTAACGGGAGTTTAGATACCATGTTTATTGAAGTTCTAGTGTGATGGACCAATAAAACAATTTATTCATATTGTTAAATGGAATTCAGAGAATTGCAAAGGTGATTATTTGTTCATCTGGGTATTTTTTAATGGCTTGATTTTCAATTTATTGTAAATATCTCGTTTTTCCTATTTAAAAGAAGGAGAATCGAAACAATAAGAAGAATTAGGTCAGTAAATAGCCTAACCCAGAGAGGGTATGTAGATGAAAAGACTAGAACGTATAAGCGCACGCTACTATTACTGAACGAATAGAATAGGAGTGATAAACATTGAGAAGGTATAGATTTGAAACAGATGAGCATGAGATGTTTCGAGCTTCGCTTAGAAAATTTCTTCAAAAAGAAGCTGTGCCTTATTATGATTCTTGGGAAAAAGAAAGAATCATTCCTATTTCTTTTTGGAAGCAGCTTGCGGAGATGGGATTCCTTTGTCCTCAAGTAGAAGAGAAATATGGTGGTTTGGGTTTGGATTTCAGTTTCAATGTGATCATTATAGAAGAATTAGAAAGAGTAGGAACTAGTTTAGTCGGAGTAAGCTTGCACAATGATATAGTCGTTCCGTATATGGAATCATTTTGCTCAACAGAACAGAAACAGCGCTGGCTACCTAATTGTGTGACAGGTGATACCATTACCGCAATTGCGATGACTGAGCCAGGTACCGGATCTGATTTAGCAAGTATTCAAACGTCGGCTATCCGAGAGGGTGATGACTATGTGCTGAATGGTCAAAAAACGTTCATTACAAATGGCATTAATGGGAATCTATTTCTCATTGTCGTAAAAACGGATTCGAAAGTAGTGCCAAAACATAAAGGAATTAGCTTAATCATGGTAGAGGAAGGTACGTCTGGTTTCACTAAGGGTAAGAAGCTTGATAAAGTTGGACTTCATGCTCAAGACACAGCAGAATTGCACTTTGAAGATTGTCGCGTTCCTGCTTCTAATTTAGTAGGGGAAGAAGGGCATGGATTTGGCTATCTAATGGAAAAGTTGCAACAAGAAAGACTCGTTGTTGCCATTGCAGCACAAATCGCTTCAGAGGATATGCTTGAAGCCACTACAGAATATGTAAAATCACGTATAGTATTTGGAAAGTCCATATCAGCCTTTCAAAATACAAAATTTAAAATTGCGGAGATGGCAACAAAAGTAGAGCTTGGAAAATCATTTCTGGAATCACTTATTGAAGACCATCTTAATGGGAAAGACGTTGTCACGAAAGTGTCGATGGCAAAATATTGGCTGACCGAAACTGCAAGAGAAATTTCCATAGAGTGTATGCAATTACATGGTGGATACGGTTATATGGAAGAATACAAAATTGCAAGAAGATACAGAGACATACCTGTCGCATCTATTTATGCAGGAACAAATGAAATAATGAAAGTAATTATTGCTAAAAACTTAGGATTATAAGTGAATAAATAAAGTACGGCCTCTTTTCGTTGTCTAAAGATATGGAAAAGGGGTCTTTTTGTTTTAAATCGATACTACAATTAATTTCTTGAATTTATATCGCGTTATACGATATAATAAATTCATAAAGGAGAGTGCACTATGAATGAACAAGTTGTAGTTAAACTAAATCATTATTGGACGGATATTTATTTTTATTTACATTATCCACACGAAGATAAAATAACCCATCAAGCTGTACGTATACTTCAGCTTATAGAAAAAAAACAATATGTTGGAGTGCATGAAGTGGCTTCCTATTTACATATTTCACATAACACAGCATCAGAACATGTGAAGAGATTGTTGGAGAAAAAATATATCATCAAAGAAAAGAATCCAGAGGATCAAAGAAAAGTGATTATATGTTTATCCGAGTCAGGGAAAAACGTTCTACATAGAAATACGAGTTTAGATGAAAATAAATTGAAAACAGTTCTAGATCAATTATCGGATCAAGAAAAAGTAATCGTAGAAAAGGCTTTAGAACTATTAAGTCAGGGTGCGAAGAAATGTATGTTTTAATGAAGATAGCAATCTCAGCTATAATTATAGGAATTGTGACAGAAGTTGCAAGAAGATTTCCTACTTATGGTGGCGTTATTGCTGCATTGCCTTTAGTTAGTTTATTAAGTATTACATGGTTATATTTCCAAGGAGAAAAAACGGAAGTATTAAGCAAATTTGCATTAGGAGTACTTTGGGGATTTCCAGCGACTGCCATGATGTTGATAGTGATATATATAGCGTTACAAAATTCGGTTCATCTTTTAATATCCATAGGATTAGGTATTTGTGGATGGTTAGTTTTTTTATTTGTTCAGGATTTTACTATTACTTTTGTAAGAAGACTTTTATAGATAACGAAAGGAAAAGGCTGAATCTAGTCTGTCGGTAACTAGATTCAACCTTTAAATGGAGGTATTAGTTCCCGTCGTGTTTCCATGTTGTTGGAGTACCAGCTTTAGGGCAATTTGGGAATAATGCACCAGCCTCAAATTCGATTATTTCTCCGTCTTTGTCCATGTATTTTCCGGATTCTGGTACGGTTTCTCCAGAATTATGATGATGCCCCTCTGCGTGCTTCCAATAAGTAGCCACTTCTGAATCTGGACAAGAAGGGAATTTATCACCCTTATATAATTTTTCTGTGATACCAGCTTCACACGTATATTCACCAGTTTCTTTAACTACGTCATCTGTTGAGTGCTCATACTGTTGATTGATCATTTTGTATTCCTCCTTCACATAATAACTTACTACCATTATTTACCCGTCAGATGAAAAACAAAACATTTAAGAATACCAATAATGTGCTATAGCTCCTAACACAATGATATGGAATATTTGATCAGCTATAATTATGAGCCATCCCGCATCTTTTTCTTTCGCCCCCATTATATTTTTCACCCACCAAACGACAAACACCCGCTTATCCAATATGAGATGGCTCACGAAAATAAGCAAAATTGCGTTTAGAGGTAGCCAACCGTTTCCTATGTACAAAATTCCAATGATAATAACCGTATAAACGATGCAGTGTACAAGCAAAGGCAACCACTTTTTGGACTTGTTGCGAGCCATCCAATTTGTTTGAAGTAAATAATCACCAATCAGATGCCCGATAAGCAAATAGCTAAATACACCCATCTACCTTAATCCTCCTATTCGTCTATAGAAAAACTTATCTATATTGTAAATTACATGTTCCGTGCTACTATTATCATACTAACACTATTATGAATCAATTTATTTTTTCCTAGAAAGGATTATATTTATGCACGATAATAAAGAACCAATCATTTTAAATGAGCATGAACATTTAGATTCGAATAAAATGCTGTCGATTATTTTTGATTATATGTCACAGATCTCTTTAGAAACAAACCACGAAAAGTTATTAATGAAAATGGCTGATTTAGGAAAAGAACTAGTTCTAGCAGACCGGTGTACCGTTTGGTTGCATAATCCACTGGAAAATAATATTTGGACAGTAGTAGCTCATGGGATAGAAAAAATCATTGTCCCGGAAAATAGTGGCTTAATCGGTCACTGTGTTATAACTGGAAAAGCAATGATTGTAGAAGATGCCTACTTGGATAAACGTTTTAACCAAGAGGTAGATCAAGAAACTGGATATAGAACTCGTTCTATATTGTGTATACCTTTTCATAACACAAAAGGGGAAGTAATAGGAGCTTTTCAAGCAATAAATAAAATGACTGCTAGTAGGAAATTTAATGATAAAGATCTTGAAATATTATCCCTTGCAGCTTCTTATGCTAGTAAGTCTTTAGAGTCATCTATTCTCATGTATGAACTAATTGAAACGCAAAAAGAGATGATTGAAACAATGGGAGAAATAGGTGAAAGCCGATCACAAGAGACTGGTAATCATGTAAAAAGGGTCGCGAAATATTCGTACCTTTTAGCTATTCTTGCAGGACTATCTGAAGAAGAAGCGCTACTGTTGAAACATGCTTCTCCAATGCATGATATAGGAAAAGTTGCTACACCGGATCGTATCTTACTTAAGCCAGGCAAGTTAACAGAAGATGAATATGAAATTATGAAGCAGCATGCCGTGATTGGATACAATGTATTTAAGCATTCAAGACGTGACTTGCTTCGAGCTGCTGCTACTATTGCACACGAACATCACGAAAAATGGGATGGCACTGGCTATCCAAATGGATTAAGTGGTGAAGCTATTCATATTTTTGGACGAATTACAGCCATAGCGGATGTATTTGATGCATTAGGAAGCGATCGTGTATATAAAAAAGCTTGGCAAATGGACGATATTATTCACTACATGATCGAGCAACAAGGAAAGCAATTTGATCCAATATTAACTCAATTATTTATTGATCATGTCGATGAATTTATTAAGATTAGCGATCAATACCATGACCAAATGTAGGAGTTGACCATGCAAAAAACAATTCACTTCCAAGATGAAAGAATCTTTCATATTCCTGTTGAAGAAATGTGGACATTGCTTGCAGATACAAATCACTTAAATAATTTTATAGGATTGTTTCCAGTACAATTTGCCCCGTTTTCCTATAATGATGGAAAGCTAATTCGACAAGCTAAAGCAACTGCGTTAGGTGGAGTTAAAATAGCTTGGAAAGAGCATACATTTGAATGGGAACGGAATCATTATTATTCTATAGAACGAGTCTACACAAATGGGCCTATAGAACGAGCGCTTTGGCATGTGATTTTAGAGCCGCGAGAAGAACAGGAAACTTTACTTATACTAAAAGGGGAGTTTATCTGTCGAAATCTTATTGGCAAGTTGTCTTTGAAAAATATTATTATTCCTCAGCTTAAAAAGACGTTTCAATATGTGTTAGAATTCGAGAAAAATGGTACAGTCGATTTTCCTCGTCCACAAACTAAGCAGTCCATTATAGTTGAAGAAAATCGTCTTTCTATACTAGCAGTCAAACTGGATGGTATTTTTTTAAACCAAGAGATGAGTGCGCAGCTTATGCACACAATACGAACTTACAATGAAGACGAAATAACAAGTATGAAGCCGTATCAATGGGCAGAAACTTATCATTATAATAGAAAAGAAACGGTTGAACTATTTCTTTTAGCTACAAAGTTGGGCATACTCGATCAAGAATGGTCTCTTATGTGTCCGAATTGTCGTGTTCCAAAAGGGCAGACAAGTAGTTTAAAACATTTAGATAGTACGGTTCATTGCGATTTGTGCGGAGTTGACTATGAGCTCAATTTCGATCGTTATATTGAAATGCGTTTTTCTGTCAATCCTTCCATCCGTAAAACAAAAAGAGAATTATTTTGCGTGAATGGACCTATGAATTCACCACATGTACTTGCACAATTTCGCATTTTACCTAATACGACGAAAAATTTGAAAATTCCCATTTGGGGACGAGAGGTTCGCCTTCGAGTATTAAAATATAATCATTTGTTAGAGGTAAGTACATATAAAACCGAAGAAGAAGTGTGTATAACATACAGAGAAAGTGGTTTTACACAAAGTTTGGTTTCCGGATCGTCCAATATACAGATTGGAAATAAAACGGATGAAGAAATTGTATTAGTAATAGAAGAAGTAGAGTGGGATCGTTTTGCACTAACAGCAAGAGAAGTAACTTCTTTGCAATTATTTCGTGATTTGTTTGCGGCAGAAGTATTATCACCTGACCAGCAGATAGGTGTTTCAAATATAGCAGTGCTATTTACGGATTTAAAAGGCTCTACAAGACTTTATGAGTCTATTGGTGATGCTCTTGCATATGCTGATGTGAAAAAGCACTTCGATTATTTAAAGCAACATATTCAACAAAATGGTGGTGCAGTTATAAAAACTATTGGCGATTCTGTTATGGCAACCTTCACAGAAACGAAAGACGCATGGAATGCCGCTGTTTCAATTCAACAACATATCCAGGAGATAAATAAGCAGTTGTCCCAAGACATTCTTGTGAAAATTGGTTTTCATTCTGGACCAGTGATTGCGGTGAATGCAAATGAAATTCTAGATTACTTTGGTAGAACAGTTAATATGGCAGCTCGTATTCAGCAGGAAAGTCAAGGGAATGATATCGTTATGAGTAAAGAGGTATATGAGGATTTGTTATTAGATACAAATTTTAGAGTGATGAATTCTTCACTAAAGATAGAAACGTTCAAGAAGCACCTGCAAGGATTAGAAGAGGATTCCTCCTTGATTAGAGTAATAATAGATTCGTAAAAGGATACTTTTCTTCTTTATTGGAGGAAAGTATCCTTTTTTCACGTCTGTCGATTAGCCATTTTCTTACACAAAATACTTGTAAGAAAAGCATAAAATCTTCTTTAGAATTTGTTTGTTTTCGTTTTGGTTTGGACGAAGGTACAATTTCGGGCACACATCGTTTTTTTATTACGCATAGTATAGAACGGATTTTTTATATAATGCGTCTTAGTGACCGCCGGGATTTCCGCTCTAGGCGGACGCTTTCCGAGGGGGGAGCGATGAGCCAGCACCGTCGCATGTGCGCCGCTTGTGCGGTCTCATCTGTCTCCCTGATCCCTTCGGAGTCGCCGCCTGCCGCTGCAATCCAGCATATTTGCTAGCTATTCAGTTTCACTTTTCAATCTTAACTGTATTATCTGAAGTGAAATCCAATAAATGGATGATAGAGACAAATCACATGATGAACACGACAAATTTCTCATAATAAAGTTTTAACATGGCGTGAGATGCACTGATTAATTGCACGCACTCTTAACAACGTGTACTAACAAAAAAACCTCTATTCTTGTGGCACTTTTTAATATTTAGTTGGAAAAAAGGGAAGTTTAGTTGAAAAAGAAATTATTCTTCTCCTTTTTATACACAATTACCCAACTCAGAATAACTAGTAAGCTCTAGTGGATTGTAGTGAAAGGGCGGCGACTCCTGCCGGATGAGTGAGCCAGATGAGCCATCACAAACGGCGCGCATGCGACTGTGATGGCTGATCGCTCACCCGGCGGAAAGCCTGGCGATAACTAAGACGCGTTTAATAAACAATACGTTCTTTGCCCACATTAATAAGGGTGTTGCTAGTTTATATAGATGCTGCATAGATAAAGTTAAGTGGTAATTCACTGGCACTTTTTGGCTGATCAATAGACCTATCCTTCTTATCACATGTGTTAATTAATCAAAAATATCCATTAAATTACCAGTTGATTTGTTGATAAAACAATAGGCACTCTGTATATGCCCAATTTTTGATTGCTTTGGACTGAACGATCACTACATCATTAACGATTTTTCTGGATGCGGAGGGATGCGATAAAGTCGCATCCCTCCGCATTATTGATTTTAAAGCAAGTGTCACTTTCTAACACAGCATCTCCATACGACTAAGTATTTCTTTGCGAAAATAAGCAAGGAATGCAAGGTGAAAAAGTGTAGAGTTTCCGAAATTGTATCTTCGGGACCTTGCAACCTAAATAGAACGGCAGCTCTTCTCTCATTTTCCAAAACAGCATTTTCTCTTGAACATTGTAAGGTAGCGACAGACAAATATCCACCTACGCTTAATCAACGGTTATAAGGTGGTGATTATTTAGTGCAAAGTGAACCGAAAATGTACAAGTGCAAAAGGAGAATTTTACGCTTTTCTTACATGTATATTATGTGAGAAATTGTTTAATCGACAGAGATGCTTTTTTATATGATAAAAAAACAGTTTAACATTCAGTTAATTAGGAAATAGAATTAATAATTAGAATTATCTGTTTTTAACAGGCGGGAGGTGGCAAAAGTGAAAAAAGTTTTTATTACATTGGTAATAAGTTTTGTAATACTTATTATCTTTCCTTTTCCAGTACATGGAGAAGAAGTGGATGAACAAAAGAAGGGAGTGCTAAGTGGAACAATAGATCAACTAGTTAGTATGACAGAAAAATTTGTAGATTCAGTTAAGGAGAATGTAAGTAAAACTGCTCCATCGAAAGAAGCCGAAGAAATTCCTCCTATTTTAAAACCTATTACGGATGTTGTGCACGATGTTGAAGAGAATACTTCTCCCGCTATTGAGCAGGTTATAACAGATGTAACGGAAATTACTAAATCCACTGTTCCAAAATTAGTAAACGTAGTCGATGAGACCATAGATATTCTTCCCGAAGTGCCTATTGTAACCCCTGTTCTAACAAAAGTTTCTAAAAGCACAAAAAAAGTAACGATAGGGATACAAAAGACAGTGAAAACAGGAGACGAAACGGTAAAACAAGTCATTGAATTCGCAGGAAGTGTAGTCGAATCAAAATCGGAAAATATACTTTCTGAAGAAACTTCTACAACAGATTCTTCTATAGCTCCAAAATTAGCAGAGCAAATAATAAATTTCACTCCTCCTGTTCCCGTGAGTAAAGAGGAGATTTCCATTTCTGAAATAGAAAAAACTGCAGAAATCCCAATTGACCAGCCTGTGCTAAAAACTAATTCTGAGGCAGAGGAGGGGAATGCAGGACAGGAAGCAGACAAATTCCAAATTGAAGAAGAGTATGATTTTGCGGTTATAGAAACTAATAGAAATATGAAAAATAAGAAGCATGTTCATATTCCTGTGTTACCTATAAATCCAATGGAACAAAATCAAAAGATAGTAATTTCGAACACCCCCATGATTACCAACAATACTAATGTAACATCATCGAGTGTGTCGTTGATTATAGGGGGAGATATTCACATGGGGTACTTACCTTCTTATGTGCTGCTAAAAGAGTTGGGACGTAAGAAATGGTATCACAAAAATAGCTATGCAATTATACAGTGGCTTCATACACCTTTAAGGAAACCGCCAGAAAAAACTCCTTTTTTATACGTGATATAAATCATAATAAAAAAGGAGAGAAATAATAATGAGAACGATTATCTTGAAGTTGACTTGCACTATTTTTGCCATTTTGACGTTGGTATTACTAGCGCCATCTTTTGCGGGAGCTGAGGAGAACGATACCTATTTGCCTTTAAATGTGGAAGTAAATGTGTTGGATAATAATTCTGAGAAGGCTGAAATTTTGGATGTAAACGTGAATAATTTGCTTGGAATTGACAGCATAAATGTAGAGATTCCTAATGAAAAGAACAAGCAAAATAGTAATGGCAATAACGAAGAAGCAATTGCAGATGTCTCTGTTAATGATAAGGGAATTGGTGACATTAAAGCGAGAGTATTATCACGAAAAGAAACAGCCTTATTGAACGAGGAAGCAGTGGTAGATATCGCTGCCTCAGATTTGCTTACAGTGGATGAAATGGATTTGGCGGTATTAAGGCAAGAAGTAACTTCGGAAGAAAATGCATTTTCCAGAGAAGAAGCAGTGGTAGATATTGCAATCCAAGGCATGACGGTGGTGGATGAAGTAGATGTTGGAGTTCTAAAACAAGAACAGGCTTCAACAGAAAGTGCAACTTCAAGTGAGAAGGCGGTAGCAGATATCAGAGTTGACGATTTGATTATTGCGGATCAAGCGGAGTTGGATGTGCTTTCAGAAAGTAATTTAACAATAAAAGATGAAATCCATCAAGGTACATTGGAAGTACAACAAGGTGTTCACTTGAAGACTTCAGATTTACCTATTCTCGAAAATTTGCATGTAGGTGTCCTTGAAAATCAGTATGTAGAAACAACGAATGGCTATTATGAAAATTCGAAGATTCTTACTGTAAGTCTAGGGGACGACGGTTCTCCTACTTTAAAGAATATCACTTTAGGTGACTTGGAACTAAATGTTTTAGAGTTTAAAAATATGAAAAATGACTCTTCTGAATTGGAAAGTTCATCTTTAGTTGGGATTGAGTTAGTAGACAGTTTCCTAGGTGATTTATCGACATTTGTTTTATTATCGGAATCAGCGAAGGATGAAGAATTTCAGGCAACTAATAGTGGTGTTGTTAAATTAGTAGGTAATGAATTGCCAGTTTTAGATGGTATTCATCTAAGTGTGTTAGACCAACATCAAAAGTTAAATGGAGAAAGTAAAACCTTTTCAGAAGGTGTTGTGCAATTAGACATATTATCTGATGTACTAGATGAACTTAGTGTAGATGTGTTGACCACTGAAGGCTACACTAACAGTGAAGGTACTTCTCAGATAGACCATCTGATTACTATAGGATTAACGAATGATGTAATAGGGAACACAGTAATTGATATTTTACCTAGAGAAAATTACGTAGCTGGTCAAACCGTTATTAAACCAACAAATCCTAGCGAAGAATCGGAAGATAACTACGATGAAAATATAGGAGGAAGTATTGGTGGTACAACAGATACAGATGGTGACAGAGAAGAAGTAAACGGAGATGGAAGTCCTGGGAAGACTACTGACACAAGTGAAGACGCAGATGAAGTGAACAATGATACTGCAAATGAAACAACCGATGGAAGTCTAAAAGGACACAATACGGTAGGAAATGAAAATACGGATAGGGAAGAAAATGAAACTAGTATAGTCGGCTTTAGTTCCAATTCAAATGGTGTAAAGGGAAATAGTTCAAGTAGCAATAGTGAATTTTATGTAGGTTCTTCCTTACCTAAGACAGGTGGACTTTTTACTAGTGTGATGCTGATAATAATGGCGATATGTTTAGTTGGGAGTGGAGTGACTATACGTAAATTTGCGTAAAGGGGGCCTACTGAAGATGAAAAAATACGTAGGCAATTCGCTCATTGGGATAGGGCTACTCATTCTCTTTATCGTAAGTTATGGAGTTATGGAAAATCAGCAACATCAAAAAGAATTAATTGAGTCCTTTACATCCATTAAAACAGAAGCAGCTACTGAAAAAGCAATTGTTGGAGTAAAAGCAACTGATGCTCAACAACTTAAAGAGTTAAAACAGGAAGTCGTTGGCATTTTAAAGATTCCCTCTATTCACTTAAAATCACCAGTTCTGGAAGGAGCAACTCCTGAAAATTTAAATCGAGCATTAGGCATGATTGCTGGTCTTGACGATCCAGAGGAATTAAATGGAAGCTCAGCGATTGCAGGTCATCAAGCACATGTCTTTGGGCAATTTTTTAATCGGTTGAATGAGCTACAAGTGGGTGATCGTTTTGAATTGGAAACAAGAACTGATACTTTACAATTTGAAGTATTTAATATTCAAATTGTAAAACCAGAAAATGTAGATATTTTAGAAAGACAAAAGGGAATTTCTTTGCTCTCTTTAGTCACATGCTATCCAGAAAGGTCCAATATGTTTCGTCTCGTTGTACAAGCGAAGAAGGTAGAAAACTGACAAAGAATATGAAAAAGTGTGCGATCTTGTAGAGATGCGCACACTTTTTTCATGGTAAGATATTGTTCAAATTATATATTCTCTATTGGTAAGAGGTATCTATCATGAAGATAGTTCTTTACTATGAGAAATGGTTGCTCCTAATTAAATTTGGGCTCTCATATCCATTTTTTGAATTAATTCATCACTATAGTAGTAGGCTTACATCCAAATATCACCAGCAATTTGTACTACATGGCGAATTTTACCCCATTGCTCTTCTTCGGTTAACAAATTTCCTTCCTCCGTAGATGAAAATCCACATTGTGGACTTAAGCAAAGTTGCTCTATTGGTACGTATTTTGTACCTTCTTCGATTCGTGCTTTCACTTGATCAATATCTTCTAAAGCACCATGTTTGGAGGTGATTAAACCTAAAACAATATACAAATCTGTGCGATTAATATGGCGGAGTGGTTCAAAGCCACCAGAACGATCATCATCAAACTCTAAGAAAAGACCATCCACATTTAAGCCGCCAAAAATCGTTTCCGATACTAATTCGTAGCTTCCGCTTGTAATGTAAGTAGATCGGAAATTCCCTCGACATATATGCATTGTTACAAGCATATCCTTGGGTCTTTTTGAGATTACTTCATTGATTGCCCGAGCCGACAGTTTTAGAGCTTGCTCCAAATTGAGTCCTTTTTCTTTTAAAGATGCGATACCTTCTTCAGAAAAAGTCGTAGCCCATGAAGTGTCATCAATTTGAAGATAACGGCAACCTTCCTCGTACAATGCTTGAATAACCCCTTGATAAGCAACGATTAAATCATCGAATAATTCTTCATCACTGTTATATACACCTTCTTCAATTGTAGCTCTATAGTAGAGCATATTAGGGCTAGGGATGGTAAATTTTGCAACTGCATCTCCGGCAACACTTTTGAGAAACTTAAAGTGCTCAATCATATAATGCGTACTGAATCCAATTTTTTCAGTTACTTTAATACCCTGCGCTCTTGTTTGCACTCCCTTAAATGACAGGCCTTTGTCAGTTTCATAAAACTCAACTCCATCAAAACCACTAAGAAAGTCAAAATGCCACCATTTACGGCGGTATTCGCCGTCAGTTACAGATTGAAGTCCGGATTCAATTTGTTTTTCTACAAGTCTTGTGATTTCTTCATTTTCGATTTGTGTTAATTGTTCTGAAGTAATTTCTTCATTTTCATACTGTAACCGTGCTTTCTTTAAACGTTCTGGTCGTAAAAAACTACCAACGTGATCTGCTTTGAATGGCGCTTTTAGAACTAATTGATTTGTCATATTAAATCACTACTTTCTCTTTTTTACTCCTATTGTCTGGGCTTGATGTCTGGACGGTTAATAAGTAGAAAAGTTATACTTTCTGTCCAAATAAAAAGAGGATTCTCTAATAAGAAGAGAATCCTCAAAAAATATTGAAGTTAGTCTTCTTATCTTCAAGACGTTAACCGTCTATTGGAATTAGCACCACACCACGATTTGGCTGGTTGCTGAGACATCTTTGGGCCAATCCCTCCGTCTCTCTTGATAAGAAATGAAAATATTTAATTTTCTAAATGTTTGATTTTAATTAGTTTATCATGGTGAAAATAATAATACAAGGGACTTTATTGTAAAAAGAATCGTCTCATTTAAATAAAGCGAACCATATCTACCATACTTCAATCTGGACTATGCTTCGTTTTGGGTTTCCGTCGATTCGTCCGTTCGTCCTCTTTTGAAGGAAGAACTGACTAATACAATAAGACTTCCAAGCCCTAACCAAGTTAACATTTGAACGGAATGACTCCAGCCGAACCCTTTGCCGAAGAAGAAAAGCTCACGAAGTCCTTCAATCATTTGACGCATTGGCAGCCAAGGATAGATCCAATTACGATGGAATGAAGGCAAGAACTCCGGTGGCATAGCCAAAAGTGGTGCCCCGAAGAAGAGCATTAGGACAAAGATTGGTAAGCCTTTAATTCCTAACCACATAAGGACTGCCGAAACCATTAGATAGAACGCAAAATAAGTTAGTGACAAGAATAAACCAGTATCAGCAAACTTCGGAATGCTCAATCCTAACATGGAATCGGCAAGCCAAGTTAAACCGAATCCTGCAAGAAGTGCGAGTATAGCACCAACTAACACTTGCATAAAAATTCCTAACAATTTTTGTTTTCGATTTCTAAATTGGATCTTGCTTAGTACAACAAATATTACTGCCCCTCCGACAATGCTTCCCATCCATAGTGGCTGGAACATGGAAACAGGTGAGTTTCCATTTGCACTTTTTGTACCAATTTCATTGACATTAACGATTTTTTTCGAAATAGGAGATACAAGAAGGGAAGCTTGCTCCGTTGAAATTGTATTCCCGTTCATTTTAAAACCTTCCAATATCTGCGTTCGGACGTTCCCATTTATCCCATCTACTATTCCACTCAACATTTGGTTTGCAATATTGGCAGCAGTAGGATTCATCCCTTGATTCACTAAAATTTGAATTTCAGGAGAAATCGGATTTGGTGATTGAAGTGAAACCTGATTTTTACTAAAATCTTTTGGGATTACTAATGCAGCATAGTATTTCTTGTTATTTAATCCTTTTTGCACTTCGGTCAGGCTATCGACACTGATCCATTTGATTGGAGAATCTTGACCAGGAATAGCTTGCGTACGAATGTTTTCGGAAATTGTCTTACCCATATTCATTTCTGTATTGTTTGGAAGAACTGCGCCCTGATCTTCGTTAACTATTGCTATAGGCATATTTTTAGGAGCTGGGCTAATAGACGGAAAAAGCGTCAGCGAAAAAATAAAGATGATGGCAACTACGATAATAGGCGAAATAATTGTTAATTTGTTTTTTAAAATACTCATGAAAAGACCCCTTTTTTATAATGAACACCGTGTTGATTAATGCTCTCAGTGTATATTACAATGAAGATAATGAAATATCAATAATCAATTGATTTGATTTCGTCCTTTACTTAACAAAACGAACGACATTGTTCATTAACATAAAAAAAAGAGGGAGAAAAACTTATGACAACAAAAAAAATAGATCGTCGTATTGCACGAACAAGACAAATGATTCGGGATGCATTTACGCAATTAATAGAGGAAAAGGGATTTGAAGCAATAACAATAAGTGACTTAACAGAAAAAGCTGATATCAATAGAGGAACATTTTATCTGCACTACAAAGATAAATATGATTTGTTTGAACAAAGTAAAGAAGTGTTTTTTAGCGAATTAGAAAGAATTGTTGGAGATGCATGGGATATCGTAAACGAAGAATATCAAAAAAATATGCAAGTAGAGTTACCTTTTTCTTTTATAATAAAACTATTTGAATTCCTTAAAGAGAACTTTGTTTTTATGAGTGTTATTTTGGGATCAAACGGAGATCCATCTATTCAATCCGGATTAAAAGAAATAATAGAAAAGAAAATGTATCAAAACTTTTTTCAATATGTAATCGAAGAAAATAGGATGGTACCTCTAGACTATTTATTCGCATATGTGAGTTCTGCACATTTAGGAGTTATTCAATACTGGTTAAAAAGTGGGATGGAGAAGACGCCACAAGAAATGGCACAGATTTTGTCACAAATAACATTTTGGGGGCCAGTTAAAGCGGGAGGATTATCTTTTAGTAAATCAGAAACATGAAGCATAAAAAAAGGCATGTGCCGCAAATGACCCGGACATGCCGCAGATTCATTATTCACCAACTAGCTATTGGAGCATCGGTAAGAAGAATGCAATTGCTCCAAGAACAATGGAAATCCATGCTAGGAATTTTTGTGGGGAAGTTAGACCGATTAATCCTAAGACTACCGCTCCTCCACCCAAGAACATAGGATAATAAAAGAATCCTACAACTGCTAATATAATTCCAATCCAGCCAATCCACATACCTAAAGAAGCTTTCATTATTAACACCTCCTTTCTTACATTAAAGAACAATAATTTCATAGAAAAATGTTCTTCCATCTAGTATATGAAGAGGAGGTCCAATCTTTATAAACAATTTAGGGAAAAAAGTAGAATAAAAGAGAATTTTTAATACCCGCTACCCTGTGTAAGCCACAATTGAGTCTGACACAAGGTAGCGGGTAAAAATGGTCTCTTTCGGATGAATTGATCTGGGGTTCATCACAATTGGTCTATAAGTGCCATAAAGTGTAAATAAATGCACCTGGTTAAGCAACTCTTTCATTCTAAAAAGTGTTTTGCAGTTAGTCATTGAACTGAAAAGCGTAATTCTAAAAAATTTGCTAATAAAAGATTCGCTCTTGCGTAAGCTCGAAAGGCTTGTGAAGTGACGCAGTCACTTCACGAGCCAAATTCCTCAATGTTTCGTCCAAAGCATTCGGGAATTGGTGAAGATTAAATACACTTAGAGGGTACTCACGCTTTTATTACCTATTTATTTTCCGCCTAAAAGGTCAAATATTCCACCGGCTATACTTCCTTCATCTTTTGAGCCTCTACTGAGGGTTTGAGGAGCGGCCGCAAATACACGGCTTGCTAAACGGCTAAATGGTAACGATTGAATCCATACAATACCCGGTCCGCGAAGAGTTGCGAAAAATAGGCCTTCACCGCCAAATAGAGCTGTTTTCACTCCTTTTACCATTTCGATATTATAATTCACGTCAGATGTCATCGCGACTAAACAACCAGTGTCTACCCTTAAAACCTCGCCAGGCTGTAGTTCTTTTCTGTGAATCGTTCCACCCGCATGAATAAAAGCAAGGCCATCTCCTTCAAGCTTTTGCATGATAAATCCTTCTCCACCAAAAAAGCCAGTTCCTAACTTGCGTTGAAATTCGATTCCTACAGAAACACCCTTCGCTGCAGCTAAAAATGCTTCTTTTTGGCAAATAATTTTACCGCTATGTTCACTTAAGTCTATAGGAATTATTTTTCCAGGATAAGGAGAGGCAAAATAAACATGTTTTTTTCCGTTACCAGCATTCGTAAACATAGTCATGAATAAGCTTTCACCTGTTAACATACGCTTACCTGCACCCATTATTTTACCCATTATTCCACTATCAAATGAACTGGAGCCGTCACCAAAAATGGTTTCCATGGTAATATCATCTTCCATCATCATTAAGCTACCTGCTTCAGCAACTACAGTTTCTCTGGGGTCTAATTCAATCTCTACAAATTGCATGTCATCTCCATGTAATTTGTAGTCAATTTCATGATTATTCATGTATATTTTCCTCCTCAATTAATAATTATTAATTAATACGAACATCCTACCAAAAAGTTTCAATCGTAAAATTCTTATTTTTCTAATTTTTTAAAGGGATTCCTAAAGTAATAGAGAATATATTATCTATGGAAACGTTTTCAATTACTTTGGCAGAGGAATCTACCTACTACACGAAAAGCACGCCGCAGAAAATATGCTTGGTAACGTGAAAGCCTTTGAAGGATAGAGCAGATCCTGTTAAAGGATTTGTCGAACTTGTTCGTACAAGATCTGTCTTTGACAAGCCAAACGATTTTGAAAAAGAAAAGAGGTAAGTTAAATGAAGTTAACTAATTTTATCGATGGAAATTGGCAAGAAGTAGGGGAAGTAGAGTACACAGCTGTCTTGAACCCTGCTAATGGCGAGCATTTGGCGGAAGTTCGAATGTCCACGAAAGAAGACGTTAGTCTAGCGGTTGCTGCTGCAGTAAATGCCCAAAAGAAATGGGCGTTAGTACCGGCACCAAAACGGGCGGATTACTTATATGAAATTGGTAGACTAATGAAAGAAAAGAAGGAACATTTAGCACAAGTGTTAACTAAAGAAATGGGTAAAGTCATTGAGGAAGGTCGCGGAGAAGTACAAGAAGGAATAGATATGGCATATTACATGGCAGGGGAAGGACGTCGTTTGTTCGGAGAAACTACCCCTTCTGAACTTGCGGATAAATTTGCAATGAGCGTTCGTGCACCCATTGGAGTAGTAGGTCTAATCACTCCTTGGAATTTTCCTGTTGCGATTGCTACTTGGAAGTCATTCCCGGCTATAGTTGCAGGTAATACTTTCATTTGGAAACCCGCAACAGAAACACCAATGATGGCATATGAAATGGCAAAAATATTTGACGAAGCAGGATTACCAGCTGGCGTTGCGAATATTGTATTTGGCTCTGGTTCGGAAGTTGGAACGGCACTAATTGAGCACCAAGACGTAAAAGTTATTTCATTCACAGGGTCGACGGAAACAGGTAGAAAAGTAGCCGAACTTGGTGGCAGACATCTAAAGAAAGTGTCACTCGAAATGGGTGGGAAAAATGCAGTCATTGTAATGGAAGATGCAGATTTGTCCCTTGCTGTGGAAGGGATTTTATGGAGTGCATTTGGAACAGCTGGTCAACGTTGTACTGCATGTAGTCGGGTGATTGTGCATAAAGATGTAAAGAAAGAGTTAGAAAAGATGCTCCTTGAGCAAATGGAAAGTTTAACAATTGGAGACGGTCTAGATGAGTCAGTCAAAATCGGTCCAGTTATTAATAAACAAGCATTAGAAAAAATTCATTCTTACACTAAAATTGGACAAGAAGAAGGAGCAAACCTTTTAGTTGGAGGAAATATTTTAAATGAAGGAGATTTGGAAAAAGGGTTTTATTATGCTCCAACTCTATTTACAAATGTAACGCCAACAATGCGTATTGCACAAGAAGAGATCTTTGGACCTGTTGTTTCACTTATAGAGGTAAGTTCACTAGAGGAAGCGATTGAGGTTAATAACGGTGTGAAATTCGGTCTTTCAAGTTCCATTTTTTCTAAAGACGTAAATAAAATCTTCCGAGCTCAGCGCGATTTGGACACAGGAATTGTTTATGTCAATGCAGGAACTACAGGAGCTGAAATTCATTTGCCATTTGGCGGAACTAAAGGAACAGGAAATGGACACCGTGATTCGGGAGTAGCAGCACTAGATGTTTATACAGAATGGAAAAGCATTTATGTAGACTTCAGTGGGAAATTGCAACGTGCACAAATAGACACAGAATAATAGGAGGATGACAACATGAAGGTAGCTGTATTAGGAGCAGGATTAATGGGGAAAGAAGCAGCTCGTGATTTAGTATTGAGCCCAAATGTCGAAAAAGTTTTATTATGTGATTTAGATGTGGGGCAAGCTAATATGTTTAAAGAGAGACTACAAAATTCCAAGATTGAAGTTTTAAGGTTAGATGCTAATGATGATGAAAACATTCTGCAGATAATGCGAAAAGTGGATGTTGTGATTAATGCTTTATTTTATTCGTTTAATGAAAAGGTTGCAAGGCTTGCAGTGGAGGCTGGCGTACATTCAATCGATTTAGGTGGACATATTGGCGGAGCAACGGATGCAGTACTATCCCTTGATAAAAAAGCGAAGGAAAAAGGTGTGACACTTATTCCAGATTTAGGTGTGGCACCGGGTATGATTAATATTCTTGCTGGCTACGGAGCCAGTAAATTGGATGAAGTATCGGGTATGCATTTATATGTTGGTGGAATTCCCTTAGAGCCAGAGGGGATTTTTGGATATAATATCGTCTTCTCATTAGAAGGTGTTTTTGATCATTATACAGATCCTTCCCATGTTATTCGTGATGGCAAACTACAAGAAGTGGCATCACTAACGGAGGTAGAGTCACTGTTCTTTGACGGGTATGGTGAATTGGAAGCATTCCATACTGCAGGTGGAACATCGACATTGACTAAATCCTTTCCGAATATTGATACATTAGAGTATAAAACCATCCGATATAAAGGGCATGCAGAAAAGTTTAAATTACTAGTGGATTTAGGATTAACGAATAAAAAAACGATCGTAAATGTAAATGGGAATATGGTGAAAGCACGCGATGTATTAAAAGAAGTATTAACACCTAAATTATTACTTGGAGACAAGGATGATGTTGTTTTATTGCGTGTAATCGTAACGGGCTTAAAAGATGGTGAAAACACTACGTTCAATTATGAGTTAGCAACGAAAAAAGACAAGCTTTCAGGAACAACTGCAATGGCAAGGGCAACAGCTAACACCGTTTCGATTGTTGCGCAAATGATTGGAAATAGTGTCATTTCGAAACGAGGTGTATATCCTCCAGAGTTAATCGTTCCTGGAGAATTATATATAAAAGAAATGGGCGCACGTGGGGTAAATATTGTGGAGACTGTTTTAAGAGGTGTTAGTGTATGAATTTTGAATTTAATGAGGAACAAAAACTGCTTCGTAAAACAGTTCGACAGTTTGTAGATAATGAGATTATTCCTTATATCGCTAAATGGGAAGAACAAGGGGCATTTGATAAAGGAGTATGGACAAAGCTAGCCAATTTAGGTTTGATGGGCGTTTGCATACCTGAAAAGTATGGCGGAAGTGGCATGGATTATAATGCGCTCGCTATTGTATGTGAGGAGCTTGAAAGAGGAGACACTGCATTCCGTACAGCTGTTTCTGTCCATACAGGTTTAAACTCAATGACACTTATGCAATGGGGAACGGAAGAGCAGAAGGAAAAGTATTTAGTTTCCCAAGCAAAAGGGATGAAAATAGGAGCTTTTGGATTAACAGAGCCAGGAGCAGGATCCGACGTGGCGGCTATGTCGACAGTCGCCGAACTTGATGGAGAAGAATATGTGCTCAACGGGCAAAAAACGTGGATTTCTTTATGTGATACTGCTGATCATTTCATCGTGTTTGCTTATACTGACAAGTCGAAAAAACATCATGGAATCAGTGCATTCATTGTAGAACGTACGATGGAGGGCTTCTCTTCAAAAGCAATAAAAGGGAAGTATGGTATTAAATCAGGAAATACGGGTGAAATATTTTTTGAAAATATGCGGGTACCTAAGGAAAACCTTTTAGGAAAAGAAGGAGAAGGTTTTAAAATTGCTATGGCTGCACTTGATAATGGTCGTTTCACTGTAGCGGCAGGGGCTGTTGGTTTATCATTAGCTTGTTTAGAAGCAAGTGTGAAGTATTGTCATGAACGAGAAACATTTGGGAAAGAAATCGGCAAACACCAACTTGTGCAACAAATGATTGCGAAAATGGAAGCTGGCCTTCAAATGAGTCGATTACTCGTATACCGAGTAGGAGAATTGAAAAATCAAGGAGTTCGCAATACGCGAGAAACATCCCTTGCTAAATGGCAAGCATGCGATTTTGCAAATAAAGCTGCAGATGATGCAGTACAAATACACGGGGCGTATGGCTATTCAGATGAATATCCGGTGGCAAGATATTTGCGTAACTCCAAAGCACCGGTTATTTATGAAGGAACAAGAGAAATCCATACGATTATGCAAGCAGAATATGTGCTTGGTTATCGGGAAGATAAAACACTCTCTCACATGCTACCTAAATGGCCATTTGATGAATAAGAAAAAGGTTTTCCTAGAGTATGAACTCAGGAAAACCTTTTTTTATAGAGATATACAATTTAGTGAGTAAATCCAGTTTAGAAATTAAGCGTAATGGAAACAACCTCTTTTTGAATATAAATATATTCGTAAGAAACGTATTAATTAATTTTTCAGTAAGTGAAACCAATTGGATAAATTTGAGTCTAATGGATTAACAAAGTAATGGAGAGGAAGATCGTAATGAAAAAGAGGGGTATCCTGATAATTATCCTAGTGTTGTTTGTCGGATTTGTAAGTGTGTTTTTATCTACAAGAACGATAGTGAGTGCACAAGAAGTCATAATGTCAAATCAGCTTTTGGTAGTGACGTTATCTTCTCCAGTAAGTAAAGATGCATGGAATAAAGGAAATATGTATGTAACAGATAAACAGGGAAAAAAAGTAAATGTAAAGCCTAGTATTTCTGAAAATGGAAAATCCGTTGTGGTATCAGGCCTTGATGAAGGAACTTACACTTTACATGTAAATAGTCAATTAGTGAAAAAAAAGTTTCCTTTTAAAGTATTGAATGAGATTAAATCGATCAAATCGAAGGAAGAGTTAAAAGCTTATTTTAAATTAGTACAAAAAGTGCAAGGGGATACAGTTACAGAAGCTCTAGAAGATACAATGTCTATGAGTTCAAAAGAAGCTTCCAGCACTAATAGAGGAGACTACTCTACTACAAACAACCAAGTAGAGGGTGTAGATGAAGCGGACCTGGTCAAAACAAATGGTTCGTATTTGTTTGCGATTAATGAAAACAATGTAGCAATAATAAATGTTGAAGATCCAGCTAATATGAAAGAAGAAACTAAAATCAGATTAGCAGCTGATTTTTATCCTTCTCAACTTTTATTATCCGACCAAACATTGATTATTATGGGGCAAAAAAACATATATCGTCCGTTATACCAGGAAAGTACACAAGACATGGATAGAATAGCGCTACCCATGAATCCAATGACGACTGTTTACTTTTATGATATTTCCAATACAAAATCACCAAAACTATCTAGAGAGATTGCAACGGAAGGTTATATGAACGGTGCACGGCTAACCGATCATACCCTTTACTATGTAACTTCCGTTTATCCAAGGAATTGGATGATGGAAGAAAAGGGTGATATGGAGCTACGTCCATTTATCTATGATTCTAATATGGATAAAGAACCAAAGCCTATGGACTACGACAGTATCTCTATTCTTCCAAATACTTTAGAAGCAAATTACAGTATTATTTCAGCCATTGATGTAGCAAATCTAAAGGGAAATAAAGTAACTACAAAAGGTTATCTTGGTGGAAGTGAACAACTATACATGTCTAAAGATAATTTATATTTAACCTCTACTTTGTATGAAACACCTAATTCCACGACCCCAAAAATGATTTGGAACCCTGGTAAAATGGACACGAAAGTATTCAAATTTGCATTCAACAAAACATCTGTTCAATTTGTTGCTTCAAGTCGACTAACAGGGACAATACTAAATCAGTTTTCAATGGATGAAGATAATGGTTATTTCCGTGCAGTAACAACAAAAGGGAGTAGTTGGGGTGATGATGAACCTTCCGAAAATAACCTTTTCATATTAGATGAAGGAATGAAAATAGTAGGTTCTTTAACGGGACTTGCGAAAAAAGAAAGAATTTATTCTGCAAGGTTTATGGGTGATAAAGCATATATGGTGACATTTAAGCAAACAGACCCGCTTTTTGTCATCGATATAGCAACTCCAACAGCACCAAAAGTATTAGGTGAATTAAAAATTCCAGGCTTTAGCAACTATTTGCATCCATTAGATGAAAATCATTTAATCGGATTCGGTTATGAAACAAAATCTATCCCACAAGAAGGTAGCGATGAACCACGGATTCTAACAGAAGGTATGAAAATTTCGTTGTTTGATGTAAGCGATCTCGCAAATCCAAAAGAAATGGATACGGAAGTGATTGGTGGACGAGGAACATACTCACCAATTCAGTATGACCACCATGCATTATTCCAACATTTTGAAAAAAATCTCTATGGTTTCCCGATTTCGATTTATGAAGAAGGTACTGGGGAAGAATATTCTCAATTCAAACAAGATGGTGCTTTAGTGTATCAAATCACTCCTGAAAAAGGAATTGTATTAAAAGGGAATTTATTAAAACACGAAAACCCTGCCCAACTTTATGAAGACTGGGAAAATAGCATTCAACGTTTACTGTATGTGGGGAATTCTCTCTACACCATATCCATGAAAGAAATAACGAGTTACAACTTACGTAACTTTGAAAAAACAGGGAAATTAGAGTTTTAAAATATAGTGTAAAAGGATGTGGTCAACTTTTAAGTTGACCACATCCTTTTCTTGAAGAAAGTATATGAATTTTCAAGCCAGAAACAGGTTGATTTCCGCTGCAGGAGGACACTTTCCTAGGGCAAGCATCAAGCAGCTCCCTGTGCTCCTGCGCAAGCTCGTCGCAGAAAGGATTTTGCTTCTGCGCAAGCTCGTCGTAAAAATTAACTTCACTATGCTCCGTCCAGGATCTTGGTTTACTTGCTTATCACTAGGAGCAGCGGACTTTCGCTCCAATCAACCGTACAATTAAGAAAGAAAATATGCTCCGTAGAAATAATGAACTAGTACTTTCCATTGTTTATGAATCGGGCAAGTGGAACCT
Source organism: Psychrobacillus glaciei (assembly GCF_008973485.1). Lineage (GTDB taxonomy): Bacteria > Bacillota > Bacilli > Bacillales_A > Planococcaceae > Psychrobacillus > Psychrobacillus glaciei. The sequence continues at coordinate 555,245 of NZ_CP031223.1, forward strand.
AAAAAATAGATAGCATCTATAGATAAAGAAGTGCTGAGCGGACGAAATTGCATCTTCGTCCGCTTTTAAAAGAATAGGATAGATCTAATCTCTCATTAACCAAACCAAATGCACCATGTCTATATATATTTCAATAGGGCGACGGACAAACATCCTCCCTAACACTCTTCTTTAATAGTGTAGCAAACGTTTAGTACAAAGCACTCGGGATTTAGAGCACTTAAAAGTTGCTTACGTTTTTTTGGATTGAAAAAAATGGCTCAATGAAATGAAGCAGTCACTACATGAGCCACAAAAAGTTCAACTCTTACTTTTTAATTCAGAAACAGTCACAAATGTATAACCCTCACCTTGTAGATAGGCAAGCACTGCATCTAGCCCGTCTGCAGTAGATGAATGAATATCATGCATTAATACGATGGACCCATCTTTAACATGTGTTTTGATATGCTCCAGTAAGTGTTTTGAATCCTTGTATTTCCAATCAAGTGTGTCTACGTCCCAAAGGATGACTGGAAGGGAAGTCTGACTGCGAACTGTTTTATTTACTGCTCCATAAGGAGGACGAAATACAGTGGGTTTGCTGCCAGTTGCTTTTTCAATTTCATTACTTGTATTATTAATCTCTGATGCTATTTTTTCTACGCTAGCTTTTGTTAAATCAGAGTGGGTCCATGTATGATTTCCCAATTCATGACCTGCTTCTTTTATTTCTTTAACCACGTCGGGATAGAAAGAGACTCGGCTACCAAGCATAAAAAATGTAGCTTTTGCATTATACTTTTTGAGGGTATCTAAAATTTTTCTAGTGGTTTCTGGGTTAGGCCCATCATCAAATGTTAAGGCCACTACTTTACCAGTTGCTGGTACTTTTGTTGCTTCATCTTTTGAATTTTCTGAAATAGCATGCTCTTCTTTTTTAGGTACATTACCAGTAGGCTTTGTATCAACTGTGATGGCGGGAAGTTTATATTCATCTGCTAAAATATCGTTTAGATCAGAAAGTGGAATGGAAATTATTGGTTCACCAGCAGCGCCTGATGCAATTTCATAAGTACTATAATAAAAATCAATTGAATTTGTGTTCAATACAAAATTAGTAAAGTTACCCCATTTTGGCGTTGTTTTAACCTCGAATTGATTTAGTAGTAAATAGGTACTTAATTGTTTATTAGATGTAATTGCATTTCTCACTCTAGTTGATAGTATCTCCAGTGATTTCTCGTTTTTTGCAAGTAGATCCTCGATCGTTAGCATATGATCTGATTGGTTATGTAAATGAAAGATCTTTGTTTCAGATATTCCGTTTGCTCCACCCATATACATTCTCGAATGGATGACAAATGAGTAATCACCAGTAGTATTTTGGAAAACTTCAAATGATATATTTAACTCACCTTTAGTATGCTTTTTTGTTTCGCCCATGTACTTTGTTTCATCTAAGTAAAGTGTTTTAAATTTTTGGGTATATTCCCTCACTATTTTGTTGAAACTTGGAACATCACTTTGGGGATACTGAATTGCAAAAGGTGTAAATACATCGTTGGATGTTTCGGTAATTATACGGATTCCTGGATAAACGGATGCCTCTTCATTCACTTCTTCCTCAGCTCTTATAGGTTGGTTCGCAGTAATATTGTTTTCTTTATTTTTGGAAGAATTAGGAATCAAAAGAAGAAAAGCAATTAAACTACTTAATGAGAGGATAGCAACAATAAACATAATATCGATCCAGCGACTTCTTTTACTGGATCTTGGATTTAAAGACATGGTAATTCTCCTTTTCTAATACATATATATTATATTAGATTAGACGGATGAATGGGTGATAAAGTTTTAGAATATCTTGTTTTTATTTACACAGTTCGATAAGATTATCGTAAATGGGGGAAAGAAGGTGTTCCAACTGACGCCAAACTATGAATTAGCAGTAGAATGCTGCCTACTCGCGGGTCGATTAATGATGGAAAGTGGAGCTGAAACATACCGTGCAGAAGATACGATGGATCGTATGGCTCAATCGCAGAAATTGACGGAATCACAAAGCTTTGTAACTCCTACTGGGATAATTTTTAGTGGAAATAAAGCACTTCCTACTAGATTAGCAAGGATTAATAATAGAACAACAGATTTAGGGAAAATTGCACTTGTAAATGGAGTTTCTAGAAAGTTGGCCAACGCAGAAATTTCATTGGAGGATGCGTATATAGAGTTGAAAAAAATTGATGAAGAGCATAAAATGTATCCTTTCTGGATTCAAATTATTGCTGCTTCAATTGCTTCAGGAGCATTTCTTATATTGTTTGGTGCTAAGCTTGTAGATATTCCGACTGCTATGGTTGCCGGGGGAATTGGCTACGCTATCGCTGATAAGTTAGAGTTAAGAACAAAAGTAAAGTTTTTTGCGGAATTTTTTGCTGCTTTAGTTATTAGTATGATCGCGACCTTTTCGGTAGCGTATGGCTTTGGAAATGAAGTTGATAAAATTATTATTGGATCAGTCATGCCACTTGTGCCAGGACTTCTTATAACGAATGCCGTTCGAGACTTAATGGCTGGACATTTTGTGTCAGGGTTATCCAAAGGAGCAGAAGCATTTCTTACGGCATCCGCAATAGGTGCAGGGGTTGCTATTATATTATCATTATAAGGAGGAAGCATATGTCGTATTTTTTACAAGGAATACTAAGCTTTACAGCGGCATCCGCGTTTGGAATAGTTTTCAATGCCCCAAAGAACTCCTTGTTCTATTGCGGACTTGTTGGTATGACGGGCTGGCTAATATATTCTTTTGTAGATCAATTGACGAGTGATCCGGTCAAATCTTCCTTTGCCGGAGCATTCACAGTTGCATTCGTTGCACATTTGATGGCAAAAAGGTTTAAAATGCCAATGATTATTTTTAGTGTAGCAGGAATTATCCCTTTAGTTCCAGGGGGAGTTGCTTATAATGCGATGCGCCATATTGTGGAAAATGATTATGGTTTAGCTATTGAGTTTGCCTCTCTTGCGTTAATGATTTCTGGTGCAATTGCTATCGGCTTAGTATTTGCGGAGATTATTACAAAATTACTATTAAGGACGATAAAAAAGCCCAAATTAAAACCGTGAAAAAACTTATATGTTTTTCACGGTTTTTGCATCTTTACTCAACAATGCTTCTACTTCATTTGCTGAAATAGGTTTGCTTACATAATAACCTTGAATAGCATCGCAACCCATATGTTTTAATAGCTGATATTGATCAATTGTTTCAACACCCTCCGCCACAACTCGAATGCTCAAGGAATGTCCAAATTGTATTAAGCCAAGAACAAGATGTTGTAACTTCTCTTGTTGCATAAGTGAGTTGATAAATGATTTATCTACTTTTAATTGGCTGATTGGAAGAAGTTGTAGATATCTTAAAGATGCATAACCAGTACCAAAATCATCTAGCACGAATGACACTCCATCTGCCTGTAACTTTTGCATTTGTTGGATAATTGGCTTCTCGGCCTCTGCCTCCAAGGCAAATTTCTCAGTAAATTCTATTTGTAAAGTTTCTGGTGAACAATTATATTTCTCTAACATTTTGCGAATTATTTTCACCATATTTTTATCTCGGAATTCTCGTATAGAGGAATTGTAACTTACCTTAATAGGAAAACCTTTGCTTTGCCAAATAGATGCTTGCTCACAACACTTTTCAAGCATAAAAGTACCTATTTCGTTGATCAATCCAGTTTCTTCAGCAATCGGAATTAGCTCTTCTGGAGAAATAACACCTAGTACTTCATCTTCCCAACGAACAAGTGCTTCCACAGTGGTAATTTTACCGGTCTGCACATCTTTTTGTGGTAGGTACATAACATGAAGATCATTTTGATTTAATGCTTCTAGTAATCGTTTTTCGATTTGTATCGTTCTACTGAGTTTGTATTGATCTGATTGGGAAAGACTTACAATAGTTCCTCCACCATCTTTTTTAATCTTTTGAATGGTGGCATTAGAAGCTTTTATCAAGTGTATATAGGATTGTTGATCTTCTGGATATTTAGTAATCGCACCACTTATTGTGATTGGAACAATCTTATTATTTAAATAAATAGGATTTTGTTTTAAATAGTTTGTGAATCCTTGTATATACCAATCGCTTAAAGGAGTAAGAAGTGCAAATTCATCCCTACCAGTTCGAGCGATGGTCGTCTCTTCAAAATATACTTTTAACCTTTTAGTAAACTCTATTAAAAGTTCTGCTTCTGTTCGATCATTGAATATCTCTTTCAATGTATAAAACTGATCTATTGTGATGAAAACAAAGGAAAAATTTCTATTCTCCACAATATGCTCTTTAACGACTTCTTCTAAACGATACCTACTCATCAGTCCTGTGTCTATATCCACGTATGCTATTTGCTCTAAACGAGATTGAAATAATTTTTTTTCTGTAACTTCCTCTTCCAATAATAAATAATAGAGCGTGTTATTCTTTGAGTCGGCAACTGGCATAGCAAGTAAATTTACCCAGTAGTTTGCACCGTCTTTCGTTGTTTTCTCAACAGTCCCTTGGAATCTTTCACCTCTGTTAAGAGTTTTCATTATTTTATCTGCAACTAGCATATTATCCGGTGTATCAGGAAGTAACTGCCAAAATGATTTACCTAAGATTCTTTTTGGAGTCCAGTTACTTTTCTTTAAAAATTGTGTATTAGCATGAGTGATTAAACCTTCTCTATCTAAATAAACAACCATAAAAGATTCTGACAGATTTTTTTTCAATAACTGTAGCTCTAAAAAGGAAGTTGATTCGGCATTTGGAATATGATCTGTTTCAACAAGAAATAAAACATAGCGATTATGTTCAAAAGTAAAGGATTTTGCTAAAAGAGAAGCCTTCGATTGTTCACCATTTTCGTGATAAAGCAGGACGGAATCATACCGAATGGGTTCCACATTATGTAATAGGTTTTCAAACAAGGAGGAAAAATGTCCTTGTAAACTATTATCAAATAAAGGAGGATAATCAGTTTTAATCTTATCAAAAGCATATCCGAAATGTCTTTCAGCTTCTCTACTAAACCAAATGATATTTCCATCTTTATCTGTCAAAAAGGTCGGATAAGGTAAATGGCTAAAAATAGTGCTGCATGAATCTAGTAATTCTTTCATAGAATTCATCTTTACGACCCCTTTCGTTATTATTCTATTAATTATATAGAATAGAGTGAACTTAGTCATTACTATAGAGCAATATATTCACGTTATTAAAGTAAATGGATATTTTGATCCAATTATATGGTGGTTTTATGGCCTATTTTTGTTGTAATAAAAATAAGTTAGAGTAAAATGAAAACAATGAGAATGAGGTGACTAGAAAGTGGAACGTTGGAAAGGCATTACATTAATAATAGTGGGTGCGATGCTTTGGGGTGCTTCTGGTCCCATGATGGAATGGGTATTACACAATAGTAATTTCTCAATTCAATTTTTTATGACAATTCGTTTGACTGTTGCTGGCCTATTTCTATTATTCTTTTTAAAGTTAAGTGGAAAGCAGATTTTTACAATTTGGAAAGAGCCAAGCTGGTGGAGGCAACTAGTCGTCTTTGGAATTTTCGGGATGCTTGGTGCTCAATACACATTTGTTGCAACAATAGAAGCTAGTAATGCATCAATTGCAACGTTATTACAATTTTTAGGTCCAATCTATATTGTTCTACTTGTCTCTTGGAAAAGTAGAAAGTTTCCTCCGAGGTATCAAGTGATTGGTATTGTCGGCACACTTTTGGGTTTGTTTTTTTTGTTGACGAATGCCAAACTGGACGAGCTATTGATAAGTACAGAAGCTTTACTTTGGGGGCTAGGTGTAGGCCTAACGTTTGCCTTTTATACGGTGTACCCAGCTAGACTTATGAAAGAATGGGGAGTACTAATTGTAGTAGGATGGGGTATGTTAGTGGGTGGTACAGTTTTAGCAATCGTTACTCAATGTTGGCGATCAAATGAGTGGAATTATTTGTCGGAGTTTCCAGTTAATTTGATGGTTGCTTTTATTATACTAATCGGTACTATTGCATTTGTGCTCTTTTTATCAAGTATGAAATACATAACCGCGGTCGAAACAAGCATTCTTTCCAGTATGGAACCCTTAACAGCTATGGTTATTTCAGTAATTTGGTTTGGACAAATTCTTGGAGCATGGCAATATTTCGGTGTAGTAGTTATGCTAGTTTTTGTTACATGGCTTTCCGTTGCAGGGGAGATTAAGTGGAAGAAGAAAGTTTTTGTGGAATAAAAAGTGTCATCGATAGTTTTGGGGAATTAATAGATCATGTATGATTGAAGACAAAAGGTTCAGGAATATGAAGGTTCCTGAACCTTTTCATTTTTTTTGAATAAGTCAATTTCATCATGCAGTGTTAGAACGTAAAATGCAAACAATATTAAAGTGAAATGTATAATATGCTTTTCATAGATAAGTATGATTTCCGCTATCGACGGACGCATTACGCGGGGTGAGCAATGAGCTCTCACCGCCGCTCACGCGTTCGTTGTGATGTCTCATTTGTCTCACAGAGGAACAAAGGCTAAGATCGCCACCTTTCACTACAATCCATGAGATGAGTAGTACTTAAGAAGAAAGTATAGGAAATTGATATACTAGAAATCGAGTATTCACAACGAATTGAAGTGCTTTTTAATGGTGACTACCTTACACAGGATTTCCTATATGTTTTTATTTTTACCGTTCACAGTATACATAAATAAGTGGGTGGATGATTAGTGTTGGTGGAACCTGGAAAAAATAGATAGCTTCTACAGATAAAGAAGCGCTGAGCGGACGAAATTGCATCTTCGTCCGCTTTTAAAAGAATAGGAAAGGATTTATTCTCTCATTAACCAAAACAAATTCATTATTTCTTTACATTTTTCAAGAAGGCGACGGACAAACAACTACCACAAGATTACAGAAAAAAGTGGATGGAGAAGTGACGCAGTCACTTATCCATCCACAGAAATTCCTATGGTAATAGTGTAGCCAAAATTCTTTTTGCGACGAGTAACCGGCAGGAGCAGATGTTTCGTCCAAAGCACTCTAGAAATAGAGAAGACAAGATGCACTTAAAGGAAATTTACATTTTTCTTATTTATTTTCATATTTGTCTATTATCAGAGATGACCTTAACAATGGGTCATCTTTTTCTATAAGTTTTCGGATAATTATGGCATAATAGGTTTTAACAATAATTAATTCGAGTAACGAAGAATCTAGGGGTGTTTTAAAAGTGAAGACAATTTTTTCTTATTTATCTCCATATAAATGGCTTACCATTACAGCATTAATGTTTATGCTCATTGAACTTTCTGTAGAGCTTATTCAGCCACTACTGATTGCGACGATCATTGATGATGGTATTTTAGCAAAAAATCAGCAAACGATTATCTTTTGGGGAAGTATTATGCTAGGTTGTTCGGTTGTTTCATTTTTCGCAGGGATTATTAATACATACATAGCATCCCATGTAGTACAAAGTTATGGATATGACATACGTCAGGCACTTTTTAAAAAAATTCAATCATTTACGATGGCAACTTTTTTAAAATTTCCTTCCTCAAGCTTAATCACACGATTAACAAATGATGTAACAATTACACAAAACCTTTTTTTCATGGGGTTACGCATTATGTTACGAGCTCCATTGATAGTTATCGGTAGTGTCGTAATGTCTTTCTTCGTCAATGCGTATTTAGCATTTTTCTTAGTAATTGGTGCACCTATTTTAGTCCTTTTTCTGTACTTTATGAGTCGAAAAGGGATGAAACATTTTGCAAAGGTACAAAAAAGTGTAGATCGAGTGACACGTAAAGTACAAGAAAACTTGCAAGCAGTTCGATTAGTAAAAGCGTATTTACGCGGCCACTTTGAGTCGAGCAAATTTGCAGGGGTTGCGGATGTACTGAAAATGGATAATGTGAAGGCATTTAGAATTATGGAGTTAATACTTCCAGTTCTTCTATTTGTTATGAACGTAAGTTTAATGGCAGTTCTCTGGTTTGGTGCAAAGGAAATACAAGCTGGAGGAGCACAAATGGGGGAACTTGTGGCAATTGTTAACTATGCAATGCGTATGACAGGTGCTTTTTCGATGTTTTCCTTTATTATTGTCTTTTTCTCTCGAGCCAAAGCATCTGCAGAACGTATGGAAGAAGTGTTAGTTGTGGAAGAAGGAATAGAAGAGATCAGTACTTATCCAGTCAATGCTCATCCAGGAGTCGGGGAAATCGAGTTTCAACACGTATCCTTTCATTACCCAACAACAGATGCCCCTGTTTTAAAGGACGTGTCCTTTACAGTTAAACCGGGTTCAAAGCTTGCGATAATGGGAGCAACTGGTTCTGGTAAATCGACTCTACTAAATTTAATTCCACGCTTTTTTGATGCAACAGAGGGAAACATTTTTATAGATGGAGTAGAAGTAAAAGACTGGCCATTGAAAGAACTTAGACAAGTAATCGGCCTAGTTCCACAACAATCGATCCTTTTTACAGGGAGCATTGAAGAGAATTTAGGTTGGGGGGACTCTACTGCAACAGAAGAGTTATTAAAAGAAGCTGCAAAACAAGCGCAAATTCACAACTCTATTGAGCAATTTCCAGATCAATACGAAACGAGAGTTGGTCAAAAGGGAGTCAATTTGTCCGGTGGGCAAAAGCAAAGACTATCAATTGCACGTGCATTAGTCCGTAAGCCAGAAATTTTATTGTTAGACGATAGTACAAGTGCTCTAGATGTTTCTACGGAAAATGCGTTGTGGGAAGCTCTAGAAGATGAACAAGCAACGATGCTTGTTATTACACAAAAAATTAGAACAGCTAAAGGTGCAGACCAAATTCTTTTACTGGAAGAGGGAATTGTCTCCGCTTATGGCACTCATGATGAATTGATGGAGAGCTCTTCTTTATATAGAGAAATTGCAGAATCACAGCAGGAGGGTGATCATCATGTTGAATCTCATTCGTAAACCTTTTGGATATGAACCGATTGTAACGAGGGATGACTTAAAGAAAAGTAGTAAGAAGAAAGTGGAAAAAGCATCTGACTGGAAAAGCGTACTTGCGCGTATTTGGAAATTAGTAGACGAGCAACGGTTTTTATTAATCATCGTGCTTTTATTAGTAGTTATAAGCTCTGCTCTAGCCTTGCTTGGACCATATATGATTGGAATAATAATTGACGACTATATTACGAAAAGCCGGTTTGCGGGGCTTTCGACGATAATTGGGATTTTAGTTATTGTGTATGTCTTTTTGTCAGTTGCAATGTATCTGCAAAATTATTGGATGATTGGTATTTCGCAGCAAACGATTTACAGACTACGAACCGGATTATTTAATCATCTACAAAAACTTCCAGTATCATTTTTTGATAAAAGACAACATGGTGAGCTAATGAGTCGGATGACGAATGATATTGAAAACGTTAGCCAAACGTTAAATTCATCTTTTATACAAGTATTTTCAAGTATACTAACGTTAGTTGGAACTACTGTAGTTATGCTTCTTTTAAGTCCTTTATTGACAGCTATTACGCTAGTAATCGTTCCTTTTATGTATGTTGCGATGCGTTGGATTACGAGACGTACGTCGAAATTGTTCAAGGAGCAGCAGCAAGCAGTTGGTGAATTGAATGGAATGATTGAAGAAACGATTTCTGGTCAACGAATTGTCAAGGCATTTTCCCAGGAAAGTCGTATGTTAGAAGAATTTTCTAAAAAAAGTGAGCGACTAAAAAGAGCGGGATTTTGGGCGCTGATTTATTCTGGTTTTATTCCAAAGGTGATGAACTTTCTAAATAATGTAAGCTTTACGCTTGTAGCAGCTGCAGGAGGTGTGTTGGCTTATTATGGGCAGGTAACAATTGGAGAAATTGTAATTTTCACAGAGTATGCACGTCAGTTTACGCGACCACTAAATGACTTAGCGAACCAATTTAATACAGTACTTTCTGCAATAGCAGGGGCAGAGCGTGTTTTTGGGATTATGGATGAACGTGTAGAAATTGACGAAGCGATGGATAACAAAGACTACAAACTAAAAGGAAATGTCACGTTTGAAGATGTAACATTCCGCTACAATCAAGAAGAGGAAAGCCCAACAATTCAGCATGTTTCTTTCCATGTAGATGCAGGTAAAACTGCTGCTTTAGTCGGTGCAACTGGCGCAGGGAAAACAACCATTATGCAACTTCTTGCTCGTTTTTATGAAGTAAATGAAGGGCGTATTTTAATAGATAATATTCCAATGGCGAACTTGCCAAGGCATACATTACGTAGTCAAACTGCGTTCGTATTACAGGATCCATTCCTTTTTGAAATGACTGTTAAAGAGAACATTCGTTATGGGAAATTAAATGCAACAGATGAAGAAGTATTAAGTGCTGCAAAAGAAGCGAATGCACATGATTTTATTATGAAGCTACCGAATGGATATGATACGATATTAACAGCTGATGGAGGAGAGATTAGCCAAGGCCAAAAGCAGTTATTATCGATCGCACGGGCACTAGTAGCAGATCCTGCTCTTTTATTACTGGATGAGGCAACGTCTAGTATTGACACCGTGACAGAACTAAAAATCCAGGAAGCACTCGAACGATTAATGGCGGGTAGAACGAGTTTTGTTATTGCCCATCGATTAAATACTGTTCGAAAAGCAGACCTTGTATTTGTAATGAAAAATGGAGAGCTTATCGAGTCAGGTTCTCAAGAAGATCTGTTAAAACAAAAAGGTAAGTATTTCGAAATGATGACGAACACGAAGATTTAAGGAGGATATATGAATATATCTATTATGACTGTCTCGATTCCGTTAGACGTAGAAACAACGGAAGAAATAAACGTACTAGTGAAAGAATCATTTCTTAGAGACAAAGTAAATTACACGTCACTATTAAGTGTTGATGAACTTTCCAATTATTATTTAAAAGGTTTTTGTGTGTTAGCATACGAAGACGAAACAGATAAATTAGTCGGAGTATTGTCCGCTGTAGATCGAATAGCTACACTAGATTTTGAATGGAGTGCGGTTGTCTTACCAAATGCTCGTAGGAAAGGTATTGGGGAGCAGCTAGTAAAAGAACTTGCGAAAAATTTAAAGCTTAGAGGAGCAGAAACAGAACTAGTATTGGTTCCTGAAAATTCGAAAAATGGTCAGCAGTTATTAAAGAAACTTGGCTATTTACATGACTTTTCAGAAATAACAATGGCAGCAAATGCAGAAGCAAATGAATCTTTTAATAAATTACAAATCACCTCATATAATATGGAAGAGTCAGAGCTAATTGAGGTGTTAGTAAGTGCATTTGGTGACACTGAAGAAGAAGCAAGAGAAATGATTGTTTTTAATAATGAAACTCCTAAACGCAAACTAATGCTAGCGATAGTAGATAAGGAAGTTGTAGGTACTGTTGCTATTGTGGATGATTCCGATAAATTATGGGTGACAGGGCTTGCAGTGCATAAAAAGTCTCGAGGAAAAGGAATAGGAACTAGTCTATTAAATTGGTCCAAAAATGAAGCCCATCATTTAGGTAAGACGGCTGTTTATCTAGATGTGGAAACAGACAATGAAAAAGCATTATCTGTCTATAAAAAAGCAGGATTTAAAAAAACAAATCATACGGATTTCTATAGAAAAGGGTGACTTGACTGGGTCCTTCTTTAAGATTGTAGACAAACTCGAAAGAAACGAGTTGTCTACAGTCTTTTTATTTAGGATAAATCGGGTTTTCCGAAACTTCCCGCTGGGCAACACTGAGCTGGGTTTCTCCAAATCGATATGGGTTTACCTGCTTTCGGCTATTAATATGTGTCTCAAGATACACATCCTAATAAGATAATTATTGAATTTAAAAGGACATAGATATGTAGGTGGAGAATATGTTTACTATCTAATTAAAGGAGAGGATTTGGGTGAAAGAAAAATTATTAAGGATAGGTACAACATATATACCTGTTACTAATGTAGAATTCTCTGCCGAATGGTATGTAAGTAGATTAGGTGCAGAGTTAAGCTATAAAGACGATGACAAAGCAATTCTAAATTTTGCAAACCAAAGTATATTTCTAGTTAAATCTAAAGAAAATGAAAGCTCTAACTTCTACGATTTTTACGGAGAAGAACGATTTTCTTTGACTTTTGAGGTAAATGGGTTAAATGCTTTAGAAGCTATTCATAAAGATTTTATAGAAAAAGAAATAAAAGTTGGAGAAATTGAAAACAGGGGACATACAGGGAGAAACTTTATTTTTTATGATTTAGATGCTAATAAATTTGATGTGTGGAGTGAATTAAGTCCAATATTTAAAGAAAGATATCTTAGCTCAAATTAGTATAGATGTAACCTGGAAGGGTGAAGGGGAATTATGGGTTCAAGAATAATGCACTTGGTTATTGCTAATAGAATTGCAGAAAGTCTAACTATAGAAGATAGAAGGGCGTTTCTACTTGGAGGTATTGCTCCAGATGCTGTTTCAACTAAAGACTTATCACATTTCTTTGAAGGTGAAGTACAAGATTATTCTAGAAGCGTTGATTATAAAGAATTTTTGCATAAATATAGTTCGCAAGTAGAAAGTCAGTATATATTAGGATATTTTACACATTTAATAGCTGATGATATATGGCTGAAGGGTTTTTATCTTCCCTGGTTGAAAAACAGAATGGAAGCCAATAAAGAAACATTTAATTTTTACCATAATGATTTCCGGTTACTGAATGGAAAGTTATTAGAATACTATGGTTTTACAGATGAATTAAGGGAAATGCTAAAGTTTCTCCCTACAATCCCTGATTTGCAAGAGGTAAAATCCAAAGATGTGGAAGTTTTCATTCCTTATGTATTGGGCGATATGCAATATGATAAGGAAGTTATAAATGAAAAACTTCATGTATTTACGTTTGAACAGATAATTGGTTATATAGAGACATCAGTTGATAAGGGGTTATTGAGTATAAAACCTTTACTTACTTAATATATTTTTAAATAACAATCTTCAATTACAAGGCAGCTTTAGTAGAAGAAGCAGATTGAAAATAAATATAAGAAAAAGCTCAGTTGAACTGAGCCTTTTAATCTTAATATACAAAGAACAACAAATGGGACTGACACTTGAATTTATGGGTGTCAGTCCTCCTTCGTATTAGATTTCATTGACTGCAATTTTACAAAACGAAATATTTCTAACAAAACCATATTTAGACTAGCCCAAACTCCTCCAAAAACGTACCCAGCTACTACATCACTTGGGAAATGATTATTAAAATAAATTTGACTGAGCCCTACAAGAAATGAGACTCCAATAACAAAAAGAAACAAGCTTGTCTTAATCCAAGTTAAGTGAATATGTCGAGCGAAAAGAAAAGATGTAAAACCTAAAACTGTTACAGTTATAAGTGTTTGTTCACTTGGGAATGACTCCGGTAAAAGACTTGGACCAACTCGAAGGAAAATTTCTGTTAATACTTCGGTTAGATAGGCACCACCAAGTAAAACGAATAGCAAAAAAGATACCTCCAACAAGCGGTTTTCCTTTTGGAACATGATGAAAACAAATGTGATGAAAGAAATAGTGAAAAGTAGGTAATAAGAATATAAGTAGGAAAAAATTGTCATCCAAACCTTCCAGCTTTCATCGAAAATAGCTTGTACGATAAAGGAAGTTATATTGTCAAAATCAGCAAACTCATGTGCTAAAAAATCTTGAATTAAGCCTACCATCAGGAAGAAGAGGGTTAAAAACAAGATAAAAGAGAAAAGAAGTAGAAATCGAACCTTCCTTAATGATTGAAAAGTTTCGATCAACTTGTTCAGCAAAACAGAAATTGAAAAATATAATTTTTCGTGATATTTGGTAAATAAATAGTAGATTATGGCCAGGGTTACTAAGGTAATGCCTATGATTACTAGATACTTTGTAATTGTTTGTTGGTACTGTTCCCACTGGGGACCAAGAACTTTTCCCAGTGAAATAAATGTTGATGTCCATAAAAAAGCACCTGCATAAGCATATAAGGCATATGTTCGAAAAGGCATACGTGTAATGCCAGAGAAATAACCTGTTATATGACGAATACCAGGAATAAAGAATGCGATTACGAGTAGCTTCACTCCAAAACGTTCAAACCACAGTGACGTTTTCTTTAACTTTTCAGGACCAAAATGAATTCTGTGCCCATGTTTTTCAAAAAAACGGGGTCCTAATTTCATGCCTATCCAATAAGATAGGGTCATTCCAATTGAAGTGCCTATTCCAGCTGTTAAAATGCTTAGCAGCCAACTATAATGCCCCTGGTAAACCATCAAACCAGCATAAGTCATAAGAACTTCCCCAGGCAAAGGGAGTGCAAGAAGTTCAAGGAAGAGTGAAATTCCAAGCACAAAGTATCCGTATTGATCCATTAAGCTTTGTATGAAGTGTGCCATGTTGCCCTCCTGGATTGTTTGTAAACTTGAATTAAACTGGTATTCAATAAGTCGTATGACAATTTGAATTAATGAATGAAATCATTATAAAGCAATAATCTCTTCTTTAACAATTGAAGTGATTTAAAATAATAAGAACATATCGTTTTCAATCTCCGAACTGGATTAACAAACTCTAAACATACACTCCACATCTTTTTCATAAACTTTCTATAAGATGAATGGGGAAGAGACCATTCAATCGAAAAGGGGAGATACTATTGGGTTTAATTGAGCACCATGTAACAATGAAAATTACGAAGAAACGGTTGAATTCTTTACCTTTCACTTACGTAAGAAAGAAAGCACAAACAAGTTTGCAATGGATTATATTAAAAAAAGCAAGGCCACCTAAATTGAAATACATTCCGATTCCACCTAGAAAATAATTAGGTATACGTCATTCCCTTTATGTGGATGACGTTTTTAATATATGGTGAAGTATATAATGAAATAAGGAATAAATTGATTGAGGAGGTATTCAATTGAAAATTTATGCACATAGAGGGTCGGCAGGGACACTTCCAGAAAATACGATAGCTTCTTTTAGAGCAACAGCGATATTACCTGTACATGGCGTAGAGTTTGATGTTCATATGACAAAGGATGGAGAACTTGTTGTTATTCATGATGAGTCCATTAATCGCACATCAAATGGAAAAGGTTTTATTAAAGATATGACATTGGCGGAACTAAAAAGTTATGATTTTGGCGAATGGTTTTCTACTAAGTTTAAAGGGGAAAAAATTCCTACTTTAAGAGAAGTACTTTATGTTTTTAAAGATACGCATCATCATTTGAACATTGAATTGAAATCGGATGTTTTTCCATACGAGGGAATGGAAGATAAGGTTCTAGAAATGTTAAAGGAGTATAGATTAGAGCGCAGAGTTGTTATTTCTTCTTTCAACCATGAAATGGTAAGCAACTTTAAAATGCAGGCTCCACAAATCGAAACGGCTATTTTATTTATGGAAGTAATGATAAGACCTGATGATTATGCAAATATAGTTGGAGCAGATGCATTACATGCTTTTTTTCCTACCGCTTTTAGAGCAATGGGAAAAGAAGCTATAGCTAGTGGAAGACAATTTCGCGTGTTCACTGTAAATGAAGAAATCTATGCAAATATGCTACAAGAAATTGGTGTACACGCGATTTTTACAGATTTCCCAGAAAGGATGTACCAATTTTTGAATCGAAGAGTCTAATGAGTAGAAGTATTGTTAAAATGTCAGTATAACTGGATATGCAAGCAGACCAATTAAAAAGAGGATATCTCACACGTCGAAAATCAAATGACGGATGAGATATCCTTTATTTATTAGATTATGTTAATGTTATTGGTTGATTTTGATATCCGTGTTTTTTACTACTGGTCTCGGGTTGAACACAATTTATCTCGAAGTTCCACAAACGGTAGATAAATGCACTAGTTAAGTCGCTCTAGAGTTTTGCAATTAGACTAGTACTTTGAAAAAATATCATTCTAGTACTAGGTGTAAAGGGACTTTGATTAGTGTTTATAAACGATTCCTCTATCCTTGTAAAAGTTTGATCTTGATTGTTTTTACTTTTGCCGTCCACGATTTACATAATTCAGAGGCAGATGATTAGAGAAGGTGGTACTAAAGAAAAATAGATAGCATCTATTTATAAAGAAGTGATGAGCGGACGAAATTGTATCTTCGTCCGCTTTTAAACGAATAGGAAAGGATTTATTCTCTCATTATCCAAACCTTATGCACCTTGTCTTTGCCTATTTCAAGAAGGCGACGGACAAACATCCGCCACAAGATTACCAAAAAAATAGTGTAGTCTATGTTTCGTCCATAGCACTATAGAAATAGTAAAGACAAAATGCACTTAAAGGACGTTTACATTTTTTTATTTTTTCAATAATAAATACATAAAATAAGGTGCACCGATTAAAGCAACCATAACTCCAGCTGGAATTCCATTTGGTTCAACAATATTTCGACCAATTGTATCTGCAAAAAGTAATAGCCAGCCACCAATTAATATAGCAATTGGTATAAACAATTGATGTCTTGGACCTACTAGTGACTTCGCAATATGCGGAGCCATTAATCCGATAAACGCAATACCTCCTGTAACAGAGACTGCTGATGCTGCAAGTGCAACAGCAGCAAGCAAGAGAACAATTCTTTCTTTTTCAATAGATACCCCAACCCCAACAGCTACAGGTTCACTTAATCCTAATAGATTTAATTTATTTGCTTTATAAAAAGTGAAAGGGATAAGAACGATTAGCCATGGTAAAAGTGCTAATATAAATGGCCAATCAGATCCCCAAATGTTACCAGCTAGCCATTTTGCGATAAAATCTACTTTTTGACGATCTGCTGATGAAATAAGCACAATCATCAAACCGGATAATGCCATGGAAAAACCAATTCCGACAAGTATTAATCGGACTGGCTGTAAGCCTACTTTTCGATTATAAGATAGTATGTAAATAAAAAATGCAGTAAGTAAAGCTCCGATAAACGCAACAAGGGGAAGCATATATACAAAAGAACCGGGTTGTATAGGGAAAAATAAGAAAAATAGAGCTATTGCAACTCCAGCTCCAGCATTTATACCAATAATCCCTGGGTCAGCCAAATCATTGCGTGTAATGCCTTGTAAGATTGCACCAGATAAAGCCAATGCCATTCCTGCAAGAAATGTAATAACAATCCGTGGTAAACGAACCGAAAATAAAACAAATTCTTCTTTAAATGTCCCATTACCTAATATAGTTGGTAATAAGCGATCGAATGATAAAGAAGAGTAACCAATTCCAGCGCTAATAAATGCAGTTAACACAATTAGGGCAAGTAAAATTAGTAGAATGATACGTTGTTTTTTTAATAGGTGAGATTGAATCATTGGAATACACTTCCTCCTTTGCGCACAATGAGAAGAAAGAAAGGCAGTCCCATTATTGCGATGATCGCTGCAACGGGGGTTTCATAAGGAATGTTTATAGTACGACCAAGTGTGTCAGCGATAAGCATCATAATAGCGCCAACTACAACCGACATTGGAATGATAAATCGATAATCAGTTCCAACAACAGCCCGGACGATATGGGGTACCATTAACCCAACGAATGCCATATTACCAACAATTGCCACAGATGCTCCAGCAAGTAATATAACTACAATAAAAAGAATCATTTTTATTTGAGCGGTTTTCTGACCAAGCCCAACAGCAACCTCTTCATTTAGACTCAAAATAGTAAGTTGTCTAGAGAGTAACAGAGCAACTAAAATACCAATACCAATAAAAGGACTAATAATTGCTAACTGTTTCCAAGAGGTTCCGATTAAACCACCTGCAGTCCACATGGAGACATCTTTTGACACTTTAAAATAAATTCCAACACCATCCGCAATTGCATATAAAAAAGCAGAAACAGCAGCTCCGGCAAGTACAATTCGCAATGGAGAGAAGCCTCCTTTTTTCGCTGCGCTAATGCTGAACACCATAATAGCGCCTACAGCGGCTCCAATAAAACACGCAATCGTAATGCCTAAATAGTTGGAAACAGGCAGAAGTGCAATCGTAATAGCGAGTGCAGCATTTGCTCCAGAAGTGAGGCCAAGTAAGCCAGGGTCTGCCAGAGGATTGCGCGTTATTCCTTGCATAATAGCTCCTGATACAGCCAGTGCGGCACCAACGATAATAGCTGCGACTTCTCGTGGAAAACGAATTTCACGAAGAATATTTATTTGATCATTTTTCAAATTTGAAAACATTGCTTGCCATAAATCCTGGATAGATGTTTGTGCCGCCCCAAATACCATAGCGACGATAAACATAGCGAATAGTAAAACCAAACTGACAATGAACTTTTTACTGAAATGAGCAGAAGATTTCATAGTACGTTCCTTTCTCCATGAAGAAAGAGGAATTCTTTTATCGAATTCCTCCCCAATCATTACTTACTGTTTAAAAAGTGATCTTTGAAGAAATCAAGTTGGTAGTCTAATGAAATTGGATCATTAAAATAAAATTCCTTCGCATTTGCTTCAAATACCCGATTATTTTTTACTGCTGGAATGTTTTTGTAAACATCTGTATCTTGGAAAGAATTATCTTGATCGGACGCTTTACTGAAAATAACATAGTCACCAGCAAATTGAGGTAAAACTTCTAATGATAATGCATAATATCCATCTTTTAATGCCATCTCTTTGACTTTCTCAGGCATTGCTAAGCCCATCGCTTGATAAAGTACTTCCGTTCCGCGCGCCCAGTTATTACCAAATACGTATAATTGTTTGTCGAAGTTTTCAATTACTGAAACGGTTGCATCCTTGCCGATAGCCCCTTTAATCTCTTCACCCGCAGATTTAGAACGTTCTTTAAAGTCATTAATCCAATTCTGTGCTTCTTTTTCTTTGTTTAAAAGTTTTCCAATTTCTAAATGCTGTGTTAAATAATCTAATTTTCCATAAGTAAATGTAACTGTTGGTGCAATTTCTTTTAATTTATCTAAGTTTTGTGTGGTAGAAAGACCGATAATTAAATCCGGGTCTAGTTCAATAATTTTTTCCAAATTATCTTCTGATACTTCTTCAACACCAGATAAATAGCTATCGTATCGTGGATTTTGTTTAGACCAAGAATCTACTCCTACCATTTTAACACCAAGTGCTGCTACGTTTCCAACAAAAGAAGATACGACAACTACACGTTTTGGATTCGCGGGCACTTCCACTGGACCTTCTTCAGACTGATAAGTAATTGTTGTTGGCTCTTCTTTTTCTTCCGTTGCTTTTGAGTCTGTCTTGGTATCAGTAGAATCATTACCGCAAGCAGCTAAAATTAGTACAAACAAAAATAATATGGGCATTAGAAGTTTTTTCATTTTGTTAATCTCCTTTAAGTAAATTGTATGTAATACACATTGGTTTGTTTGTTCTTGGATCGACGCCGATTTCAGCATTGATATTGAACACATCTTGTAATACTTCTTGCGTAATAACTTCGTGGCAGCTACCGGCTTTAACAATTTCTCCTTCTTTTAAAGCAATAATATAATCCGCAAAGCGTGCAGCTTGATTGAGATCATGTAAAACCATGACAATAGTACGTTTTTCATCTTGGTTAAGTTTTTGAAGAAGTTCTAGTACTTCTAACTGATGAGCCATATCTAAATAGGTAGTTGGTTCATCTAAAAATATAATTTCCGTTTCTTGAGCGAGAGCCATGGCAATCCAAACCCGCTGACGTTGTCCACCGGATAAGGCATCGACGGGGGAGTATTTAAACTCGCTTGTACCAGTCACTTGTAGTGCCCATTCAATAACTTCGAAATCTTTTTTTGAGAGCCGTCCGAAGCCTGTTTGATAAGGAAAACGTCCATATGAAACAAGCTCACCAACAGTAAGTCCACTTGCGCTTTCAGGTGTTTGGGGTAAAATGGCCATCTTTTTTGCAAGTTGTTTCGTATTTTCCTTTGCAACATTTTTTCCGTCTAGTACGACAGAACCAGACTGATGCGAAATAATTCGTGTAATTGCTTTAAGTAAAGTAGATTTACCACAACCATTTGGTCCAATAATTGTAGTAATTTTTTGATCAGGTATTTCAACAGACAATTCTTTTACAATTAATCGATCATCATAGGCAATAGACAAATCATCTGTATATAGACGAACCATATTATAAACCTCCATACTTATAGTTGCGTTAAGAAGTGATAACGATTATCATTATCATATGTAACTATATTTAATTTAATGATAGGTGTCAACAAAAATCTTTTGATAGGAGATTAGAGAATATGGAAAATATATTTGATGTGACAATTATTGGTGGAGGACCAGCAGGACTTTACTCTGCCTTTTACAGTGGTTTAAGAGAAATGAAAGCAAAAATTATTGAATATCAACAACAATTGGGTGGAAAAATTCATGTTTATCCGGAGAAGATGATTTGGGATGTTGGAGGACAAACGCCAATTTCAGGAGAAAAGTTAATTGGTCAATTAGTACAACAGGGGTTAACATTTGATCCAGAAGTAGTATTAAATGAGAAAGTAGAATCTATTGATAAAGATGAGAATGGAATTTTTGTTTTACATACAACTTCCGGTGAGATGCATTATTCCAAAACCATCATAATAGCTGTTGGAAGTGGAATATTAAACCCAACAAAGCTTGAAATAGAAGGGGCAGAACGATTCGAAGTTGGGAATTTAAATTATACCGTAAAATCATTGCACCGTTTTAAAGGAAAAACAGTCATTATTTCGGGTGGAGGAAATGCCGCGATAGACTGGGCTAATGAACTGGAGCCAATTGCTAAAAAAGTATATGTGACATACAGAAAGGATGCCTTGAACGGACATGAAGCACAAGTAACTCAACTATTAGAAAGTTCCATAACTTGTTACTTCAATACGACTATTTCAAAACTTATAGCAAGTGAAAATCATGACGTTATTCAACAAGTAGTATTAACAAACCATGAAACAGGGGAAATATCCTTATTAGATATAGATGAAGTAGTCATCAATCATGGGTATGAGCAAGATGCGGATCTCTTAAAGAAAAGCGAAATAGATATTCAAATTGCTGAAAACTTTTATGTAGCAGGCAATAGTTTGAGTGAATCTTCCGTTGAGGGTGTGTATGCTGCAGGAGATATTTTACAACATCCGGGTAAGTTGTATTTAATTGCAGGTACTTTCCACGATGCTGCAAATGCAGTCAATCAGGCAAAACAATATATTCAACCAGATGCAGATAGTATTGCAATGGTTTCATCTCATAATGAAGTCTTTAAGGAAAGAAATAAAGAACTAATCAAACAGCTTATTTGAGTTGATTTTATAAATAGCAATTTTTTATTAAAACACGAATAATGATTACTTTTTTGAATGGAGCGACAGGCGGCGCCCCGCGGAAAGCGCCTGCCTATAGCGGAATCATGCTGGTTTATGAAGAGCATATTATACATATTCTCATATTTTACTTTATTGTTTTTGTTTTATTCTCTAACTTTGAATTATGAAATTAATTCATTAAATAAAAAAAGCTGAGTTACATTTCTCAGCTTTTTACCATTTGGCTTTATGCTCCTGCGCAAAGCTCGTCGCAGAAAAGCCATTTACCATTTGGCTTTATGCTCCTCGATACAGCCTAATAATTGATGAATTTGTAGAGTAAGACCGTTTTCTAACTGTATTTTGCCATTATAATATCCAACCATTTGATGGACATTTGAAGTGACAAGCTTCACATCTGTTTTTGCAATCCTTTGGAAGAAGGGAGTGAATGTTAAATTTACTTCATTTGAAAACTTGGTTTTTATTGTCCAAGGTTTCATGAAATCACTTGTGTCATAGTTAAATAATACATCCTCATGAATTTTCGTGAGGATGCCATCTATAAAAATAGCATTTTCTGTCATACCTGTTCCATCTGTCCATTTTCCGCCCAAGTTCAACCCGATTCTTTTGGAACCAACACGTTGGGAAGCAAACCCCCAATTCCATAAAGCTTCTCGTGGCCAAACACCTCTACCATAATCTAGTACAGAGAAATTATCTTCGGCTTGAAAAGAATAATGAGCATCTCCGATTTTGACAAAACCAGTAGTAGGCAATAAATGATGTTTCGCTGTAAATTGAAATTGTGTCCGACTCCATGGAATGACGACATTGAGTGATTCATCCTCTAAAGGGTGTGAAATATGTAAATCAGCATGTAAGAAATCTCCATCGAAGTTAGGGACAGTAACCATCATATGAGTTTCATTTTGTAGATATAAAAGTTGAATCGACATTTCTTTTGAATGTAAATGAACGCTTTCTAAAACTTGAGTAGGCATTTTCACTTTATTTCCCAAAGGAATAGTTACGGTCTTTTCCACGTAACGTTGCGTTTCATAGTTTAAAAAATATACAAAGCAAACTGCTGCATAATCTAAGTGACTAATTGTTGCCGAAAAAAGGATTTCATCTCCAAACACACACCAATAATTCCACTTTTTCTTCCGCATATAATGTCCTTTTAAGTTACTTTCAATGATTGGCTTCTTTGCATATCCAATCGCTTTTGGATTTAAATTGCCTTTTTCATCACAAAGCAAAGTAGGCATTGTAATTTCTTTCTCTGCATGTTGTGGCATTAGCCTTCTTCCTTTCTAAACAAATAAAAAAACAGAATTCTTCCTATTCAGGTTCTTTTTTAACACCAGTGTTTTTCTTGTTTGATTTTTGTTTTGAAAATAAAATACAATTCAATTCATTGAATCAATACTAGCATATTTTTTAAACGAAAACATATAAACAAAAGAGAGGGAGGTGGAAAATTGGCAACATATAACCGCAAGGCAGCGGTAGCCTATGCGCAGAAGTGGTGGAATAGTCATAATCCTAAGTTTCCTGTTTTCGATGTAGATTGTACTAACTATATTTCACAATGTTTATTTGCAGGTGGTGCTCCCATGCGAGGACAGCCGAATAGGGGAAAAGGGTGGTGGCTTGGAAATCACACGTGGAGCTATAGCTGGAGCACACCGCACGGGTTACGATGGTATTTGGCAGGATCGACAAAGGGGTTGCAAGCGACCCAAGTGGATTCTCCAACGCAATTAATACCGGGAGATCTTATTTTTTATGATTTTGAAGGAGATGGTAGATACGATCACTCGACGATTGTGACCAGTATCAAGGATGGTATGCCATATGTAAATGCACATACAAATAATAGTAGAGACAGGTATTGGAACTACGAAGACTCCTATGCACATACACCAAAAACAAGCTATATTTTCTTTCAAATAAAAGATAATTTCTAAAAGAAAAAGTGTACCTAAACGAAGGATGTTTAGGTACACTTTTTAGATATAGAAAGTCAAATAAGTTATTTACTAAAGATATCCAGTGAATTACTAGTTAATTTGGTGAGAAAACAATAGATGCTCGGCATTTCTTCCGGTAATCGTATGGTAGTCTTTCGTCCGTCACTCTCCACAGACACAAAAAAGCGAAGTGCTAAAGCTTTTGAGAATGAAAAAATAGTATATTTCCTATTCATACAATAAGCAGCCAAAAATGCAGTTTTGGCTGCTTAGCCCCACTTTTAAAGCGTTTCAGTCTTTTCGATTTTAAAGTAAGTGGCACTTTTTTACACTGCAGTTCCATGCAACTAGTATTTCTTTGCAAAAATAAGCAACAAATGCAAGGTGAAAAAGTGTAAAGTTCCCGAAATTGTATCTTCTTGAGCTTAAAACCTACATAGAACGGTAGCTTTTCATCGAATAGTTCTCTTAAGAGATACATAGGTATTTGAAATTGGATGCAAGGTAAGTTCTAGATGTAGAGGGAATCTGGTTAGTGTTTATAAGTTGTGCCTCTAATCTTGTAAGGGCTTTATCTTGAATGTTTATTACTTTTACATGCACAGTTTACCTGAATCAGGGGGTGCATGACTAGAGTAGGTGGTACTAGAGAAAAATAGCTAGCATCCATGTATAAAGAAGCGCTGAGCGGACGAAATTGTATCTTCGTCCGCTTTTAAAAGAGTAGGATAGCATCTAATCTCTCATTATCCAAACCAATTGCATCGTGTCTCTACGCAGTCCAAAAAGGCGACGGACAAACATCTGCCACAAGATTACCAAAAAAAAGAGGATCTGGAAGTGACTGCGTCAATTACAGATCCTCTATAAAATTCTTCGTTTATAGTGTAGCCAATGTTTCGTCCAAAGTACTCTAGATATAGAGAAGACAAGAGTACTTAAAGGACGCTAGCATTTTTCTTATTATTTGACATACCAAAGTACTGCTAAGGTTTCTTCACCTGCGTGAACTGCTAAAGACGAACTAATTTCACCAATGGATACTTGCAGGCTCGGTAATTCGAGTTGAATTGCATCTTTTAAATCCTTCGCTTGCTCTATTGCATTAGCATGCATAATGTATACTAGTTCTACACCTTCTGATTGAAAAGATGCTATTACTTTTTGAATCAGATATTGTATCGCTTTTTTGTGAGATCGAACTTTATCCAGTTCTTGTAATTCACCTTTATTGTTAATTTGAATAATTGGTTTTATTTTTAAAAGACTTCCAAGATAGAATTGGGCACTGCTTAATCTACCGCCTTTATAAAGCTGTGTTAAGTTGCCGATTAATATGTAGTTACGGAATTTAGTCGCTTCTATTCTTAATGACGAAGCAATTTCCTCAAATGATAAACCTTGTCCTTCTAAATGAAACCCTCTTTCTACTAAACCTGTAATTCCAGCAGATAATGAAAGAGAATCGACACATTCCACATGAACTTTTGCAATTTGAGCGCCATTTAATGAAGAAGACATCGTTCCACTTAAACCGTTGGAAACATGGATAGCAATAATTGACTCATACTCTTTGCTTAGTTTAGTATAAAGTTCCACAAATTCACCAGCAGATGGCTGAGATGTTTTTGCTGATTCCGTACCATTTCGAATGCGTTCGTACAATTGTTCCGAAGTTAAATCTACTCCGTCTATAAATTGTTGTTGACCAAAATGTATATTAAGCGGAATAATATACACATCCGGATGCTCCTTTAGCATCGTATTCACAAACGCACTGCTATCTATTACCCAAGCGATTTTTCTCGTATTCATACTAAACATCCTATTCAATAAATTATTTATTTTATAATAATTATAGCATATTGAGCTATAGGATACTTTATAACTATGGTCAAAATTACTATATTTTATATAATAATTAGGACTGCTTTTTCCACCATCTTGCATGCCATGATTCAGCTAAATCGTTGCGATGACGAACGAGAATGACTATGATTGCAACCGAAATAGGCCATGCACTGTAAAAGGCAGAATTTATCCAACATATGAAAGCATACGAAAGAAAAGCCAAGAGCATACTTAATGTTGCACTTCTAATCATTACGAGTAAAACGACAAAAAATACTGCCAAAATACCAAAAAGCATTGGATTATATACAAGTGCTACACCGATAAAAGTAGCTATTCCTTTACCGCCTTTGAACTTCAGCCAAAACGGATAAAGATGGCCTAATATGACTAGAAGTCCACCTGTTGCAATAATCGCTAAAGAAAAATTATAATAAAAGCCTATATACATAACAAGAATCCCTTTTAGTGCATCACCTAAAAAAGTTACGAAGAATGCTGACTTTCCAAGAACTGCACCAGCATTTCTTGCCCCTAAATTTCCACTGCGTATTGAGCGTAGATCAGTTTTTTTCCATTTACCTACCCACCAAGCGGTAAGAAAAGTACCGATAAAATAACTAATTATCCAATATAAATACATTACATCACCCCATCGAGTTTGATTGTGAGAGTAGAGAAAGGTTGCCAAGTATGAAAATACGATTATTACTATTATTTTTCCCTTTATTATTTATACTAGCATCCTGTTATACGAATATCGATACCCATCCCCATCCGTCTGCAAAAGATGGAGAGTTGGTCTTAAGTAGAGAAGATTTCACAAGTCCGGAGTTAATCCAATTGAACGGGGAGTGGAAATTTTTTTGGGAAGAATTAGTAACGGAAAATGAAATTCAGCAAAGGATTCAACAAAAAAATCAAGCAAACATCACAATCCCATCCAGTTGGGAAGACAAAGTAGGAACTTCTTTTGGATATGGAACATATTATTTAAAAGTGATAATACCTGAAGAAAAAGTAGGCAATACATTAGCGATTACAATGACCAACCAGAATACATCATACACACTTTCAATAGATGGCGTAAGGGTTGCTTCCAACGGTTATGTTGGTACAAGTTTCAGCACGACTGAACCGGTATATTCGAATCGTTTTGTATATTTTACACCGAGAAATAAAGAAATAAATATTGTATTACATATTTCAAATTTTAGTAATCCGATAGGTGGGGCAACTAAGCCAATTTATTTAGGAAGTTCTGAACAAGTAACAAGAACCTATGACAATACATTAGCTTATACAATGTTTATTATTGGTTCCATTTTAGTTATGGGGATTTACGAACTATTTATTTTCTTTTTTAGAAGAAAGGAGAAAGTATTTGCTTATTTTGGTCTAATTAGTATTTTCATTTCGTTATATTCCATATTAAAGCCACCTTATTATTTTAACTATTTTTTCCCTATGATTCCTTGGATATGGGTAAATAAACTAGAAGTTATTTGTATATATGTTCTCTTTTTGTTGTATTTAAATTTTGTGGGAACAATGTACCCCAAGGAAATGAAGAAAACACCTGTCGTTATTGGAATAATCGTTTCTATGGGTGCAATTATAGTCACCTTATTTACAAAGCCGATATTTTATCAACCACTATTAAATTACTTTTTCGTAATTGTTGCTCTATTTATGGTTTACATTTTATATGCGCTCATTTTAGCATATAAAAGAAATAGACCAACTATTTTTGTAAATCTCTTAGCGAATTTAATATTTTTTGGATCGGTTATAAATGATGTATTATTGTCTCTAAATTGGATTCATTCCATTCCGTTTACAACTATTGGCTTCTTTTTATATGTACTCATACAGTCCATCAATTTAAGTAAAGAGTATGCTCGTAAATTTGAAGAAGCAGAGAATTTGTCTATTGATTTACAGCAGTTGAATGAATCTCTAGATGAAAAAATTAAAGAAAGAACAAAAGAACTGAAACAAAAGAATGGCGAATTGAAAAAGTTGACCCAAGTGGATGGTTTGACTGGAATTTATAATAGAAGATACTTCAATGAAAATTTAGGCAAATATTTCGATGAAGCAATTTCTTTTGATAGTCATTTATCCTTGCTAATGATAGATGTGGATAATTTTAAAACATATAACGACAATAAAGGACATATTGCAGGGGACGAATTATTAATCAAATATTCTCAGCTTTTGCAAGTGATGTGCAATGGTAACACGTTTGTTGCAAGATATGGTGGAGAAGAATTTTCCATCGTATTACCACATGTTTCATTACAAGAGGCTGCCGGATTTGCAGAAAACCTACGTTTATTAATAGAAGAACAAAAGTATTCAGCTAATGTTGACGATAATTATGTCACTATTAGTATAGGTGTTTCATCGACGGAGCATCATGCATTTGAACAAAAAGAAGAATTAATTGAACGAGCTGATAATGCACTTTATGAATCGAAGAAAAATGGGAAAAATCGGGTAACGTTATTATGAGAAAAGCAAGGCTTTTATTACAATGAATTAATTGGTATGATGTACATAATCATACACGTTAATTAAAAGGGAGTTTTTCAAAAATATGATAGATCAATCATTAACTGTTCGAGATGCGATTATTCAACGACGTTCCATAAAGCAATTTAACGGGCAACCTGTGGAAAGAGATGCATTACTAGCTATTTTAGAAGATGCAATATGGGCACCAAATCATCAGTTAAGACAGCCATGGCGCTTTGTCGTAGCTTGTGGAAAAGAGCTAGTAGAATTATATGATGTGTTAAAAGAATTCGCAATTCCAAAATGGAAAGAACTTTCAGAAGATGAATTAGAGAAACAAATGAAAAAATTTAAAACACCGGGCGGTTATGTATTTGTAATTGTTCCTGAAGATGCACGTCAAAAGGAACGATTAGAAGATTATGCTGCAGCTAGTATGCTTGTACAAAATGTGCAGTTACTTGCTTGGGATCGTGGAATTGGATCATGTTGGAAAACACCAGGATATCTAGACAATCCAAAATTTCGTGAAGCACTTGGGGTAAAATCAGGAGAACGCATTATTAGTATGTTGCAAGTCGGATACTTTGATGAAATGCCAAAACCAAAACCCCGTAAAAGTGTAGACGAATTAATTACGATATTCGAAAAACAAGCATAAGTAAATGGCTATCTCGCATAGAGATAGCCATTTCTTTGTCTCGTGCTTCGAGAGAGATTATTCGCGGAATTATTATCCATTATAACTGATTAAATAGCACAAAGAGACCAATTTGAGCATAAGCGCAACCAAATTGCATCTACTCAAGACCAATTTCAGAAGAACAGCAACTATTTCTCCTAATAAAGAGTTAACTAGATATGGTAAGCCATTCAGTTTCGAATCACTTTTTCGCAAATAAACGGTCAAATAGAACAGAATAAGCAACAGATATTAGATATCAAATAAAACAATAATTAGCGTTGTAATTCGCAGTGGTTTTTTTTGTATCATAGAAAACAATAAATGTTCGTATTTTACAAAATACGTAAAGCTAACACAATAGGAAATTGAGTTAGCAGTTGTCTACTAAAATAACAGAAAATTTCAAATCAAAAAGATGTTATTAGGTATCAATAGAATAATAAAACTAGGGAATTCTTATTGATCTAACATAACAGGTTAGTTCAACTAGGGATAATAAAGTAATGGTAAAATAACTTGTAATGAGGGGAGATATAAATGAAATATTTTACAACATTGTTCACAGGATTATTTAGTATTGTGTTATTAGCAGGATGTAATTTTATAGCTGAAAGTTATGATTATTCACCGCCTAGCGTTACGTTTTCTCACAGTGGATTAAAATTAGCAGAAGCAAATATTAATTGGGAAAAAGATGGTACGGTAAAAAAAATAGACAGTTTGGAATTAGCAAGAGAACAAAAACAAGGAGCAGTTAAGGCTGGACAAGAGGATAGTATTTACTTTGGAGGGCAAGATTTTGATATCTTAGAATTAACCGTTTCAGTTTGGAGAGATGATGAACAAATACAATTAGATGTAAATTACCTAAAAGAATTTAATTTCCCCGATGAAAAAGGTGAATATTTAATAGAGGTAAATCTTACTTCTGATTTTGGAACGGCTCAATATGTCGGGAATATCGTTGTTGATTGATAGAAAGAAGGTTGTAGGGTGGAAATATCACACTCTTAGCAGGGATTTTTACTAAAACGAAACTAAGTGATAGTTAATGGGTAAAACTTTTACTCAAGTAACGCGTGCTTTACTTCAAGAAGGAGTAGAGCTTTTTTTTACTAATGGGGCAGTATAATGCAATAAATGAAATACCTATTTATTACGGTGTAATAAAATTTATACATTAAAAAAATTTACTGAGGAGGGGTGTCATGTGGGTAATTTTATAGGGGAATCGAATAGAAAAGTAATTTTTATATTTATTTTATTCTTTATTTCCATTACTGGATACTACCTCTTTAGTTCCTTAGCTATAAGTTCATATAAGTCATTAATCACAATAGAACAAGTTCCTGAAGTTTTAAGACTTGAAAATGTTCCTGACTTACCTACGAAATGGGCAGTTGAGTCTGTTGAAAAATATGATGATGGATTTATCAGTCCGTTAGTAACAATTAAATATAAAAATGAGGTTATCCTTCGTTTGACTACGAGTCATTGGGATTTTTCCAAAGATTTTGCGAAAAAAAAACAATTGAATATCGGGGAGAAAAAAGTAGATTATTACTTTAATGAGAAAGAAGTTGCATATGTGTGTAATGTTGCAAATATAAATTATGCTATTATTTCTCCGAAACATCTACAAAGCGAGGTGAAAGTGTTTATTGAAAATTTAAATTAGTTTGTTTAACTAAAGAAGCAGGTGTGCGGCCGAGCCTAGGTCGTTTCATATAGCGGGTGGGATTCCCGTCGAGAAAGAACTAGCCATTCACTCGTAGCGAGTCTTGGAGGGCTAATGGTAACATTAGCCTTTAAGCGTAGACGGTTAGGTGGCGGGCCGAAAGCCAAATGGTTGAAGGGATTGAGCTCCATAATGTTAGTAAATCGAGAGGGCTGATGCCTTACCTGCAGCAGAAAGCTACATTTTATCCATCGTTAAAGGCAAGAAGGATAAAACCTCTCTGGAGTAAGAGACCTTGGCACGTCACACATGGATATGATAGGGCAACTCGGGAGGCCCTACCGGTCTTTTCTTCTTATAGAAGAGTATGGTGTACAAGCGATAATAAGCAAGGAAACCAAATGCCGATGTAGGGAGTCGTATAGCAGCGTAGTACCTATGAAGTTGGGTAATGCCGATGGAGGAAAGGCTGCTACCAGGTTATCACCTTTACTAGTGACACATTTACTACACACAGAGGTAGAGATAATAAATGGAAACTAAACTATTAAGGATAGCAGAATAAGCAAATCTGATCGAAAGAGATTAGGTACATCTTGTGAATGGTGACTTGGAGGAGCCGTGTGCGTAAATAGCGCAAGCACGGTTCTGTGAGGGGGGAGGAACACAATCTACCGCAAGGTAGAAAGGTTCCCTTCTACTCGACTAGTTCAACAAGGTAAGATGGACTTTACAATAGTAATTGTTTAAAATTGGAAGTAATGATGGGCTTGTCGGGTAATTGTACTTAATGAAACATGAAAATGAAGTCGCCATAGCTTAAGAAAAGGTCTGATTAGGAGGTGTGCAAAATAGATAAATTCTCGAAATGGTTTATAGCTTCATTTATATTGTGGATTGTAGGGCTAATAGCAGTATTTTTCGTGTAAGATATTGCAAGAGTAACTGGTGAAATGAATCGAAACATATTGTTAGTTAGCACTATAACTATATTCATTTTAATTATATCTTCGTTATTTAGTATTGTTAAAGCTAATTCAAATAGAAATAGTTATCTCCGCATTTGTTGCCATAATTCCTTTATCAGCTTTAGTAATTAATGGGTTAATTTTTACTGTTTATTTTGTAGGCAAATAAGGGACTATTGTGAAGAAATGTACTTAAACTAACGCGGCAGTTTAGTAGAATACAAAATTCTGGTGTTAAATTAATGGAGGAGATTATCAGTGAGGAAAAATTCTTCAAAATTTGTATTTGTTATTTTATTTTTATCTTACTTTTTAAGTGGATGTAACCAACATCCTAAGATAAATATTGGTGAAGCACTAACAAAATCAGAGGAGGAATTTAAGAAGGAAGGTATTGAATGCGTTTCAGCGTTTGGAGGGGAAAAAATTATTAAGTTTAGGCTTCTCCTCAAAGAGCCTCCTACAAATGAAGAAGCAACTAATCAGTTTAAGAAAATATTAGACATTATAGCAACTCATTCAAACAATAATGATATTTGGGACATCTACAATGCGGACTTCGATTTGTCATATGAGGATAATGTAATATATGAAGGTAAAAAAGATGCAGGTAATGATTTAAAAGTTAAAGCTCATTAAAGGTGTAATTGCTCCTTATGAAGGTGGGGGTGCTTAGGTAACTCTTTTTTCTTATTGAACTAACGCCGCAGTTTAGTTGAAGAAGGTTTAAATTAAAATGACGGAATATTCATAAAAATTCGCGACTTATATTAGAGATAAGAGTCTAATAACTAGGAGGTGTTATGATGAAAATTTTTAATAAAATGATATTTATTTCAGTATTTGCTATGTTGCTATCTGCTTGTAGTAACTCCATATCTCTTAAAGGGTGTCCAGATGCAGAAATTGAATGGGTGGATATGCTGATGATTGATGATATAAAATACGAGCATCATTACCCAGAGCCAGCGAATGAAAATCTTCCTATAACGATTGAAAAAGGTAGAGAACTTGGTAAAGTGACATATGAGATGTCCGACAATGCATGTAGTAATCACAAGATGCAAAATGGTGATGCGGCATTTTTAAAAGAAGGAACAAACATTTATGAAATAAAAGGTTATCCAACTTCTTTGATAGTTGCTGCAAATGATGTTGTATATGTAGCCAACACAAATAAAAAGGCAAAAACGGCAGGAGAACTTTACCCTATGGATAAGTTGGTGAACAATATCTATATTCAAAGCACCGAAGATGGCAAGAGAATACATACATTCTCGCAGTCTTCTAAGGATAAGTTCCTTGCCGCATTTTATGATTTAAAATTAGAAGATGTACAGTCATTAATAGATGTAGGTAAGTTAGAAGGTACTCGCCTATTCTTAGAGATTGAACTTAATAACGGCGTTTCAATTAGGCTACTTTATTGGGGTGATTCCAATACATTTCATATTGGAGCAATTGGAAACGATGAAATAAAGGAAGTTATTAACGAGGAACTAACAAATCTAAATAAATAATACACGTAAATCTAATGAATATTGCTACTATAATGAGTTGAAGAATTAGCTAATTTTCATATTAAGCTAACGGTGTGCTTTACTTCAATAATGAGTAGAGCCTTTTTTACTAACGAAGCAGTTTAGTTTAAGTAGAGAATAGATATAAGGGGGATTTTATGTTAAAAGTAATGCGAATTATTTTAGGAATTATTCTTGTAGTGTTATTGACATACAATTTATTAACTGGAAATTATGGCACAGCAGTATCAACGTTTTTTATGAGTTTTTTTATTGCGGTTATAAGTATAGAGACTTTAAAGAATAATCTGAAATCAGGGTATGGCTATTTTATGGCATTTTTAGCGTTAATAATATTTGTGACTGCATTATATAAATTCTAAATATTGCTTCCTCGAGACTGTATATTTTTCTGTTTAAACTAACGGGTGCTTTAGTGAAAATCGTTGACCTGAACAAACAGCTCTTTTATCTTATTGAACTAACGCCGTAGGTTAGTTTAAGAAAGGGAATGAAAATCATTTCTTTAATGTCACATTTGAACCAAATTGCGTTAACTAAACAAGACCCCTAATCTTTAGGTTTAGCGGTTTTTGCTATCTTAAAAACTATCAAAACTATAAAATATATTATTAAGAACATAAAAGAATTGATGATAGAAGTTAACAATTCCATTTGCAAAACAAAATAATATCCCAAAAACGAAATAATTAGATATACGGTAATCCCTTTTAACGGTTTACTCAATGGACACCAATCTCCTTTAATAAATATCATCAATCACATCGCTTGCTATCCTTTTAAAAAATGTATAACAAGATTCTACCATGCAGACATTTTGAGATGAAATTAATATGGGTTATTACACAATTCTAACAAATCGTGTAATAGAAGAGAAGTTGATTCTACAACTAAACCAGCCAATAGTTTGTCAATATTTATTAATAAAAAACAAATTAGTTCATGCTATACTAAAATTGTGCATGCCAAATAACCTTTCAATTTTCTGTATTTGGAAATGTTTAGGCTTTTTAGTTATATTTTAATACTAGGTAAGATCTTGGAAAAATGAATTGTTTTTTAAAAGTGCATAAATCCAATGTAAAAGCTTATTTGCACATGCTATTACAGCTACTTTAAAGGGCTTTCCTTCTTCACGTTTCTTATCATAAAACTCCCTTAACCTCTTATTTCGAGGAATGAGTTCATCTGTCGTTTTCTTCTTGCGACTATCACGAATGGCACTTTTAACGGCCATATATAAGGCATGTCGTAGTCTACTAGAACCTCTTTTGGTAATCCGATTCAAAGTACCTTTGAATGTACCAGATTCAAAAACACTTGGATCAATTCCTGCAAAGGCAACTAACTTTTTAGGATGATTAAACCGATCAATCTCCCCAATCTCCGAAATAATCGTTGCTGCGATTTTCTCACCAATACCGGGGATGGATTGGAGAATCTTATATTCTTCCATGCTTTTCGCTAAAGCATCTATCTCTCTTTCCAGATCTGATAGATGTTTTTTATATTCTAGAAGCATCTTAATATACATATTTATGCTTAAGATAAGACTATTGTATAAGGTTTTCTGGAATGGGTTGCGATCTGCGGCAGCTTTTAACTTTTCTGACTGACTGTTTGCCCATTTTTGAGAACGACTTTTACAGAATTCCTTTATTTTTTTGGCGACTGTTTCTTCACGTGTTGCCATCACTTCCTCAGAAGTAGGAAATGCTTGTAAGGTCAGTAAGGAGACATCTGAATAAAGATCTCCAAAGACCCCACAGTATTCAGGAAATACTTGATCTAAAACGGATTGGAATTGTAGTTTAGTTTGTACATACATACCTGTAATATTTTCATGTTGTCTTGTAAGATGACGTAAATTTAAGAGCTGGATCCCTCGCTGTTTATAAGGCTCTAAGTCCTCTTTATAAAACATCTCGCAGAGATGACGAGCGTCTATGATATCTGTCTTTACTTTACATAAACTGGAACTTTTTGCTCGATACGAAACGAGTGGATTAACCATGATTATTAAATAACCTCTGTCTTCGAAAAATTGGACAACTGGTGTATGATAGTGGCCAGTGGATTCCAAAACAATGGGGGGCCTTTCTCCAGAAGCCACTTCTATTTCTCTAATAAACTCTAAAAGAATTGTCAGCCCTTCCAGTGTGTGTGCTACTTTAAAGCTCTTTTTATACGGTTGTTTTTTATCTAAGAATGCTTGAACCTGACTTTCGCCTTTTGCCACATCCAGACCAATTACTGGATTCATCATTATTTTCCTCCTTGTCATACAATTAACCGGTAACCCCTATTCCTCCATGTAGTATCATAGCTTCGCTTGTTATACGAGATCAGAGTCCCAACCAGCCTCAATCATGTTTCTACAAGTAGGGGGCGAACTGTTTAGTTGACGGGATCAATAGCCCCACGGGTGCTTACGTTCTACCCCGGCTACCGCAATCATATATCGATATAAAAAAAGGTCAACCAGAAATATCTGGCTAACCTTATAATACGAACGGGTGCTTTACTTCAATAAGGTGTGAAGCCTTTTTCTTATTGAACTAACGCCGCAGTTTAGTTCAATAAGCAGGAATGGATTTTGTTAATAAATGTAACATATTTTCTTTCTACTCGTATAACAGCTAAGGAGGAATAAATGATGAAAATAAATACATATTTTAATCAATTAGCAGTTACGATAATAGTTATTTTTTGAGGAACTTTTACCATTCGTTACTTTAGAACAGGTGAACTTTTATTAGACCAAATTATTGGGGCTTCAATTGGTATCGTACTTCTTATTGCTACATTGATTTGGAGAAAAATAAACAAGTAATTTTGTTTCACTAACGGGTACTTTAGTAAAAAATCATTGAGCTGCTTAGGTAGCTCTTTTTTCTTATTAGACTAACGCAGCAGCGCGACAAGTTTTGTTATAAGCACTAATGTGTGAAAAAACAAGGGATTTCTTCGGAAATCCTAACTTTATAACCGAGGATAGGAATGATAAAACCACGTATTTTGAAACTATCCCATTGATACTCCTGCATGCGTCATAATAGACAGATTATGGGGTCTGAAGCTCAGGTAAAGTCGGCAGAACAAAGGCTGAAGCCACCCCTCACGGAAAAGGTATGCCAATGGATATGTCGGATGGCTGAAAAACTAAATATGGTGAGAATTTTCTTACGGAAAAGAACAGAAGAACTTCCGAATGTACGGGTCTAAAGTTAGAGCATAAGGAAACTTGTGTACCATCCAACGATGGGGTGAGTGACGTGGAGTAAAAATTGCTGCTCTGAAACACGTTATACCGAACAATGGCGGTATCCAGCTCATAGGCTTACAGGAAGCACCTAAGTTTAGAAAAAGATAGCTAGGTTATAAGGTACTTGGAAAATAAGGAACGTTGGATCAAGAGCTGTCACCCGAAACGGTTGCTATAAGCTAAATGGCGAAATGCATTTGTCCTTATGAGGGTAGGGGTACGACCAGTGAAACCTCTGTAATGGAGGTGGAGGAACAGCCCCAAGTCTAGCGATAGGTAATAATTATTTTTCAACTGTGCATTGCACCGGTCTGGTAAGAACGTGGGAACATCATTTCATATAAGAATGATGCCACAGTGCAAGCTCTTCGATGAAGAGTAACTTGAAACTTATAATTAATAATACCATCGTTAGATGGAACGCGGAATGCTTGGAAACTGGCACGTTCCGTGCGGAGTAGGGGAAAAGCCGGAGATAACTTCAAACGTTTACCTATTACTAACGTTTAGTGAAAGAAGAATAAAAGTAATAATAGGGACTGTTAGATAAAGAAAATTCACAAAATCTAAAAAATGCCTTATTAAAGAAACCAAAGATTTGAGGTGTCACAATGATTAAGTTAAAAAAAATACCAGACATTATTATATATTTAGTCTTAGGTACAGCTTTAGGAGTAATGTCAAAATATTTAGACACCATTACAGTTGATGGGAGTTGGTGGACGATTACTCTCGACTATTTTGCAGATTTATTTACAAGGTTAGGTATTTGGATATTGATTGCTACAATTATAGCTGCATATAGTAAAACACTAAAAAGAGCTGCTATTAATACGTTCATATTCTTTATAGGAATGCTAATAAGTTATTATATATATTCAGCATATTTATTTGGGTTTTTTCCAACTAGGTATTTTATACTTTGGGGAAGTTTTGCACTAGTATCTCCTTTGTTAGCAATTATTGTTTGGAAAGCTAAAAATAATATACTTTTAGCTTTTATCTTACCAGCCTTACCCATGGGATTATTGTTAAGCCTTTCTTTAGGAATGGGTTTATTCTATGTGTATTTAAAATATATTGAAGAGTTGATTATGTATGTTTCTTTATGCGTAGTCTTTTACAAAAGTCCTAAGCAAATTACAATTTCAATTGTTTTCTCAATTATAGTTGCAATTTTTGTTAGTCAAATTAGTCCGTTTCATTTTTAGAATATAGTGGTGCTTCTTGGTGAAATATTGAATTTCTAATGGGAGCGTATTTATAAAGCTAAGCTGCTTTAGTGTAACGACAATAATGCTTTTCTTATTGTGCTAACGCAGCAGTTTAGTTGAAGAAGAAGGTTTTTTCGCGATTGTGTGGAATAAGTTAATATATGTAAATTGTTGGACAAAAGGGGTGTTTTACTTCAAGTCTGGAGGTGGCACTTTTTTCTTGAACTATAGACGCAGTTTAGTTGAATAGTACATTCAATAGACAAAGATAGAAGAAGGAAAATTACGGGGGGAAGCAGATGAACATAGCAACGGAAAGATTAATAATACGTAAATTTACATATGAGGATTGGCGATGTGTACATGAGTATACATCTGATATTAATGTTATGAAATATATGCCAGAAGGGGTTTTTTCTGAAGAATATTCAAAGGAATTTGTAATAAAAAACAGTAGTGAAAATGCTAGGAATTTCCCAGTGATATTAAAGAAAGACCAAACATTGATTGGTCATATTGAGTTTCATAAGTATTTTGGTGAACATACGTATGAGATAGGTTGGGTGTTCAATCCAAAATATTATAATAAAGGGTACGCATCTGAAGCAGCATATTCTATATTGAAATATGGTTTTGAGACAATGAGATTACATAGGATTATAGCGACTTGTCAGCCTGAGAATATTCCCTCATATCGAGTTATGGAGAAAATTGGTATGAGAAGAGAAGGTTTTTTCAAGAAGTGTATACCGCAAGGAAACGAATGGTGGGATGAGTATTATTACGCACTCTTAGATGAGGAGTGGAAATCTTAACTTATTCAACTAACGGATGCTTTACTTCAAGAAGAGTAAAGCCTTTTTCCTTATTGAGCTTACGAAGCAGTTTTGTTTAACAAAAAATGTAATAGGATATTTTATTTTCGGGGTGAATAGCATTGAGAAATGAAAATGAAATGATGGATTTAATATTAAGCTTTGCACAAAGAGATGAAAGAATCCGAGCAGTCTATATGAATGGTTCAAAAACTAATACAAAGGTTACAAAAGATATTTTTCAGGATTATGATATTGTGTATGTTGTAACAGAAACAGCATCTTTTATAGATGATAAGGCATGGATTAACGATTTTGGAGATTTAATCATTATACAAGAACCTGACAAAAATGATTTTGGCAGGGAAATTGATTTCGATGTTAATAGGTCTTATGGGTTTTTAATGCTTATTACAGATGGAAATCGTATAGACCTTCGTATTCAAACAAAAGAGATTATACTTGAAGAGTATGGAAAAGATAAGCTCACGCTTCCCTTAATGAACAAAGATGAACTCTTGCCAACAATCCCATATCCTACCGATATTAATTACCATATCAAAATGCCATCTAAAGATGAATATGATAGTTACACAAACAATTTTTGGTGGTGTTTACAAAACGTTGCTAAGGGAATTTGGCGTGATGAACTACCGTATGCAAAACTAATGTTTGAATATACTACGAGAGATTCTTTGGATAAAATGGTTTCTTGGTGGATTGGTATACAACAAGATCTTCAGGTTTCAACAGGAAAGTTAGGGAAGTATTTTTAGGAATATCTTCCAGAATTATATTGGAATATGTACAAAAAAACTTATTCTAATTCTGATTATACAAATATGTGGGAATCAATATTTGTTATTTGTGAACTATTTAGAATCTTAGCTCAAGAAGTTGCTGAACATTTTAATTTTACTTATCCAATAGATGATGATAGAAACATGACTATATATCTTAAACATATTAGAAATTTACCTTCTAATGCAAAGGAAATATATTAAGTTAATGGGTGTCCCCCTGAAAATTAGAAGGAGAGCTTATTAAACTAACGGGTGCTTGTGCGGCCGAGCCTAGGTCGTTTCATATAGCGGGTGGGATTCCCGTCGAGAAAGAACTAGCCATTCACCCGTAGCGAGTCTTGGAGGGCTAATGGTAACAGTAGCCTTTAAGCGTAGACAGTTAGGTGGCGGGTCGAAAGCCAAATGGTTGAAGGGATTGAGCTCCATAATGTTAGTAAATCGAGAGGGCTGATGCTTTACCTGCAGCAGAAAGCTACATTTTATCCATCGTTAAAGGCAAGAAGGATAAACCTCTCTGGAGTCAGAGACCTTGGCACGTCACACATGGATATGGTACGGCAACTCGGGAGGCCCTACCGGTCTTTTCTTCTTATAGAAGAGTATGGTGTACAAGCGATAATAAGCAAGGAAACCAAATGCCGATGTAGGGAGTCGGATAGCAGCGTAGTACCTATGAAGTTGGGTAATGCCGATGGAGGAAAGGCTGCTACCAGGTTATCACCCTTACTAGTGACACATTTACTACACACAGAGGTAGAGATAATAAATGGAAACTAAACTATTAAGGATAGCAGAATAAGCAAATCTGATCGAAAGAGATTAGGTACATCTTGTGAATGGTGACTTGGAGGAGCCGTGTGCGTAAATAGCGCAAGCACGGTTCTGTGAGGGGGGAGGAACACAATCTACCACAAGGTAGAAAGGTTCCCTTCTACTCGACTACTTCAATAAGGAGTAGAGCCTTTTTTACTAACGGGGCAGCATTCCTGTTTGAAAGATGTTCGGGGTCTTGCAGAAAAAAGAGCCCTCTAGTATGATGCTGAGTGTCAACGACCATTGACCCATCATCTACAAGGAGGACTCCTAAATGCATTCTAAAATGAATAACAAAATTAATCAAGTAACTGAAAATACACTCGTCGTTGGTATAGACATAGCGAAGCACGTGCATTACGCCTGCTTTGTCGATGAACGAGGACGTGTGATAGAAAAAGCATTTTCTGTACATCAATCAAAAGAAGGATTCGAAAGCTTGTATGAAAAAATTAGACAAACGCTGCTGGAAACACAGAAAACGGAAGTCATCGTCGGCATTGAACCAACAGGTCACTACTGGATGAACTTAGCCTATTTTTTAGATCAATACGACATTCCACTTGTCATGGTAAATCCAATGCACGTCAAACGTTCGAAAGAACTTGATGATAATTTGCCGACTAAAAATGATAAAAAAGATGCATTAGTCATCGCGCGATTATTGAAAGATGGACGCTTTAGCTATCCGCAAATATTAAAAGAAGTAGAAGCTGAACTACGGATTGGTTCTACTCTTAGATCAAAGTTAACGGAGGATCTAGCAAGTATTAAAAATCGAATCATTCGTTGGCTCGATCGATATTTTCCTGAATTCACTCAAGTCTTTCCTTCTTTCGGAAAAATGGCACTTACTGCATTAGAAAGAACACCAATGCCACAGGACATTCAAGGGAAAACCGCGGAAGAACTTGTATTTCTCTACCGTCAGGTAGGGGGTATGAGAGCTCCACAACTACCAAAAGCTAAGCTACTCATTGAAAAGGCTTCAAACTCTATTGGACTGACAGAAGGACAAAAGATGGCCAAACATGAAATCGCCACACTCCTACGTCAGTTTCGCTTGTTAGAAGCTGAAATCGAAGCAGTGAATGACCAATTAACTGAAATGGCAAAGACAACGATGGAATATGACCTACTCGCGTCAGTACCAGGTTTAGGTGATGCGACGATTGTTGATCTACTTTCCGAAGTAGGGAGCTTTTCACTTTACGAAAATCCACGCCAACTCATTAAACTAGCGGGACTAACATTACGTGAAAACTCTTCTGGTCAACATAAGGGTCAAAAACATATATCAAAACGTGGACGTAAGAGACTTAGACATATCCTTTTCAAAGTGATTGTTCCTTTGATTCGGCATAACCTAGCATTCAAACAACTTCATGAATACTACACCACAAGGAATCAGAATCCCTTACGGGGCAAGCAATCGATGGTAGTACTCTGTGGTAAATTACTAAAAATATTACATGGGATTTGTAAAAAGAAAGTGTATTTTAACGAGCAACTTATGATGAAAGATCTCTACTGTCTCGGAGAGGCAGCGTAAGCATTTCAATCAAAGAGCTATAACAAAAAGGATGATACGGAGAAGCCGGCAATATTACTAAACTTAGACTATGAGTCCCCGGGGCAGCTTAGCAGGCCTCTGCCTTATGAATAGACCGAACGAAGGAATGTAAGCGCGTTGACGCTAAGAGACATGGGAGGGTACGTCGTCATAAGCATCGCAGAGATCCATTGTGCATCGAAATAATGGAGAAAAAAGCTAATGATTTCCATTAGTTTTAGCGAAGCGTACGCTCAACTTGGTAATAAAATCTATAAATTCAAGACTCTGTTTATCAGAGAAGAGAAAAATATTTTTCTTTAATCACGAAGTGATGAAAACCGTTGATATCTCAATGTTTATAGAGGGAGGTTAATATAAAAAGGATTTTTGATTGAAAGTGTAGAATTTTAAATAAATCCATCTAAAATTTTTTAGAGGATAAATTTAAAAGTATTATGATTCGGGTAGAGGTGAAAGTCGATTATCAATCATCATTCATCAAACATTATTAAATATTGGGGAGGTTGAAAATTATGAAATTTCTACTTACATCTGCAGGCGTCAATAACAAAAGCATACTTGACGCGTTGGTTGACATGCTGGGCAAGCCAATCGCCGACTCCAACGCCCTGTGCATCCCCACCGCGATGTATGGACACCTCTGGGTCGGCCCAGGCGTCAAAACCTGGCAGTTCATCAGCGGTAATTCCGATAATCCCATGGTAGACCTGGGTTGGAAGTCCGTCGGCGTACTAGAGCTCACAGCGCTGCCAAGCATCGACGAAGACCGCTGGGTACCACTAGTTCGGGAGACGGACGTCCTGCTAGTGTCTGGCGGCGACGCCCTCTATCTGTGCCACTGGATGTTCCAATCCGGGCTGAAAGACCTCTTTCCGTCGCTGAATGCAGTCTATGTGGGAATGAGTGCTGGGAGCATGGTGATGGCACCTAACATCGGGGAATTCTTCGTTGGATGGACTCCACCCAACGGTGGTGATGAAACGCTGGGACTGGTCGATTTTGCAATGTTTCCGCATCTGGGGATGTTACCGTATAACACGATGGCTGATGCAGAGAAATGGGCCGCCGGGATGCAGGGGCCGGCGTATGCAATTGATGATCAAACCGCCATCAAAGTGATCGATGGAGAGGTCGAAGTTGTATCCGAAGGGAATTGGAAACTGTTTTCTCCCTGATATTACTCCGCCGCTAAACATATCAAAAAACGTAGGCGAGATTCTTGTGATGAAAATGTGATTTCACTTGACTGGGTCTTCGCTTCAACCAACGTCAACAGATGAAGTGCAGGTATTGCTTTATATCTTTGGGTCCAATAATCTTAATCTATGGGGGAACAATAGAAGTGTTCTAATTCAAGGTAAAAGCAAAGTAGCGTGTGCCCCTAATTTAAGGTTTAAAAAGTAGGAAGATATGCCTAACGGAATCAGGCAATACTGGTTCCGTTAGTTTTTTTGTAAAATCACCAGCACCACGTGTTTCCCCACTCCACATACACTCTGGATATGTGGAGTGGGGAAACACGTGGTCAATTTCTTCTATGGTTTTAAGCATGGAGCGAATACCTAAGGTATATTGGATGCCGTGTTAATCTTACGATTCGATAACTAAGAAACCATTAGGGGTGAAAAAATTCCATATGCTTGTTTTGCTGAATTTAGCAACGATGACCGTTTTATACTATTGGGTACCTGGGAGAATGGTTATATCTTGAAAACCCTTTACAGCAGTTTTAATACATAGTTAGCTTGGTCAATAAAAACCATTATTGTATTTTGAAAGATTGTGAAATTTTACACTTAAACTAACGAGTGCTTTACTTCAATAAGGAGTAAAGCCTTTTTTACTAACGTGGCAGTACAATTCAATAACAGACAACAATACTTTCATTTGAATGATACTTTAATCAGGAAAAGACATTGAAACCCATTATGGAAGTTCCAACTAAAACAAGCAAGCTATCAAAAAGTAGCTTGCTTGTTTTTACTCGTTTAATTCTGGTTTTTGTGTTATGGGTTTAATGTATTTAGCTAATAACTTACGTGAGATTGGTCCAACAATTATTAACTGCGATGGAAGAGCCACGATAAAGTTTAGACCAACTGTTTTAAAGTAAGTTGTGAAAATTGAACCTTCAATTCCTGTCATTAACGCCGTTAAAATAACTCCATATACTGACATAATAAGAACCATTATAGGGACCATACAAAA
This sequence comes from Psychrobacillus glaciei, assembly GCF_008973485.1. Lineage (GTDB taxonomy): Bacteria > Bacillota > Bacilli > Bacillales_A > Planococcaceae > Psychrobacillus > Psychrobacillus glaciei. The sequence continues at coordinate 598,514 of NZ_CP031223.1, forward strand.
AGCAAACGCCACAATAAAGTTGATTTCTTTTGATTTATCAAAAGGTAGTGATACTACAAATTTACGAGCTATTGGTTCAACGAACGACTCTGCGATAAAAGCGACTATAAATGTAATGACAAATTGAATCATTGCACTCCCTACTGTAAACGTTGATAATCCATGTAAAGCTGTGTTGTAAACTGACATAATAAGAACCATCCCAAAACACATAAATAGTCCGAAAATAATACCTTCTTTTTTATTACTAGGCAAATAAAAACATCCTTTCGTATAGAGAATAAATGTAATTATATATATCTAGATTCTTTTACATAAGTGACGTTTTTGTGAATTTTTTTATGCGATGTTAAATTACACTGTTGTTTAGTTGTGTAAAATAGAGGTGAACATGATTTATTGAAATAAGTAGTCTCATTAATTTTAGTGGATTTTGTAAGAAATGTTGTTCAACTAACGCGTGCTTTACTTCAAGAAGGAGTAGAGCCTTTTTTACTAAAGCAGCAGTTTAGTTGAATAAGAGCATTAGAAAAATTAGAGGATCGGGGAAGTTCTAATTTGGACTATTGGAGGATACTTATATTTTTAATGATTGTATTTAGCGTTTTTTCTGCTTGGAAAGGTTTCAGAAAAAAGCTTGAAAAAGCAGAAGGTGAAGAAGGAATAAGGCATGCATTTATGCCTTTTCTCCTGATGATAATTCTATTTCTTATAGCAATTGCAGTATTTATTTTTTAAGCTAACGGGGCAGTTTAGTTCAATTTGAAGGTATTATTAGAAAAATGACGAATTAGTAAATATAAGAGTAGTTTTTGAGTATTTTCTTTTACAAATAAGGGGTGAAGACATGGAATTTTTACTTAGATCAGCATTCTTTTTAAATCCAATTTTAGCAATAGTATTTTGCTTAAATTTAGTGACACTAATCAAAAAAGTTAGTAGAGATAGTAATGTTAGTACTTCTAAAAATACATTCTTAATGACCCTTTCAGCTACCTTTATCATATTTAGTATAACTTGGATGTTTCTATTATAATTGCATTTACTCTTGTAAATAATATAAGAATTGCTTGAAGTCTTACAGTAGTTTAGCTTAGTAAAGTTTAGTCATATTAAAAGGGTTTGAATTCTGAAATTAAATCTTTCTTATTTCACTAACGGGTGCTCTAGCAGAACAAGACCATCATTTCGATGGTCTATTTATTTTTCCAAAACATCAAGTAAATCTCAGAAATCTATTGTGAAATGTTACACTTAAACTACCATGAAAATTAATTTCTTCAAGAAAAGAAAAATGACAATGCTTAAGAAGACCCCTGCTTAATCGTAAAAAAAGAGGAGAGAGGATATTAATAATTCTATTGTTTTCGGTGGACTACTAGTATTGACTCCTCTAACCATTTTCATTCTCTGTGGTTAAGCGCTGGTTTTTGCGCTTCATGGATGGCTAACGGGGCAGTTTAGTTCAATAAGGAAACACTAATTTGAAATATATTCTTACTTGTATTCGTACTTACTTTAAGGGGGGATATTTATGAAAAACACAAAGTTAAGAATCGTATGGATTATTCCTAATGTATTTTGTTACTTGATGCTCTTCGGGCTATTTTTGTGGGTAGTGGCTAATGCCGAAGGATTACAAGGAATCAATAGATTGTCAATTTACGTTATATATATGATTTTATTTTTCTTAGTATCAGTATTTGGTAGTTTTCGAATTTGGACGTGGATAAAAGAAGGTAAAATATAAAAAGTTCTTATTGAACTAACGCGTGCTTTAGTTCAATAAGGGAGAAATATTTCGTTGTCTTAAAATGAGAGAAACGCTGAATTAATGTTCAGCGTTTTTTATTGTTTATAAATGATATGTTTCAGCATATTCTCTTCTATGTGTTCTATTAATTGCGGAAAATGTATTAATATTCTACGAGAATTTTCGGATATTTTCTAGTCCATTTTTTATTTAGTTATTTTTGGTTGACTTTTACCATCTATTTTATCTAAGTTTTGAACTCCTAATTAGATAGTTAATCCATTTAATAACAATTATAATTGTTATTTTGATAATTAACCTGTTAATAGTACATCCAATTGAAAAGAAAAACAAACGTAAACCGCAATATATCAATAAAAAATAGACATTCAATTGTAATGCTAATTGGATGCCTATCTTATGTTTTATTTGATTGTAAGCGATCTAAAACTGAACGGCTTATAGATATGGGATAGGCCTTTATTTGTGAAAAACTTCAACTGTTCTCCAGGATTTGCAACTAAAAAATACATGGATCTTTCAAATCCATGTGTTTAGTAGAAATTATTTTTTTAAATCTTCTTTTGAAAGTCCTGCAAGTTCATAATAGTAGTCTCCGATTACTCGTAAGCCTTGGTCGAAGTTTTCTAAATGGAAATGCTCGTTTGGTGCATGGAAGTTTTCAGTTGATAAGCCGAAGCCCATTAACACTACTGGTAAGCCTAGAATTTCATCAAATGCTGCGACGATAGGGATGGAGCCTCCACCGCGAGTATATGCTGTTGGTACGTTGTATACTTTTTCGTAGCTACGGCCAGCAGCTTGAATTGCTGGATGATCGAATGGTGTGATAAATGGTTTTCCTTTATCGAATTCAGTTACTGTCACTGTGACACCAACTGGCTTATTCTTTTCAATATGTGCTCTAAGTTTAGTAACTATTTCATCTGGATCTTGGTCTGGTACTAAACGACAAGTAATTTTTGCGCCAGCTTCACTTGGTAAAACAGTTTTAATGCCTTCTCCGGAGAACCCACCGAATACACCATTAATTTCTAAAGTTGGTCGAACCCAAACGCGCTCTAAATGAGAGTATCCTTTTTCTCCAAATAGTTCGTTCACGCCAACTTCTTTTTTCAATTCTTCTTCATCGAAGCCAAGTGCTTTATAAGCTTCTTGTTCTTCTTCTAATAAAGGACGTACGTTGTCATAGAAACCTTCTACTTCAATAGTACCTTCTGCATCACGGAAAGAATCTAAAATAGACACTAGAGCATGGATAGAGTTTTGAACTCCGCCACCGTAAAGACCAGAGTGAAGGTCACTTTTTGCACCTTTAACATCAATTTGCACGCCACAAAGACCGCGTAAACCGTAACAAACAGCTGGTTGACCAGGACCTTGCAAACCTGTATCCGAAATGACGATCACATCAGCAGCAAGTTTTTCTTTATTGTTTTCTATATATTCTTCTAAGTTAGGGCTACCGACTTCTTCTTCGCCTTCAATTAAAAGCTTTACATTAACCGGAAGCGTTCCTACAGTTTGAAGAAGAGCTTCAATTGCTTTTACATGCATAAATACTTGTCCTTTATCGTCACTAGAACCACGGGCATATAATTTGTTGTCTCGAACTTGTGGTTCAAAAGGTTCTGTCTCCCAAAGATTTAATGGATCCACAGGTTGTACATCATAATGGCCATAAATAAGCATCGTTGGCTTTCCTTCTGCATGTAACCAATCGGCATATACAACAGGGTGTCCACTTGTTTTATCAACGATTACATTTTCTAAACCAGCTTTCGATAAAGAATCTGCTAACCATTGTGCTCCTTTTTGCATATCTTCCTTATGTTCCGATAAGGAAGAAATACTTGGAATGCGTAAGAATTGTTTTAATTCCTCTAAATGTGCTTCTCTCTTTTCAGTAAAGTAATTTTCTAATGTTGAAAATTGGCTCACTAGAATCCCTCTTTTCATAAAATTTCGTGAATAGAAATAGTATAGCATAGCATAAGATTTGTGACATAGAAAATGTGGCGGTAATTGTCAATATATTAGAGAGAATTGGAACCTTAGCTTTTCAAAATCTGTAGAGTCTGATGTAGCTAGATATAGGGAGATTTCAAAGTGTATTAGAAAAATAATTTATTTTTGAATGAAATATAAGAGGGAACTGTCGGATTGACAATTCCCTCGCATTAATTGAAAGATTAGACTGTGTTTGAAGCGTCAAATTCCTTATAGCAATCCCTTGAATTAATTGCCTAGAAATTTTTCAATAAAGAATTCTAGCTGATAATCTAAGCTAAGTGGATCATTAAAGTAGAATGATTTAGCATCAGCCTCGTAGACATGATTGTTCTTGACAGCTGGAATGTTTTTATACATTTCAGTATCCTGGAATGAATTATCCTCATCTGCGTTTTTACTGAAAATAACGTAGTCGCCAAAGTAGTCATTGAGTACTTCTAGTGATAGGGCAAAATAACCGTCAGTAATTGTTGCTTCCTTTACCTTCTCAGGCATACCTAGCTTTATTTCTTGATAAAGAATTTCGGTTCCTCGTCCAAAGTTATCGCCATAAACATAAAGTTGTTTACTGAATGTTTCGATGACCGAGACCGTCGAATCAGGATCTACTTTTGCCCTGATTTCTTCTCCAGCTTTTGTTGCACGAGCTTTGAAATCGTCTACCCAAGCTTGTGCTTCTTTTTCTTTGTTTAATAATTTACCTACTTCCAGTTGCTGTGTTAAGTAATCCACTTTTCCATAAGTATAAGTGACCGTAGGAGCGATTTGCTTAAACTTATCGATGTTGTTAATATCTGAAAGCCCGATAATAAGATCTGGATTCAACTCAATGATCTTCTCTAGACTTTCGTCCGTAACTATCTCAACGTCTTTTAGCTGCTCTTCAAATCTTGGATTGGTTTTGGACATCTCGTCCACACCAACTAATGGCACGTCTAAAGCCATGACGTTACCTGTTAAAAATCTAGTAAGTACAACAACTCGTTTCGGATTCTTTGGAACCTCGACCGGACCATCCTCGGATTGGTAGATAAACGTGTCTGAATCCGATTCGGACGCATCTGCTACGGAATCTGAAGATGCAGATGAAGAAGTGTTCGTATTGTTTGCATCATTCGTTTTACTGTCGCTACACGCGCTCAGAAGAAGTACCAGGAACAGGAATATCGGAATAAAAAGTTTTTTCATATAATAATTTTCTCCCCTAATAATTGGTATTTGTTGATATGTAATTAAACAACACAAGAGCCGCGAAACATTTAATTACAATTGAAAGTGATTATCATTTTCAATGCAATTATTATTTTATAGCTACTTGGTATTCATGTCAATAGTTGTTATTGTAGTAGTTCTCATGGGAAGGAGATGTCCGAGTATTATGTTACCTTTTCAGTAGATTTAATAGCCACTAGCGTAGTGATGCTGACAGACATAAAATATTTACATGTATAATGCGAATTGGGACATGTCTTTACATAATCCAAGAGGGCGGTGGACAAACATCCGCCACAAGATTACCGAAAAAAGTGGATAAAGAAGACACACTCACTTCTCAATAGTGTAGCTAATGTTTAGTCCAAAGCACTCGTGAATTCGTGATGACCAGGTGCACCCAAATTGTTATTGATAGTCGTGTCAAATTTATATAAGATTTGATTGCAGATTGATTTGTGACAACTAAAATCACAGTATGATATAGTTATAAAAAGAAATATTGTTCGACTTTATTATTTTAGGAGGATACAAATTTGTACACAGAGTTTGTACTATTAGGATTTGCACTACTTGTTTCGTTTTTTTTATCAGGTAGTGAAACAGCATTAATGACAGTTAATAGGATGAAGGTCCGTCTGCGTGCAGAACAAGGAGACAGGGATGCTGAAAAATTACTTGTTCTTTTATTAAAGCCGGACCAGATGACCATCACCATATTAATAGGGAATACAGTAGCTAATATAGCTATGACGGTGCTGTTAATCCTTATTTCAGAAAATTATCATTGGAATATAGTTTGGTCGGTAGTAATTTTAACCGTTGTTATTATTTTATTTGCTGAAGTATTACCAAAAACAATTGCTGCTACTTTTTCCGAGATAGTTGTCTATAAGGTAGCACCATTAATAAGATTGTTTGTTAAATTGTTAAAACCATTAACGTTTTTAATTGCTGCGCTGATTAATATGATGATTCGAATAGGCTCCAAAGGTGCTGTGAAGGAAACGACCATTTCCAAGGAAGAACTTTTAAACATGGTGGATATAGCCTCAACGGATGGTACGTTTGAGGAAGAGGAGTCTGAACGAATAAAAGGAATTCTCGACTTTCCAAACAAAGATGTATCGGATGTGTTATCAACGCATCGAACAGAAATGGTGGCTATTCCTCTGGAAGCTACTTATGAAGAAGTACGCGATACAATATTAGAGCATTTTTATACGAGATATCCAGTTTATGAAGAGGATATGGATACAATAGTAGGGATGTTTTATTCCAAAAGTCTAATCGAATGGTCGATGTATCCATCTAGAAAACTGGAGGAAGTTATCGATAAAGATCCTTTGTTTGTCGTGCAGACATTAAGTGTTGAGAGAGTGTTTAAATTGATGCTTACGCATAAAAAGCATATGGCGATTGTATTGGATGAATACGGTGGAACACTTGGTATTGTTACACATGAAGATTTGATTGAAGAAATGATTGGACAAGAAATAGAAGATGAAACAGATGATGATGAAGATATTTTAGTGCATGAAATGACTGAAAATCGATTAATCTGCGCAGGACGTTTAGAAATTGAAGAAATTAATGAATTATTTAATATTAATATTCTAAACGAAAATGACACAATTGGTGGATTTGTGCTAGATCAGTTGGGACATGTACCAGAAGAAAATGAGCAGTTTTCTTATGAAAATTTACTGATTGAAGTAAATGAGATGGATCGAAACCGTGTTGCAAAACTAACGATTATAAAAAAACAAATCATCCTTCCCGAAACGCAAGAGAGTTAACAGCTCCCTGCGTTTTTTTCTTTTGTCACAAGGTTAGAAATGAAAAATTTCAGGACGTTTTAGATGCTTACTGCGCATATCCATCGGAATGTTGCGAGTAACTCATCCGATATTGCGATAGGCCAAATAATGTTGTGAATAATGGATAAAATGTTGTGCGTAATAGATATAATGCGTCTTAGTGACCGCCAGGATTTCCGCTCTAGGTGGACGCTTTCCGAGGGGGGAGCGATGAGCCAGCACCGTCGCATGTGCGCCGTTTGTGCTGTCTCATCTGTCTCCCTGATCCCTTCGGAGTCGCCACCTGCCGCTGCAATCCAGCATATTTGCTAACTATTCAGTGTTACTATTCACTTATTAATCTTAACTATATTATCTAAAATAAAATCCAATAAATGGTTGGACGAGTCAAATCACGGGGAGAATGCCACTACTTTCTCTTAATAAAGCCTTAACTTTGCCTTAAATTATATGTCTCCATTGAAAATATTCCGTATGTTGCGCATTATTTATTGGGTGATAATATCCGGATTAGTAGAGTGGATAACTTTGCGCAATACTACTGAATAGTTAATATGTTTCTTCTGGATTGGAGCGAAAGGGCGGCGACTCCTACCGGAGGCCAACAGGATGTTGGTCACGAAGGTGTTGCCACACGATGTGGCGCTTCTAGCCTTCGATCTCTGTGGGCAAATGAGACTTCACAACGAACGCGTAGCGGCGGTGAAGGCTCATCGCTCACCCGGTGGAAAGTGTCCGCCCTGCAGCGGAAATCCCAGCGGCAACTTTCTTACGACGTAATATATCTATAATGTGTAATCCTCATGCGGCGGAAAGTCGTTATACCTAGATAGCGATGCTCCTTGACTCTGATTTACTTACACGTTTGTAATAAAGTTGAAAGAGAATCCGATGGAGTGAAAGATTGTTATTTGGCATTATATAGGTAACAAGAGAAGACGAGCGGAGGAATAATTATGCAGGTTAATATAGAAGACGTATACGAGGAATACAACCGGTACATATATTTTTTATGTTTGAAATTAACGAAAAATCAAGTAGACGCGGAAGATCTAATGCAAGAAGTGTGGATGAAAGTTGTACGATATGAGTCTTATATGAAAGAAGTAGATCATCTAAAAGCTTGGCTCACTACCATTTGTATGAATACATTCCGAGATCGTTACCGAAAACAAGTAAGACGGAGTAAGTACATTGCCAATCAACCGGAACAACTAGATGTTTCTATTCTAGATTTAATTGCTTCCGATATATTATCAGTTGAAGATCAACTGGTGAAGGAAGATGTTGGTGAAATCGTTCGTTCCAAAGTTGCTGAGTTAGATGGCATCTATCAAAAAACAGTTTTGTATTTCTATGTGCATCAATTTTCATTAATTGAAATTGCAGAAGTAATGAAAGTTTCAATAGGTACAGTTAAGTCACGATTATTTAGAGCGAAGCAACGCCTAAAGGAATTAATTATGAATGATGAATTAGCGAAGGATTCCTTAATTTTAGTTTAATACGGAAAAGAGTTTTTCGACATTTTGATGTTGTGAGCTCTTTTTTTTATAGATTTGGTGATTTGGTTGCTTCTAGGCTGGAAATGGTCTCGGTTTCAAGCGAATTGGTTCAGAAGTGCCGATTACTGTGAAAGTTTAGCCGATTTTAAAATCTATTTTTGTAATTAGCGACTCAACGTGAATTGGTCTGGAAGTGCCATTTACTGTAAGGAATTTACCGGTTTTAGAAATGCCATTCACTATTAGAAGTAGAACCAGTTTTTAATTTGGCGAATGGTAAGACTAGGAAAGAGTCATTTCCATCAAAAAAGACCCCAAGCTTCTAAAAAGCTTGGGGTCTGGAAACAAATTATTCTTCTACAACTTCTTTTCCAGTAGAAAACCATTCTTCAACGTTCCATACTTTTGTTACTAGGCCTTCGTAGAATTCAGGTTCATGACTTACAAGGACGATTGTGCCTTTATATTCTTTCATCGCTCGTTTTAGTTCTTCTTTTGCATGAATATCCAGATGGTTCGTAGGTTCGTCAAAGATTAACCAGTTACTGTCTTCCATCATGAGTTTGCATAAACGGACTTTTGCTTGCTCCCCACCACTTAGACTAGAAAGGGGACGGGAGATATGTTCACTTTTTAAACCAGTACGGGCAAGTGCACTGCGTACTTGGTTTTGCTCCATGCTTGGGTAGGTTTCCCAAATAGATTCGATAGGTGTTATATTCCCAGCTTTTACTTCTTGTTCAAAATAACAAGGAAACAAGAAATCTCCGCGAGTTACTTTTCCGCCTAGAGCTGGGATTTTGCCCAACATCGTTTTAAGTAACGTAGATTTACCAATCCCATTCATTCCAACTAGCGCAATTTTTTCTCCTCGTTCAATTGTAAACGTTAATGGAGGGAGCAGCGGGTTATCATAACCGATTTGAAGATGGTCTGCCTCTACAACATAGCGACCAGAACTGCGAGATTCTTTAAAACCAAACTCTGGTTTTGCCGCTGTTTCTGGACGGTCAATGCGCTCAATACGATCTAGTTGTTTTTGACGAGATTTTGCACGTCCTGTTGTGGAATAACGTGCTTTATTTTTTGCAATAAAATCCTCTTGTTTCTTAATGAAATCTTGTTGCTTTTCATATGCATCAATATGTTGTCTTTTATTCAACTCAGCAAGCTCTAAAAATTTATCGTAAGATGCTGTATAACGAGTCAGCTTCGAGAATTCCAAATGGAAAATGACGTCTACAATGCCATTCATAAATTCCGTATCATGCGAGATTAATAAAAACGAATGAGGATAGTTTTTCAAATAGTTTGATAGCCAGTTCACATGCTCTTCATCTAAATAGTTGGTAGGCTCGTCCAGTAGCAAAACTTTTGGTTTTTCCAATAAAAGCTTGGCTAGAAGAACTTTCGTCCGCTGACCACCAGAAAGTGCTTCCACAGGACGCTCTAAACCAATTGCATCTAGCCCAAGTCCACGAGCAACTTCTTCTACCTTCATATCTAAAGAATAAAAATCGCCAGCATCTAATGCATCTTGAATTTCCGCCATTTGTTCTAGTAATTCTTCTAATTCTTCTGGAGTAGCATCCGCCATTTTTGCTATGATTTCATTTAACTCTGCCTCTTTTTTATAAAGAGGCAAAAAAGCATCTCGCAGTGTGTCGAACATGGAGCGACCTTGTTGCAGGCGCGTATGCTGATCTAAATATCCATAATGTGTGCCGGGTAACCATTCCACACGACCTTCATCATAAATAATTTCGCCTGTTAAGATGTTCATCAAAGTCGATTTACCAACTCCGTTTGCTCCAACAAGCCCAACATGTTCTCCTTCCACTAAACGAAAAGAAACTTCCTTAAAAAGAGTACGATCTCCGAATGTATGTCCCAAATTTTCTACATTTAATAAGCTCATCTATTATTTCCTCCAAAAAAGAAAGCTCAGCAGATGAATAATCTGCGAGCTTTCAGACTGTTGATAAACGCTTTCTTTCTTCGTTGCAAGTAGCGCCTGACTGCGAAGCGTTTTCAAAACAGTCTAAGGTGTCACCTTCGAAAATACAAGTAGTCTACAATCTAAAAGCAATCCGTTTACAAATCTGCAAGCTGTTTGTTTAATGTTGCAAGGTCTTCTTCCATTTTGGCAAGTCTACGTTCAGCATTTTCTAGTTGAGCTGGATATCCATTAGACTCCAGTTTTTCCATGTCGCCTTGTAAGCTAATATAATCCATTTTTAACTCAGCTATTTGCATCTGTAGTTGGTCTTTTGTCATGAATGTTCACCTTCAGCTTTTTGCATTATTGTAGCATAAAAAATTGGCTAGCGTACTATTTCTTGTTCCTCTTTTTTATTTGCGATTGTCTGATCGATAAGTTTTACTACTTCTTCTAAGTTAGAACTAAATTGAAAGTTCTTTTGTTTTTGTATATAAGCTTTTCTTCTGTTGTCATGTAGAATGATTTCCATCACTGCGTTTTGTAAATACGATTGTTTTATCTTACGTCCTAGCCCTAAGTTTGCAAAGCCGTTTTCTTCTTGAGGAAAAGCAAAATTCATTTCTTCCTCATGTGCACAAAGCACAATGCAAGGAATTTTTTGCTGAGCCACTAAGAAAGGGGTGTAAGCACCAGAAGTTATGACGATATCACTATTGTATATATAAGCTTCTGGCTCTTTTGTGGAAATAACTTTAATGGACTTTCGGGTAAGCGCGAACCTTTTAAGTTCGTTTATATCGTGTTTGTAATATTCATCGACCACAACACTAATCTGCAGTGGAATATGCAGTTGCACAAGATGTCTTAAAGTCCGATACGTTAAATTTTCAGGATCTTCATAAGGAAAGGCTACGACAATATGCGGCGGATCCTGCAACATGTTATTATTTTTATAGATTAGTTGATGAGTGGGGATAAAACCAGTAGGTCCATATACATAATTTGCTTTTGATAAGTCTTTTGGATTTTCATATAGTGCTTGAAATACGATGTCCGCTAAAGCGCTACCATCACCGTGATCATCAAAATGGATAAGCGGACAGTTGAACGATTTTAAATGTCGAATAAGGTCTTTTTCGGAATTTCCACTATCATGAATAATACAATTTGGGTTAAAAAGTTTTAGTATTTCTAAAAGTTGACCATTATTTTTGTATATATTAGCTTTGATATTTTGCGTAACTAAATATTCAATAAGACTTGTGTTTGAACTAGGCACAAAAACTTTAGAGTCAGTAAATTTTAAAGCAGGGAGTAGTACTTTTGCTCGATCAGCAGGATATAATCCACGGTGTGAAAATGTATTTAAAAGATAAGCTAGTTTCAATATTCATCTTCCTTTCCTGACATATTCTATTTATTGTATGGAACTGGACAGGTGCTTATGACTATTAGAAAGGGGGCTATATCGAAATGGGAAAAAGAACCGCAATTGTAGTGGGAGCAACGGGGTTAACAGGAAGCTTATTAGTAAAACAGCTCTGTGAAAGCGAAGAGTATGTTTCTGTTTCTGTAATCGCCAGAAGAGATATTTCCTATAAACATCCTAAATTAGAAATGAAAATAAAAGATTTTGATATGCTAGAAGAAAAAGATTTAGAAATAGCAGATGATCTTTTTTATTGTTTAGGAACGACAATGAAGATAGCAAAAACGAAAGCAAATTTTGAAAAGGTTGATTTAATATATCCCCTGCAAATTGCTTCATTAGCTAAAAAAAGAGGGATACACCATATGCTTGTTATTTCAGCAGCAGGGTCTAGTAAGAAATCTCCGTTTTTTTATAGTCGCATCAAAGGTGAAATGGAGCAGCAACTTATTGATTTAAATCTTCCCAAGCTCTCTATTTTTAGACCGTCATTACTCACAGGACATCGAAAGGAATTCCGACTAGGAGAACGCCTTGCAGAAGGTGTCTTTCAATTATTAAATCCCATTCTAGTGGGACCATTAAAACGATTTCGTTCTATTGATGGAAAACAATTAGCTTATGCAATGGTCCATTTTGCTGTTTGGGCAAATAAAAATAAAGTTACGCTCTATAAATCGCTCGAAATTTTAAAAGCAAAGCCCCTTATAGAAGTGGAAGAACAGCCCATCGCTAGGGAAGAATTGTTTAATTGGGAAAAACGAAAAGATATATTTGTAGAAAAAGAAGAAATAGATAAATGAATTGATTTACAGCTAATTAAGCGGATGCATATACTGCATTAATCCGATAAATTTTTGTGTAATATCAAATAATTAAGGTGATATGGGTTCTCAGCCAAAAGGATGAACTTTATAAAAGTAACACTTTTTGTCTAAATTAGTCCTTCTTATTTGATACAATTAGGAACGGATAAAGGAGGTTCTTAATGATGAAAATTCTACTTGTAGATGGAACAATTATCGGCTCAAAAACAGGTGTCATTTTAGAACAAGTGAAAGACTATATAGAAAAGCTAAATATGGATTATACGTTAGAAATTGTGAATTTGGCGAATTATGAACATCAATTCGTAGATGGAAGACCGTTTGACAAATACAACGATGATATGAAACTGCTAGTAAGTAAATTTGAACAGGCAGACGGTTATATTATCGCAACACCAATTTTCCAAGGGTCCATTCCTGGTGTACTAAAGAATATGTTTGATTTTTTACATCCCAAAACGATGCGATATAAACCAGTATCTATTGTAGCAAACGGCGGGACTTATCAACATCACTTAGTGATCGAAAATCAGCTTAAGCCAATTTTGGACTACTTCCGATGCCTTGTCACACCAAACTATGTTTACACACTTGCGAGTCATTTTGATAATAATAACGTCATAGTAGATGAAGATGTGCATAATCGTCTCCGGGAACTAGCGCGTGTATTCGTACAATACGCCGAAATGAGCAAAACGCTTTGCAAAGAGCCAATTGATACGCACTAATTTTAGAGGATGTCCCTCAAATGATGGAAACCCGTTTAGTTGATCTGTTCAAAAAATAAAAAAATGTTTCAAATAACACGAGAGTTAACACGATTTCAGGCGATAGTTTCGCCACTATATTAAGTAACAAATAGCACCGTTAATCGCGGTGCTATTTTCGTTCGCTTGAACTCGACGAGTGTCCAAGAAATCGAAATCCAATTATCGAAAGTTAAAAGATATATAAAATTACTCTGTTATAATAAAAGAAGGAGAAATAAGCCGGATTATTCAACGAACTGACCAAATAAGTTAAAAAGGTTGACTCATTATTATTAAAGGGGATATGCACTAATGAAAAATATTTTTAATCATATAGATACAGTAGAATTATTAAAGCGTATTGACAAATTGAGTCCAAATTCACAACCACAATGGGGAAAAATGAACGTTGCCCAAATGCTAGCGCATTGTTCATCTTTCCAAGACATTGCAATGGGAAATTCTTTTCCACCAAGGAGTTGGTTAGGAATAATAGTAGGTAGGTTTGCAAAAAAAATCATGTACAATGACAAGACATTGCCCCATAATCTGTCTACTATTCCAACCATTTTGATTGCAGATGATAGAGAATTTGACATAGAAAAAGAAAAGCTTAAACAAAAAATTATCACATTCCAAAATAACGGACCAGAAAAGTGCACAACTCATCCACATCCTTTTTTTGGAAAGCTAACTTCTGAGCAATGGGGTATAGGAATATACAAGCACCTTGACCATCATTTTAAACAGTTTCAAGTTTAAACATTAAAAAACAAAATGAAACGATGTGCAACGTTAGTTGAAGAAAGTATCTTATTTGAAGCAACCAACTGTATGTCTTTTTATAATCTTTTGTTTTGCCTTAAACGAACGTGATTGTAGAACAAATAATGTTATTTAAGGACTGTAACTGGTCCTTTTTTATTTGATTTCAACAACTTTTTCATTTCTAATCTCGATTAAATTAACCATCTAAATGACATTAGTTTTACAAGAAAAAGTCACCTTAAATAATTATTGTATGTATCCGCTAATTGAACTGCTAAAACGAACTCTATTTGCCTATAAACGTAAGATATAAAGGCATTTAGAAGACCACTATTCTATAAGTGAATTAGTGGTCTTTTTCGTCGTTTAATTTGCATTTTGTGCTACTGAATTGAACGTGTTAAAAATGATGGAGACATCCTTTTTTTTATTTTAAAATAAATGAACTTTTTCATCATTCGAATGTCTAATGTATAACAGTAAGCGAAATGGGGTGATGTGGTGGATGAAGTGGAAGTCGCAAGTAACGCAATAAAACGGGATGAACAGGCATTTATACAATTAATGCAATTACATAAAGAAGATTTATATAGAACAGCTTTTGCATTTTTAAAAAATGAACACGATGCTGTCGAAGCAATGCAAGAAGTAACATTCAGAGCTTTTGAAAAAATACATACTGTAAAAAAGCCAAATTATATGAAAACATGGCTTATTCGAATTATGATGAATTACTGCCAAGATCAGTTGAAAAAGAAGAAGCGATTTATTTCAAATGAAGTTCTACAAGAAATAGGGGGCTATTCAGTGGATTCTACTATGGAGTTGGAAGAAGCTATCGCATCCTTGTCTAGTGACGAGCAACAGTTAATATTTCTGAAGTACTTTCAAAATACAAAGATTAAAGAAATCGCTGAAATAAAGAAAATTCCAGAAGGGACCGTAAAATCGAGACTCCATACGGCACTAAAGTCATTGAGAAGTTTCCTAGCAGAGAAAGGAGATGTAGATCATGTATGAAAAAGAAGAAGAAATGTTGGACGAATCAAGAAAGCAATTGGAACAAATCGAGATTCCTGACCAACAAATAACGAATGCAATCCAGCAAGGTTTGCTCCAGGCAAAAAATAAAAAAAGAAAACGAAAGAAAATGCTTTGGACTTTTTCAGTTGCTGCTATCCTAATGCTCACCTTCGTGACATCTATTCGTGTATCACCTGCTTTTGCAAGCGCGATTGCCTCTTTACCAGGGATGGAGAGATTTGTTGATCTAATTCAATTTGATAAAGGATTAGAAGCTATTATAGAAAATGAATACTATGAACCAATAGGTGTCAGGCAAGTGAAAGACGATATGACTTTCACTATAGATGGGGTTATTTTAGATGAGACTGGAATGGAGATTTTTTATACACTGGAGGCTCCATTTTCAATTGAGAATATTCGATATGGAAATATTGATGTATTAAACGGCGATAGAAACCTAAGTGATGATTCTTCCTATTCTTTTGGATATGTCGGTGAAAAAACAAATCGAATAGTCGAACGTTTTAGTTTTACATTTGGAGAAGCAAAGCAATTTAACTCTCAGCAATTCGAATTGATCTTTCAAATAAAAAATGAAAAGAAAACGACTTTCACTATTCCATTTACTATTAAAAATGATATTAAAAAAGGGAAAGTCTACTCAGTAAACCAAAAAGTAGAGATGGATGGTCAAAAGATGTTGGTGAAAGAAATTACCGTTTATCCACTTCGCGTAGCAGTAAATATAGAATTTGATGAACAGAATAATATGGAGATTCTCCAATTTGAAGATATGCGTATTGAGGATGAAAAGGGGGAACTATGGAGTTCTATTCAAAATGGAACAAGTGGTTTTGGTGGAGTAGAAAACATAGAAAGAACTTATTTTTTACAAAGTAACTATTTTAAAGAACCGAAAAAGCTTTATTTTAAATTCGATAAAGTGCAGGCACTGCCTAAGGATGAAAGTTATTTACTAATTGATATGGAGAAAAAAGAAGTATTGAATAAACCGTCAGACGGCAAATTGGAAGTTATGAACATTAACAACAATTCAGTTGAAGTAAAAATTCCACAAATAAAGGAAGATCACATGTATTCTCTTTTTGGAGATGCTAAAAATGCAAATGGAGAAAGGATCGATACGCCATCGCAAAGTATGCATGGTGATGCGGATGGAGAATATAATTACACAACTATTGAGTTGGATTCTAAAAACATTGTAAATCCAATCAAACTCTATTTATATTCATATCCAAATTACTTAGACGGCTCTGTTTCGATTCAAATTAAATAAAGTTGCATATTTGTTTTCCGCTAAATGGCTAAGGGAGACCAAATAAAGTGTGAAAGCAACCATTTCACTAGTGAGAGCAACCAATGCATAAGTGAGAGCAACCATTTCATTCACTAGAGCAACCAAATCACATACGGGAGCACTCAATTCTGCGACGAGCTTGTTCGGGCTCACTCAAATCAATAAAAGATGATTTTTAAAGTAAAAAAGACTCAATGTTTGAACTGACCTAGCGATATGAGACACATATAAAACACCTTTTTAGGCTGCCGCAATGCCAAATTCTTTTGGCGTAAGGTAGCCTAATTTTTCTTGGATCCGTTCTTCATTGTAATGACGAATATACTCGTCAATTCTTTGCACAACACTGACATTACTTAATGAATTAAACTTGGCTAGGCTAAACTCTTCTGTTTTTAAACTAGAATGAAAGGACTCAATTACTGCATTATCCCAACAGTTTCCACGTCTGGACATACTGCTAACTAAATGGTTTTCCTTCAAGGCATTTTGATAAGCATACGATGTATAGACACTTCCTTGATCAGAATGAACAATAACACCTTGGGGGTTTCCGCGAGCTATTAACGCTTCACGCAACGTATCCATGACTAACGGAGTCTGTTGGTGATTATAAAGCTTATAAGTGACAATTTCATTGTTATATAAATCCATGATCGTCGAAAGATATAATGTGACGCTACCATATTGAATATACGTAATATCCGTTACCCATTTTTCGTTCGGTTTACTAGCTATAAAGTTACGATTCAATACATTTGGGGCAATTACTACTGACTCACCTTGAGATTTCCATTTTCTTTTTTGCTTTACTTTGCATTGAAGATGAAACTTTTGCATGGTTTTCTGAACGGTATTGCGGTCTAATTTAATTCCATAATCTCTTTTCAATAACGCCTTTATTTTACGATGACCATTGCGGTATTTCGTTTTCTTGCATAGTTCGATGATTGCTTCTTCTGCTAAGGTTAAAATCTTCTCAACACCTTCAGCTAACCAACGATAAAAGCTGGAACGTGGTATTTCTAAGGCTGATAAAATGACACTTACTGTATAGTTTTTCCGGAACTTTTCCACGATTTGAAGAACTATGTGTTTTCAACTCCTTTATCATTTCCAAATACTTTTTTAGAATCTCATTCTCCATTTTTAAATGGTTCATCTGCGTATCTTTCTTCTCTTCTTCACTTTTAAAATCAGGCCCATGCCCAAACGTATATTGTTTCCCAATCGGTTGGTCAAAACGATGAATTTCATTCGCTCTATACCATCTCATCCATGTCTCAACTTGAGATTTATTCTTAATTCCGTATTTCTCCATAATTTCTTTCGTTGTTAGTTTACCACTCATTTTTTCTTTGACGACTGCCCATTTAATCTCGCTTGTATACACGTTTTTGCCCATGCAAAAACACCTCCGATTTAAGTACTTGTTTTAAGTGTACCATTACCGAAGGTGTTTTATATTGTCTCACTATTTTAGGTTAGTCCAGTTGTTGTAAACAGCTTTTGAGTCTTTTTATTTGGTAGTAAGTGGTCAAAAAATCTCAAGTGCAATCACTGGAAGTTATAATATTCTGTATACAGCTCCTAATGAGTAGTGAAAAATGCTATTGTAGAAATAACTAATCTATTGAGGAGCATTTAGAATGAGACAATTTGCGATTCGCTTTAGTGCATTTACATTACTGTGGTTGTTTTTTATCTTTTTTGCATATAATGAATCTTCCTCGTTATCATTGATCATTACGCTGTTTGCAACATCGTTAACCGTGCATTTTTTTATTCCTATTGTAAAAAAGCCTCTATTTCTTTGTTTGTTAGGACAATTAATCATTATTTTTACGCTGTTTTGGACTTCTAGCTTTGAATATATGTTACCTCTAATAGCACTAAGTTTACTAGAAGGTGCATTTCATTTACAGACTCGACCATTATGGGTGCTTGTTGTCGTATCTTTTGTACTTGTTCTTCCTAGTTTAATATACACACATACATCTTATGCAATCAGTGGATTGTTTGTTTTGTTCGGTATTGGCTGTTTGTTCCTCAATCGCTATATTAATGAGACAAAAGAGAAGCGTGAATTATATGAAGAGCTACTTGGAGAGTATCGAAGTTTAAAGCGTACCTCTTTACAGCAGGAGGAAGTTGTTCGATTAGAAGAACGTACACGTGTGGCCAGAGATATTCACGATTCTGTTGGACATAAACTGACTGCACTTTTAATGCAGTTAGAAATGGATTCGATGACAGGAAACTATCCCAATATTGTCGAATTAAAAAAACTAGCAAGAGAGAGTTTAGAAGAAACGAGGCATGCTGTTCGCCAGTTAAAGCAAGAAGAAATAACCGGTATACAATCAGTGATCCTGCTTATTCGTAAGCTAGAATCCGAAAGTCATCTACTCGTTCGCTTTATAACAGAGAAAGGTGCGCTGTCTATACCGCTTACGAATGAACAGAGCATTACTTTGTACCGCATGCTTCAAGAAGCACTAACGAATGCGATGAAACACGGTGCATCACGGGAAGTTGAGGTAACACTTAGACAAACATCTACTAGGTGCTTACAATTTTTAGTGGGCAATAAAGTATCCAGTGTTACACCAATTGAAATGGGATTTGGCCTAACCAATATGAAAGCTAGAGTAGAGGAATTAGGAGGAGAACTACGAATCTTACGAACAGAGGAGCACTTCCAAATTGAAGGATCATTTCCTTTAAAGGAGAATTGAACATGTCAAAAAAGGTTTTAATAGTAGAGGATCAAGCGATTGTTCGGCAGGGGTTGCGAATGATGATAGATCAAAACAATGATTTTACTGTTGTTGCAGAAGCAAGTAATGGAAAAGAAGCAATTTCAGCATTGGAACTATATGCGATTGATATTGTGCTACTTGATATTCGGATGCCTGAGATGAATGGTGTGGAAGCAACGAAACGAATAAAGAAGCGCTGGCCGCAAGTTAAAATTTTGATATTAACGACCTTTGACGATGATGAATATGCAATCCAAACATTAAAAGACGGGGCAAGTGGCTTTATGTTAAAAACGGCAGAACCTACGAAACTTATAGCAGCCATCCATAGTATTTTATCGGGTGGCCTTGTGCTAAATGAAGAAGTAGCGGCTAAAATGATGCCTCGACTTTTAGAAAAAAATAGCGAACCAACAATCACGCATACTTTAACGGCAAGAGAAATTGATATTCTGAAACTAGTAGGAGAAGGAAAAACGAATAAAGAAATTGCCGAGGCACTTTTCCTATCCATTGGCACGGTGAAAAATCACATTACGCATATTTTACAACAGCTAGAACTTCGTGATCGTACCCAGCTTGCAATTTATGCAGTAAAAAATAATTTAGTTTAATAGGAGTTGTCCCTAAAAATACTATGGGGCAACTCCTTTCTTTATGTGAAAGGTTTAAACTGTTTGTGTCTTCGAATGAAGCATTTTCTAAAAAGGCATAATTCAATTTGAAAAGTGAACTTGCGATTTGGAGCAACTACTTTGTGACTCATACTTAATAAATAATGTTCAAATTCTCCCGTGGAGTATCTCAAAAAAAAACGGGTGTATCTCAGAAAATCTCAGTTTATCCCCTTAGTTTGAAAAGTGTGGACTTTATTGATTACTCGCTACATTACAAGGCGTATGCGCAATATAGGACGTGATACCCGCAACATTATAGTGACGGAGGTCATATGTCGAAATGACTTTAGATAGTTGGGGGCTATTTGCAAATATCGTATAGTAGAGCAGAAGGGAGAGATCGATATGTTAGAAGCAATTGGGTTATCCAAGACGTTTAAAAAGATAAAAGCTGTAGACAATCTTAGTCTCTATGTTGAAAGAGGGGAGATTGTAGGATTGCTTGGACCGAATGGTGCAGGGAAGTCGACGGCAATTGCGATGATTTCTACACTCATTCCAACTTCAAATGGAGATGTGAGAATTGATAATAAAAGTGCATTGCAACATCCAAATGAATTACGAAAAATACTCGGGGTGGTCCCACAAGAAATCGCATTATACGAAGAGTTAACCGCACGTGAAAATTTAAAGTTTTTTGGTCGCATTCATAAAATGCCAAAAGCCCAACTAAATGCACGAATAGAAGAAGTACTGGAGCAAATTGGGTTACAGGATCAACCTAAAAAGCTTGTGAAACATTATTCCGGGGGAATGAAGCGCCGGCTTAACATCGGTGCTGCGCTAATACACGAGCCTGAATTTCTAATTATGGATGAACCGACAGTTGGTATAGATCCACAATCTAGAAATTATATTTTAGAAACTGTGAAGCTTTTAAATAAAGAAAAGAAAGTGTCTATTTTATATACGAGTCATTATATGGAAGAAGTAGAGTATCTATGTGATCGCATTTACATTATGGATTCAGGTCATATTATCGCTTCTGGAAGTAAAGATGAGATTAAAAATATTTTATCCTCTGAAAAAACGATTCGTATAAAGCTTGAACGCACTGTAACGGAGTTTGTTGAGGGGTTAAAACGTGAAACGGTTATTTCACAGCTTAAGGAAAAGGGTGAGACTATTACTGTGACCGTTGCGAAAGATGTGAATTTATTTCCTAAGTTATTATCTTTATCTGAACAAACTGGAGCCATATTAGTGAGTGTCGATGTGGATGCACCAAGTTTAGAGGATGTGTTCCTTCATTTAACTGGAAAAGAACTACGAAACTAAGAAAGGGTGAGTGAAAATGTTTATTGCTTTTATGAAAAAACAATTCCTCTTCTTTCTTCGTCGCCCACAAGAGTTACTTATTCTATTATTGATGCCATTTGTTCTTATAAGTATTCTTGGATTTGCCCTTGGTTCAATAATGGACGGTGACGGCGGACCGCCTATGAAGTTGAAAGTAGCGATTGTTGAGCATACAAGTGAACAGCAGGAGTTAACAGATATTATAGAACAATTCGGAAAAATTACGGATGTTCATAACTTATTACCAATTACTAGTTTAAAGGAACAATTATTTAACAATGAAGAAGTAAATTCTTTTATCATATTAGAAACATTAAGTGCAGATCAATTAGATGAAGCCAAAAAAGATGGTGTGTACGATGCCATCATTGAAGTCCCAGAACATTTTAACTTGAATACAATTCAAGCAATTTTTATAGAAAATCAAAAGAAGCCCGAACTTATCCTTTATTCGAACGAAACGAAAAGCTTATCAGCTAATGTAGTACAAAGTTTAATAGATTCATTTCAGCAACAGTATTCGAGAACGGTACTTCTTGGGAAAAATAATTTATTAGAGCCGATGAACGTAAACATCATTTCTGATATTCAAACAATCGATAAGCATAAACCTGTGGAGGCAAGAGCTTATTATACAATTGGTATGAGTGTCATGTTCGTACTATTTGCAGCAGTAAAAGCCTCTACAATGGCTTATGATGAAAAAAAGTTGCATCTATTTGACCGTATTTTACTTGCAAATGTATCCCGCTGGACCTATTTGTTAAGCATTTTTGCATCGACATTGCTGTTAGTGTTTATACAGTTATCGGTTTTATTTGGTGGAGCATTTTTAGTTTACGGGGTAAAGTTCCCAACATTGTCTTTGTTTATACTCATAACGATCATGCTTAGTTCTGTTATTGGTGCTATTGCTACTTTGTTGACATCTATTAATTTTCGTACGGAATCAAAGAATGCTTCTAATTTATTTCAAGCGATGTTTGCCTCAGTTCTATCCTTTTTAGGGGGAAGTTTTTTTCAAGTAAGTAGTATTTCTGCATTCTTTAATACCGTTGGAAACTTGACACCTAATGGTGCAGCAATGTCTGCCTATTTAAAATTAATGCAAGGGGATGGCTTGAAGGAAATTAGTAGTCATTTGTACGTACTTGCTATTTTAACAATTGTTTTATTAAGCGTTTCGATATTGCTATTTCCAAGAAAGGGGGGAGTAGTATGATTGGTATTATCGCAGCAAAGTTCCAATTGTTTCTAAGAAAACCTGCAACGTTTATTATTATGACTGCTATTAGTATAGCTTTTGCTTATATGGTTGGATTAAGTGGGCAAGGGAAAATTGAAATACCAGTGTATACTGCTCTTAC
Organism: Psychrobacillus glaciei; assembly: GCF_008973485.1. Classification (GTDB taxonomy): domain Bacteria; phylum Bacillota; class Bacilli; order Bacillales_A; family Planococcaceae; genus Psychrobacillus; species Psychrobacillus glaciei. Next base: position 621,002 of record NZ_CP031223.1, read on the forward strand.
AAATTCTGAGGAACTAGTGGAACATCTTAACAAATCAGAAAATTTTTTATTTGTTAAAGCTACAAAAGAGGAAGCGGAAAAGGAAGTCAGAGAAGGGCAAACCGTTGCAGCAGTTCAGCTATCGGAAGAAGGGTATACAATCATCCATGCTTCGGATGAAACGAGTATACCGCTGATCAATAACGAACTTCGACTTGTATATGCAAAAATGCTAGAGAATAAAAGTATCTTAGCACAAGCCGATAAACCTGACAAAGTAAAAGCAGTGTTAATGGAAGCGGAAGAAAGTCCAGTTTTTCAAGTGAAGCAGTATAACTTTAAAAATGATAAGGAAATAGTTTATGATAGTCGATTATATAGTCTCTTTGGTTTTTCTCTATATTTCGTTATGTACACAATAGCAAATAATGTATATCCTATTATGGAGGAAAAACATAACCGTATTTGGGATCGACTCATTTTATCTTCTGTTAATAAATGGGAAATTTATGCGGGTAATTTACTTTTCAGCTTTTTGATCGGTTATATACAAATAGTCGTTATTTTTTGTACGTTTCGTTACGTTGCAGGAGTGGATTTTTATGGGGGTTTTGCAAAAACATTTATTGTTTTAATCCCATATGTTTTAGCAATTGTAGCGCTTTGTATTTTACTGGCATCATTAGCTGGATCAGCTGGAAAATATATGTCTTATTTGACCATCACGTCAGTACCACTTGCCATGCTTGGAGGGGCTTATTGGCCGCTTGAAATTGTAACATCCAAAGTAATGTTATTTTTAGCAAAAATCACACCTGTAAATTATGGCATGCAGCTGTTAAACGGAGCTACCGTGAATGGCTATTCTTATAGTGAGCTTTTAGAGCCAATGAGCATTTTACTCTTAATGGCGGTTATTATGATGGGTATTGGTATAAATATAATTGAAAAACGAAATACGTAAAAAAAGTGGCTTGAAAAGTAATTTTCAAGCCACTTTTTTGTTTGATTAGAAATTAATAATTTCTCATTTTTACTTTTTTCTATGGTAGTATTATTTGAGAATTTGTTTGTTTTGGAGGGTTTTACTTGGTTTCTACAATTACCGCAATCATTATTTTTGTTATTACGCTCACACTTGTTATTTTACAGCCTAGAAATTTATCAATTGGCTGGTCAGCATGTGGAGGAGCAGTTATTGCACTTTTAGTTGGAGTCGTTGATTTCCATGATGTGCTTGATGTTACGAGCATTGTGTGGAATGCAACACTCGCATTTATTGGGATCATTATTATTTCACTTATTTTAGATGAAATTGGATTTTTTGAATGGGCGGCGCTGCATGTGGCACGAGCTGCAAAAGGGAATGGCGTTCGCATGTTCATCTATGTATCCATTCTTGGAGCGATGGTCTCAGCCTTGTTTGCGAACGATGGAGCAGCCCTTATTTTGACACCAATTGTACTTGCGATGGTTCGAAATTTGAATTTCAATGAAAAAATGGTGTTTCCATTTATTATAGCGAGTGGTTTTATTGCGGATACGACTTCACTTCCATTCATCGTTAGTAACTTGGTAAATATCGTATCTGCTGATTTCTTTGGGATTGGATTTGTAGAATATGCAACTCGAATGATTGTACCCAATCTTTTTTCATTAGTTGCAAGTATTTTTGTATTGTTTTTATTTTTCCGTAAAAGTATCCCGAAAGATTATGATACTGACAATTTAAAACGACCAATGGATGCGGTAAAGGATATTAAAATGTTCAAGCTGTCCTGGTTTGTATTAGTAGTTTTACTAGTTGGGTACTTTTCTAGTGAATTTATTGGTATTCCAGTTTCGTTTGTAGTTGGGATAATCGCCATTTTCTTTTTAGTTATGGCAAGAAGAAGTCCATCTATAAAAACGGAAAAGATAGTAAAAGGAGCACCTTGGAATATTGTTTTTTTCTCCATTGGCATGTATGTCGTTGTATACGGACTTCAAAATGTGGGACTAACATCTGTTTTGGCGAAGGCTATCGAAGCTGCAGCCAATCAAGGCTTATTCGTGGGGACGATGGCAATGGGCTTTATCGCAGCCATTTTATCTTCGGTCATGAATAATTTGCCTACAGTTATGATTGATGCTTTAGCGATTGCAGAAACCTCCACAACGGGTACAATGCGTGAAGCATTAATTTATGCTAATGTTATCGGTTCTGATCTAGGACCTAAAATTACACCAATTGGATCCCTTGCAACATTATTGTGGCTCCATGTGTTGTCTCATAAAGGAGTTAAAGTATCGTGGGATAGCTACTTTAGAGTAGGGATAGTTTTGACGATTCCGACATTATTCATCACGCTAGTTGGTCTTTATGTTTGGTTGTTGATCGTTTCGTAATAAAAGCTGATACTGAAATATAACAATATTAAGTTGTCTGGAATAGTTATAATCTTTTCGAATCCTATTAGTTTAAACCAACTCGATTGAAAGAATCAAATTGGTTTTTTTTATAGGCAATGTTAAAGGAAATGGTTGACTTTTCGTAAAATGGTCTGTTGACACCTATCCTACAACTGAATAAAATAGTATCCTAAAATTGGATATTTATGTTAAAGTGAAAATGGGTTAGTGAAGGTTTACACTTAAACTACCGGGGCAGGTTAATGAAAAATAACAATGTGGGAAGAATAAATAGTAAACACAAATCTGAGGTGAATCTTGATGATAAAGCGATACTTGATTTTGTTAGGATGTTTATTTTTGGTATTTACTCTTGCGCAAGTTGTTAAATCAGAAACCAATTTAGAAGTAGAAGGGATGTACGTCACAACAGAGGACATTATTTTAGATATTTTATTACCGATTATTGATAAAAGAGTAATAAAGGAGTATGGACAGGATGCTCCTATTAGCTGGCATTGGAACAGAATTGTTGGTATGACTTACAATGACAATCACTCTTATGATGTTGCTGTAAGAATTGAAATCCCTTCGAAAAATCTTGATGATGTTAAGGTAGATTTAGTTAAAGTAAGAATATCTCCATCCTGTGATAGTGACAGTATAAATAAGCAAAAATGCAATCATGGGTTCGAAATTGAAATATTAGATTATAAACATTTGTCCCCATGAGGATTTGCATCTTTTTGTTCAACAAACGTGTGCTTTAGTTGAAGTTCAATGAGCTGTATTAGACATATCTTTTTAAGGAATATTGATAATTAATAATAGAACTGTATTTTTGAAATAAGGAGTAATAAAAAATGAGATTGTGGCATGTGGATTTATTAGAGTATCTACCAAGAGGACAACTACTTTCACAGTGGAGAGAATTAAATAGTATATTTGCCAAAGAAGATAAACACATATTAATTAATTATATATACGAATATCCTAAAGACGAGTTGTATGTTTATACAGTAAAAGTAATGGATGAAATGAAGAAGCGTGGTTATAAAGTTAGAGCATACGAAAAAATGGATAACTACTTCGAAGATTTAGAGTCAGTTAAGAATGTTAAACCTTTTAAAAATCATCACGACAGAGAATATCTTCAAATTTGCTATTACAATCTAAAGGAAAAATTTATACGTGGTCAGAAAGATTATGAAGAAGATATGTATGATAATTTATGTAAGTACGTAGATGACATACTGTTGTCTCAGTAAGTGAATTGTAAATAACATACAAAAAATATAACATAGGTATAAATAACACTGAGCTGTTTAGATGGCTCTTTTTTTCTTGTTCTACTAACGATTGGCTCAGAGAATAGTGAAATTGATAGTGCTTATAGAAAGGATAAAATAGAAAAAATGAAAATAGTTAAATTTAACCCACTTGATACGGAAGAAATTGTTTCCTTGTTTTATGAAACGGTTCATTCAGTCAATTCCAAAGACTATTCACAATCCGAATTGGATGCTTGGGCACCGAGAAACGAAAAAGAATCCAAAGTAAAATCATGGAAAGAATCTTTGAATGAAAATATAACATATGTTGTTAAACTGAATAATAAAATTGTTGGTTTTAGCGATTTAACACATAGTGGACATCTAGATAGATTGTATGTACATAAAGAATATCAAGGGAAAGGTATTGCTACAGCTTTAGTTGATATACTTGAATCTCAGGCAAAGAAATTAAATCTTTTAGAAATTGATACGGAAGCTAGTATTACGGCTAAACCATTTTTTGAACAGCGAGGGTATAAAATAATTTGTACACAAATTGTGGAACGGAAAGGTGTCAATTTAACTAATTATAAAATGATAAAAAAAGTAACATTCTTGGATTAACTAAAACTGATTAGCTAGTAGGATATCCGTCTCCAGTAGTGCACAATTTAATTGAAGCGGAAGCGTTGGCTTCTTTGGAAATAGCTTGAGCGGACTTTGCGCAGGCAGTGACGAGGAGACTGAAGCCATGCCTGCGTAAAGTCCGCCATAGCGGAAATCAACGGTATCTCTAAGTTACTCTACTTAAAATAATAAGGCTATAAGTAATGGGTAATTTGAATCTATACTCCTAAATCAGTTAAAGTGTGTTTTTTTGATTTTCTGTTTCTGATTCTGTTACTAACTTACAAAGGTAGCCAACGATGTATTCTCTTCGTGTCATTTCTTCAATGTCATTATTATGTATAAGATCATGGATACCTTTATTAATAACTTTCCATAGAATTGTATCCTCAAATTGTTTATATGGATGCGACATAGTTGATAGATCCCTCTTAATTCTTCCATATTATTTATTTCTTTTTTTATTAATCTGCCCTGTCTTGAAGCAACGCACTTTATTCTTAAACCATTTTTCATAAGTAAATATTAAAATAGCACAAATAATAGCTACTTTTAAAAATGAAAATACATAGAAAAATGGGGAACTAACCATACCGAACGCTACTTCATTTTGAAGCACGTATACATTATCCCAGGTACTTGTAATATCTGGAGTATAGTATTTTGTTTTTAAATAACCACCTAAAAAAGTGTAAACTATATAAATCAAATGAATTAACAATGAACCAATAATCGCTTGAAGAATTATCTTCATTTAACCAGTCCCTCCTCGACTTTACTTCTCATTAAAGTAAAATCTCTTTTCGTCAGCACTCTATATTTTAACTCGGAAAAGATTGTAAAGATACTTACCAAAACATGTACGATAATTGAATCTGGTGCTGTTAACAGTCCACTGAACAATAGATACATATCATGTGCATAACACATAAAGAACATATGAAAATCTCGAAAAAGAGAACAAGGTGCAATTACATAACGAACGATAATATGTAACTACATATCAATGTTTCCTTATATTAGTTAGACTAAATAGTAGAAAAGGAATCGACTAACCAATATTTAGTAGAGACAAATAAAAGCCGATTCTCCAAAAAGAATCGGCTTAAGTAATATTACTTCAAATTCAATTTCTTTAAAGCTTCTGCAAGCGCATTATTCATAGGTTCTTCTTCTTGATTTTGTTTTTTTAAGTATTTTTGAACATCACGCTTATCCACTTTTCCACCAGAACTCTTTTTACGTCGTTCAAAAGCAGATAGTTTTTCACGATAGCCACATTTACATGTGAAGATTTGTCCTTCACCTTCTCCGCGAAGTTCGAGCTTTTTCTTACATTGTGGACAACGGGCGTTCGTCACTCTTGCTACATTTTTACGATGTCCGCATTCACGATCTTGGCAAACGAGCATTTTACCTTTTTTGCCGTTCACCTCTAACATTGGTTTGCCGCAATCTGGGCAGCTTTTTGTTGAAACATTATCATGTTTAAACTTTTTTTCGCTGTTTTTAATGTCATGTACAATCGTTTTTGTATAGATTTTCATTTCATTAATAAAAACGTTTTTGTTCAATTTGCCCTTCGCAATAGCTTCTAATTTTTGCTCCCATTCAGCCGTTAAGGCAGGGGTTTTTAAGTCAGATGGAACTAAATCGAGCAGTTGTTTACCTTTTGAAGTAAGGTAAATGTCTTTCCCTTTTTTCTCCATTAGGAAAGAATTGAAAAGTTTTTCGATAATGTCAGCCCTTGTAGCAACAGTTCCTAGTCCGCCCGTTTTATCGAGTGTTTTTGCTAGTTCCTTATCTTGTGTACCCATGTATTTTGCTGGGCTTTCCATTGCAGTAAGTAAGGTACCTTCATTAAATCTTGCTGGAGGTCTTGTTTGCCCAGAAGTTTCTGTAACCAATTTAATAGATAACTTATCGCCTTTTTCAATACGAGGAAGTATTTGTTCCTTCATTTCTTCAGGATTTTCATCTTCATCAAAACGGTTTTCATAAACTTCCTTCCAACCAGATGAAAGTATAGTTTTACCTTTTGCTACGAATGTTTCATCTCCAATAGAAGCTTTAACTGTAATTTGTTCATATTCGAAAGGAGGGTAGAGTACTGCTATAAAACGTTTCACAACTAAGTCATATATTTTGCGTTCTTTATCCGTGAAGTTAGTTAGATTTACAATTTCCTCTGTCGGAATGATTGCATGATGATCTGATACTTTACTATCATCTACAAAGGCCTTATTTGCTTTAATAGGTTTAAGTAAAACTTTGTTAGCGAGTTGTCTATATTGTCCGATGCCGCATGACTTTAAACGTTCTTGTAGTGTTTCAACAATATCACTTGAAAGGTATCTTGAATCCGTACGAGGATATGTTACTACTTTGTGGCGCTCATACAATGTTTGCATAATGCCAAGCGTTTCTTTGGCAGAATAACCAAAAATCTTATTTGCATCACGTTGTAGTTCTGTTAAATCGTAAAGTTGTGGTGCAAAGCTTTTCTTCAGTTTCTTATCAACTTCCACAATTGTACCTTGTTTTTTATCTACTTTTGCAACGATCTGTTCTACTTTTTCTTTGGAGAATGTACGAGTGTCGTTTGTTTGTTTATCTATCCATGTTAGCTTTAGTTTTTGGTCTGTATGTGCTTCAATTCCGTAATACGTCTTCGCTTTGAAACTGCGTATTTCTTCTTCTCTTTTTGCGATCATTGCGACTGTTGGGGTTTGTACACGTCCACATGATAACTGCGCATTAAATTTACTTGTTAGTGCTCGAGTCGCATTTAATCCGATATACCAATCAGCTTCCGAACGGGCTACTGCCGCATGATATAGGTTTTCGTAAGCCTTACCAGGTTTTAAGTTTTGAAATCCTTCTTTAATTGCTTTATCTGTAACGGATGAGATCCATAGACGTTTAATCGGCTTGTTTACTTTTGCTTTTTCAATAATCCATCTAGCTACTAATTCACCCTCGCGTCCAGCATCAGTTGCTACAATAATATCACTGACATCCGTGCGAACTATTTGGCTTTTGACCGCGTTGTACTGTTTACTTGTTTGTTTAATGACAACTAACTTTAAGTCATTCGGAAGCATAGGTAAGTCTTCCAGATTCCATGTTTTATATTTGGTATCGTACACTTCAGGATCTGCGAGTGTAACAAGATGCCCGAGTGCCCAAGTGACGATATATTTATCTCCTTCTAAAAATCCATTCCCTTTTTTATTGCAATTCAATACCCGTGCGATATCGCGAGCTACGGAAGGTTTTTCTGCAATTACTACACTTTTCTTCATATTAAAACATCCTTTCCACGGTAACCATTGAGTTTAAATATAGCACAAAACGTAGCAATTGGTAGGAAAGCATACACTAAAGTTAAGTTATTGAATGTTACAGATATATTAATTAAATTTAATCCAATTAACAATTGTTGACTGGAAAACTGTCTAACACTACAATGAGTAATGTGAGGTGATAAAATCGTGTTGATTAGAAAATTTAAGATTAATGAAAGTGGATTAAACCGCTTTTTTGGACCTCTTGAGGCAAAAATTATGGATATTTTATGGAACGATGTGGAAATGACCATTAAAGATGTTCAGCAAGTTCTAGATCGGGAAAAATTGACGAATTTTAACACAGTTATGACTGTCATGAATCGATTAGTAGAAAAGGGAATTCTTCAGAAGAGGGTAGAAGGAAGATCATTTTTATATCAACCAATTCAAACAAGACATGAGTTTTTGAATATGCAGTCAAGAGAGATGACAAACGAATTAATGGATGAATTCGGAAACGTTGTTGTAAGTCATATGCTAGATGCACTGGAAGACGTAGATGATGAGCTTGTTGCTAAACTCGAACTTAAAATTAAAGAATTGAAGAAGGAATTATAATATATGTCTAAACGTCCATCTTCTCTTATATTTTTCGTGTCACTTATCATTTCTGGTACAATTTTAATTCAAATGGCTTTATACGTCATTGCAATGTTGGCAGGCTGGAATATCAAGTTTAATCTAGTGGAAGTATGTCACAGTACATTAAAATCAATTGGACTGTCCTCACTCGAATATGTTCTCGATGCGCTCGTCATTTATACGCTACTATTTTCATTTTGGAAAATGAGTTCGCAATTAATTCATGCTTCACGAATGAAGAAAAGATTTCAGCAATATAGAGAGAAAATGTTGACTATCGAAATGAATGGAATGTATACAAGTGGAAAAGAGGACCTGGTTGTTATCTCTTATCCAGGACCAATTGCTATTACGATGGGGTTTATTCGACCTAAAATTGTTATTTCAACAGGTTTGATAAATCTTTTAAATGAAGAGGAATTAAAAGCGGTCATATCTCATGAGAAATACCATAAAGAAAATCGTGATCCTCTAAAAATCTTTTTGTTATCCCTTTTCGCGTCTACGATGGGTTATATACCCATACTGAAATGGTTTAATCAAAAATATAGAATCATTCAGGAAGTATTGGCGGATGAATTTGCAATTGAAAAACAGAAAACATCGGTGAATTTGGGCAGTGCCCTTTTGAAAATGCTAAAGGTAGGGAAACAAGAAAAAATGGCTTTTACGTATGTGTCATTTGCTGATACGTCTGTAAATTACCGGATTGAATATATGTTAAATCCGGTAAAGAAAATCCAATTAAAGATTCCGTTAGAGGTTGCGTTCATATCTTTAACCATATTTAGTTTAATCTGTGCATTTTTTATTTACGCATTAGCGTAAATTTTTTATCAATCACACTACATAATGTAGTTCGAATTAGGAGTGTTTATTTTGTCTAAGAAAATATTTTGGATTATCGGTGTAGTAGCAGTTTGTTTAATCGCGATTGTTGTGTTAACAGATGTGAAAGAAAAGGGAGTTAATATTGAATACGAAGAACAACCGTATATTGGTGAAGAGTCTGCGCCAGTTGAAATTGTTGAATTTGGTGATTACAAATGTCCACACTGTGAAGAGTTTAATAATAGTCTCTTTCCAATCATTAATAAAGAATTAGTGGAAACAGGCAAAGCAAAGTTTTATTTTATGAACTATTCATTTATTGCCGCTGATTCAATAACAGCTGCACAATTTGCGGAAACAGTTTACAAAGAACTTGGCAATGAGAAATTCTGGGAATTCCATCATCTACTATTTGCCAATCAAATAACAGAATCTGGTCAAGAAAATGTAATGACAGAAGAATTTTTAAAAGCAGTTTTAGAGAAGGTAGCAAGTCCGGAAGAGACGGAAAAAGTAATGCTTGCCTTCAGTAAAAATGAAGGAAAAGAAGCTTGGGACAAAGATATGGCTACGGCAAAAAATCTAGGTGTCTCTTCCACTCCAGCGATATTTATTGGTGGAAAAGAATTCAAGGGAAGAACAATGGATGATTTTATAAAAATGGTGGACGAGGCTGCTACAAGTGGTAAATAAACCTCTTCTCTTAGCTTGGATAGCATCCATAATAGCAATGGTAGGGAGTTTGTTTTTTAGTGAGCGTATGGGTTTTATTCCTTGTACACTTTGCTGGTATCAACGAATTTTAATGTATCCACTTGTCTTTTTCCTAGGCATTGCTTTTTACCGAAATGATCGAGATATTTATAAGTATGTTTTGCCGATTTCGGTCATTGGTGTGGCTGTTTCAAGTTATCATTATGCATTGCAAAAAATTCCTTCCATGCATGAATTCAGCGCATGTACGAGCGGGGTTCCATGCTCAGGTCAATATATTAACTGGCTAGGTTTTGTAACAATTCCTTTTTTGGCATAAATAGCTTTTACTATCATCACAATTATGATGCTAATGCTTATGAAGCGTAAATAATAATACTTTTCTTTGGCCTCCCTTAAACTCAAAGGGAGGTTTTATTTAAGATTAAGAAAGTATATGGATTTTCCTCCTGCGAAAGCAATGTTCATATTACTTTAAAGAATTAAATGATACCGCGGATTTCCGTTTCAGGTGGTCGCTTTCCGTAGGGGCGCCACATTCGCGTCGCTTGCGATGTCTCATCTGTCTCCGAGGAACGAAGGCTAAGAGCGCCACATCGTGTGGAAACGCCTTCGTGACCAACATCCTGTTGGCCTCCGTCTGGAGTCGCCACCTTTCACTACAATCCATTAAGTGAGTAGTACTTAAGAAGGAAGTATATGAAACTGATATACTAAAAATCGAGTACTCACAACCACTTGAAGCGCTTTTTGATGGTGACTACTTTACACAGAATTTCCTATTTGTCTTTACATTTAGCGTCCACAGTATACCTGAATAAGTGGGCAGATGATTAGAGTTGGTCGAACCTGAAAAAATAGATAGCATCTATAGGTAAAGAAGCGCTGAGCGGACGAAATTGCATCTTCGTCCGCTTTTAAAAGAATAGGAAAGTATCTAATCTCTCCTTAAACAAACCTTACGCACCTTGACTTTATATATTCCAAGAGGCGACGGACAAACATCCGCCACAAGATTACTGAAAAAAATGGATCGCGAAGTGACGCAGTCACTTCACGATCCAAAAAAAAACACAGGTAATAGTGTAGCGACGATTCGTCCAAAGCACTCTGGGATAGAGAAGACAAGAGCACTTAAAGGACTCTAGAGTTTTTCTTACAAGATAAGAAAGTATATGAAAATGTACCATGAACACTGGGTTCATGGTACATTTGTTATATGGAAAAGAATATATTAAAACGAATATTTTTTGATGAGCATAATCATTGGAATCAATTTTTATTGAAACATGAAAACAAGGTAAGACCTATAGTTGTAAAAGAAGTAGAAAAGTTCAAGGGATGCGGAAAGGTAGTTAATGGGTTCAAACTCTTTGTATGTGAAGGGTGTCATGATGTAAAAAAAGTTGCCTATCGATGCAAAGGACGTTTCTGTACAACCTGTTCAGTGGGAGAAAGTGAAGAATGGAGCCGTCTAATATCCCATGATATGTTTCAAGTCAACCACCGACATGTGATTTTTACGGTAGATGAAGGATTGCGTGAAGTCTTCTTACTACACAGACATCTTTTAAAACCAATGATGGATGAAGCTGCTAAACTTCTTAGAGATTACTTTTATAAAAAAACAAAGGTGATTCCGGGTATAATCTCAGGTCTCCACACATTCGGATCAAGAGTTAATTTTAACCCACATGTCCATATGTTAGTGACTATGGGAGGTATTAATGCACAAGGTGAATACGTAAAATATGATTTCTTACCTTTTGGGATGCTTCGGAAGCAATGGCAGACGGTTGTCTTAAAACTAATCAGAAAGAATTTAAATCCTAGAGAGAAAAAGCAAGTGCAATCACGACTTCAAGCAGCCTACCAAAATAATGGGAAAGGTTTCTATATACATGCACCAAAACAAAAGGGAAAGATAGAAGAACAACTAAGATACATTGGGCGTTATATGCGTCGACCTGCAATAGGGTTGAATCGGATCGAAGCATATGATGGTCAAAACGTAACTTTTACTTACAAAGATAAGACCAATGGTCGGCAAAAGAAAGAAACAATTTCTGTGGAGGAGTTTATTTCCCGATTAATTCGTCATATCCCCGATGAACAATTCAAAACTATACGTCATTATGGTATGTACTCACGTAAAACCAAAGGTGATACTAGAAAATTACTGACGGAATGGCAGAAGGAAGTAAAGAAGTGGATCGTTAGAATAGGTTCTAAACTAAAAAGACGTAATTGGAGAGAGAAATTTCTGGCTGCCAAACAGCCGGATCCTTTGAGGTGCCCAAAATGTGACAACTGCTACATCTATAAGAGAGAAGTCTGTCTTCAGGAGGGGATACTAACGATACGGGTAGCTATATGCGACAATACAAGAAACTATTTAGAAAAGGTGATTCGTCATTTCACCAGTCAGCAAACCACGCAAAAAGAAAAACAAAAGCAAACCAACTATTATCAAGGCACCAGTAATATACGAATGTCTACTGTGTGATGCGGAAGAGAAAATTCCTTACCAAGTGGTAAGAGACTTCGATCGAATGGACGATGGAGATCCAACTGTTCCACCCATGTTTGAATGTGAACAGTGTGGAGCGCAAATGTATCCGAGGGTATACAAAGGAATACATGGAATGGTGTATAAAATATCGGACGTAAAATAAACAAAAAAGGACCGGGCGTCTTTTTGCCCGGTTTTTCTTATAACAGATAAAGTCATTTTATTTGCATACCCCTTACAGGTATACTATATTAGTAGTAAGGATAGGGGGTTGCCTAATTGGACAATATTATAGAAGAGAGTACTACCACATCGGAAATGTCTTGTCGTAAAAGTCATCATCCTGAACATGTTAAAAAAGACTTAACAAATCGTTTAAATCGAATAGAAGGTCAGATTCGAGGAATTAAAGGCATGGTAGACAAAGATGTCTATTGTGATGATATTATTACCCAGCTTTCTGCGACTCAATCAGCTTTGAATAGTGTGGCAAAGGTCCTTTTGCAAGGCCATCTAAAAGGTTGTGTAGTGGAAAGGCTAGCTGAAGGGGATAATGAAGTACTAGACGAGTTATTAGTAACGTTTCAAAAATTAATGAGAAAATAAGAGGAGGAATTTTATATGGTAAGTCAAGTTACATTAAATGTGCAAGGAATGTCATGTGGTCATTGTGTAAATGCAGTGGAAAGTAATGTTGGAAAATTAGATGGCGTGGAGCAAGTTAATGTTCATTTAGAGACTGGAAAAGTAGATGTATCATTTGATGAAGAAAAAATAACAGTTGAGAAAATTAAAGAAACAATTGATGATCAAGGATACGAAGTGAAATAAATGAGTGCTGTAAAGGCGCTCTTTTTCTAACAAAAATATATACCCCATAGCGGTATGTGGGAGAGGCGAAAATCATATGAGTAATGAATTAAAAGAAACGAGTCTCCAAATTACAGGAATGACCTGTGCAGCCTGTTCAACAAGAATTGAAAAAGCTTTAAATAAGATGGATGGCGTGGAAGCAGCCAATGTTAACTTAGCTCTAGAAAATTCTTCGATTAAATACGATCCTAATAAACTTAGTGAAATAGACTTTGAAAAGAAAATTCAAGATCTTGGCTATGGCGTTGCTAAGGAGAAAAAAGAGTTTGCTATTACGGGAATGACCTGTTCTGCCTGTGCAACAAGAATTGAAAAAGGACTTAACAAATTGGGGGGAGTATCGCTAGCGAATGTTAACCTGGCACTTGAAAATGCCACTGTAGAATATAACCCTTCTCAAATTACCGTTTCAGATATTATTGGGCTTGTAGAGAAGTTAGGATATGGTGCTTTAAACAAGGATAATGAAAAGGATTCGTTGGATTACCGTGAGCAGGAAATCCAAAAGCAAAAAAGAAAATTTATTATTTCAGCTATTTTATCACTTCCATTATTGTGGACGATGGTCGGTCATTTTTCGTTTACATCGTTTATTTATGTGCCCGAATTTCTTATGAATCCATGGGTGCAAATGGTTCTCGCAACACCGGTTCAATTTGTCATTGGGAAACAGTTCTATGTAAGTGCCTATAAAGCATTGCGAAACAAAAGTGCCAATATGGATGTGCTCGTAGTAATGGGAACATCCGCCGCTTATTTTTACAGTGTTTATCAAGCTATCATTACTATTGGTGAACATCATAGTGCGCAACTTTACTTCGAAACAAGTTCTGTTTTAATTACACTAATAATTTTAGGAAAGCTTTTCGAGGCGAAAGCAAAGGGACGTTCGTCAGAAGCGATAAAAAAGCTTATGGGACTGCAAGCGAAAACAGCTTTAGTCGTTAGAAATGAAACTGAAATAGAAATACCACTCGAAGAAGTCGTTGTCGGAGATATTATTTTAGTGAAGCCCGGTGAGAAGATTCCGGTTGATGGAGAGGTCCAAGAAGGAAATACTGCTGTGGATGAATCTATGCTAACAGGTGAAAGTATTCCGGTAGATAAAATGATTGACGATTCCTTATTTGGTTCAACGATCAATAAAAATGGTTTTATTAAAATGAAAGCAACGAAAATCGGAAGAGACACGGCACTCTCCCAAATTATTAAAGTGGTAGAGGATGCGCAAGGTTCGAAAGCGCCTATTCAAAGACTTGCTGACAAAATATCTGGTGTATTTGTGCCGATTGTTATTGGAATTGCCATCATCACTTTTTTAGTATGGATTATGTGGGTTCATCCGGGTGAGGTCACTCCAGCACTAGAAGCGTTGATTGCAGTTCTTGTTATTGCTTGTCCATGTGCACTTGGACTGGCGACTCCTACTTCCATTATGGCTGGGTCTGGGCGTGCAGCGGAATTTGGTATTCTGTTTAAAGGTGGAGAGCATCTGGAAACAACTCACCATATTGATACAGTCATTGTAGATAAAACTGGAACTGTTACAAATGGTAAGCCAGAATTGACTGAGGTAATTGTTTCAAAAGGAATGGATGAAGAAGCGTTTCTTTCTTTAATCGGATCAGCTGAAAAGCAATCAGAACATCCACTTGCCGAAGCAATTGTTCAAGGAATTCATGATCGAGGAATAAAGCTGCAAAAAGTGGAAGCTTTTGAAGCAATTCCAGGCTACGGAGTTAAAACAACCGTCAATCAAAAAGTGATTTTAGTAGGAACTAGAAAACTAATGAATCAGTATCATGTAGATATTTCAGGTGTACTACAAGTGATGGAGGATTTAGAAGTTAAAGGTAAAACTACTATGTTGGCAAGTATTGACGGTCAATATGCAGGTATGATTGCAGTAGAAGACACGATTAAAGAAACTTCTAAAAAAGCGATCAAACGATTAAAAGAGATGAATATTGAAGTCATTATGATGACAGGTGATAACGGACGTACGGCTACTGCAATCGGTAAAGAAGTTGGAATCGACCAAGTTATTGCGGAAGTACTTCCGCAAGGGAAAGCAGAAGAGGTGAAAAAACTCCAAGCAGCTGGTAAAAAGGTCGCAATGGTTGGTGATGGAATTAATGATGCACCTGCGCTTGCAGTCGCCGATATTGGTATGGCGATTGGAACAGGGACAGACGTAGCGATGGAAGCGGCAGATATTACTTTGATAAGAGGCGATCTAAATGGCATTGCGGACGCTATAATTATGAGTCGTAAAACGATGAGAAATATTAAACAAAATCTGTTCTGGGCTTTTGCCTATAATGCATTAGGCATTCCAATTGCGGCTTTAGGTTTACTAGCACCTTGGGTAGCAGGCGCTGCCATGGCATTTAGCTCTGTATCAGTGGTTTTAAATGCTTTGCGTTTACAGAGAGTGAAGTTAGAGAAGTAAGTGTAGCGTAGAATACACTAATTCATTGGTATAGATGTTGAACTTTAGTTTTAATAAAAAAGAATAGGGGAAATATATTATAGTGAAATACTTATAAAAGAGGGGGATAAAGATGAAAAAGATAGTAGTAATAGGAGTTGTTTTCTTGATCTCCTTATTTATTTTATCCGCATGTGTTAGTGATAAAGAGGAGTCCAGTAAAGATGAAAGTATGCACATGGACCATACTAGCTCAGGTGAAGTTCCTAAAGGTTTGAAGGTAGCTGAGCATCCAACTTATAAAGTGGGAAGTAAAGCAATTATTGAAACAGACCATATGAAAGGAATGAAGGATGCTGAAGCGACCATTACAGGATCCTATGATACTACAGCTTATGTTATTTCCTATTTCCCAACAACTGGTGGGGATAAGGTGGAAAATCATAAATGGGTTATTCAAGAAGAGATAAAAGATGCAGATGACAAAACATTAGCACCAGGAACTGAAGTCACGATAGAGGCAGATCATATGAAAGGGATGAAAGGTGCACCTGCAGAAATTATTTCAGCAGAAAAAACTACTGTTTATATGATCGATTACACTCCTACTAACGGTGGAGAAGAAGTGAAAAATCATAAGTGGGTAACAGAGGATGAGCTATCACCTATTAACCCATAACAAATATTTCTATAGAAAAATGCACCTTGAATAGCATATCAAGGTGCATTTTTATTGTGTGATTTCTAGTGCTTAGGAAGTAGTTGCTTTAACTTAATTAACTGATTGTAAAGACGAAACACTAACTGTACAAGAGGTTCCAGTTTCATTGAAAATAACGTAACGATACCACTTGTTGCGAATGAAAGTAACGCACTACCTATCACGTCAGCTGGATAATGTACGCCAACATATATACGTGAAAGTCCAACGACTATCGCCCATATTAAAATCGGATATTTAAAACGATCATTACGCATAATAAATGTCCATGCAATTGCAAATACTAAAACTGCGTGATCACTTACAAAAGAAGAATCTACAGTATGTGGGACTAATTGATGAACATGATGTGTAACAAAAGGACGTGGGTGGTAGTATACAAAATGAATTATTGCATTTATACATAATGCAATTGCTGAAGAAAAAACAGCATATATAGCTGTATAGCGTTTTTCGATCCCTTGTTGCTTGTTCCCTACAAACCAAAGATACAAGATGATGGCTACTGCTATATAAGGTAGACTATCAGACAAGGTTATCATTATCGTATCCAATAACCTTGAGTGTCCTGCCCATCCATTTATTTGTTGGAATATAGTAAAGTTCATAGAATTTCTCCTTTCGCAAATAACCATCTCGTAATTGAAACCGGAAAAATACGATTTCTAGTATTAAGAATAAACATTGAATCTGAAAATACGATGAAAATTAGTAGATATTTATTGTTGTAGTTCCTTTAGCCTAAAATTAAAACTTTCATTGTTTATGACAATAGATAGTTTTATTATTCTGATAAAGTGGTAAAATATTAAAAAGGGAAATTCTGAGGAATGAGGTGGTTGGTATGACATTAATAAAGGCTACTGGGAATGGTATTTCAAATCAGATTGCTAGCTTGGATGAAAGAAAACGATCGATGCAGCGCAAGAACGCTGGAGAAGCTTATCTAAAACATGCAACATATTTTCAGCCAAAAGTTCCTTCTTTATCTGAACTAGAGAATCTCTTATTAGGTAATAAAGAAAGAGAGGAAGAAACGCCTGAAGTAAGTGCTGCTATAAAAGAATTTCAGCAATTAGAAGGTGCGAACAGTAGACCTATCAAAGGACCTAGCGCTCCAGTGCAGACAATTGGGGGACCAACACCTGAAAAAACGATTGAGCTTTTAGAAAAGGTGAGAAGTTCAGCATTAGCTCCAGTTGAACTAACTCCGGAAGATTTACGTGTTGCAGCCAGTGCTACTGCTAAAATTCAGCAAGTGCAAACTCAAATTACATTAAACCAAGAAGCGAACCGGCAAATTAAATTGGAAGTTAAAAAACAAAAAGAGCAAGAAGCAGAAATTTTTAATCACTCTATTCTATCGGATGTACAATCTCCAAAAGAGCTAAAAGAGGATTTGGTTAACTTACAGAAAAAAAGATTAAAAGAACAGGCGATTGCCAAATACACCTATCAAGTAAATTTAATGCGATATGGTTTTACTAATCAACAGCCTAGCTTCTTCCGAATAGCTTAGGAGAAATATAAATGGGAAAAAAGCAAAAAACAAATGCGGTAAGAATATTAGAACAGCAAAAAATATCGTTCGATTTAATTGAATATGATTTATCGGGCGATCAAGTAGACGGGGTAACTGTAGCGAACAAAATAGGCTACCCTGTTTTTGTTGTGTATAAAACATTGCTTGTCACAGCCGGAACAAACAAATACTTTGTATGTATTATTCCAGTGGATAAGGAATTAGATTTAAAGTCCGTTGCAAAAGTAGTGGGAGAGAAAAAAGTAGAATTGCTCTCACTAAAAGATTTACTCCCAACTACTGGCTACATCCGCGGGGGGTGCTCACCAATCGGTATGAAAAAGTTATTTCCAACGATAATAGATGAAAGTGCTCAAAATCTCGATTATATAATTGTGAGTGGTGGGAAAATAGGGCTTCAAGTGAAGCTTGCGGTTCCTAATTTACTCAAAATGACTAAGGGGAAACTTACATCAATTAGTAAGAAAAAAAGTGATTAGCTTTTCCACTCTTAGCAGTTATAATGTATTGAATAGTATTTTTTCCATTCCAACCAAGTTGTGAATGGTTTTTTTACGGAAATAGAAAGTAGGATTTGTATGAAAAAGGAATTTATTTGGCGCTGTTTATTTTTTATAGGTGGCGTCATCTTAATGGCGTTAGGTATTTCAATGACAATCAAAGGGCAAAGATTTGGAATTGGGCCATGGGATGTATTTCATGTAGGACTTTTTAAACATTTGGGCTTGTCCATTGGATTATGGGCTATACTAACTGGGATTATAATAACGTTAGTAACGATGATCGGCACAAAAAGATGGCCGCAATTAGGTACTTGGCTCAATATACTATTCATTGGTTCATTTATTGATGTATTTAACTGGCTTTTGCCTGATGTTACAAGCTTTATTGGACAACTGATCATTTTCCTAATTGGTGTGATAGTAATTGGCATCGGTGTTGGGGTATATGTGGCGCCCAATGTTGGAGCAGGACCCCGCGATTCACTTATGTTGTTAATCATTAAAAAAACAGGATGGAGTATAAAAAATGTCCGTACAGCTCTAGAAGTCATCGTAGGACTTGTTGGTTGGGCACTTGGAGGCCCAGTTGGTATAGGGACGGTTATTATTGCAGTTTTGTTAGGTCAACTAGTTCACTATACTTTGCCTATGTCTCAGAAGTTTTTATTTCAAATTTGCGGATATACAATTCCATACATAAAAAAAAGTGCTGAAGTGAACTGACCTAGCGATATGAGACACATATAAAACACCTTTTTAGGCTGCCGCAATGCCAAATTCTTTTGGCGTAAGGTAGCCTAATTTTTCTTGGATCCGTTCTTCATTGTAATGATGAATATACTCGTCAATTCTTTGCACAACACTGACATTACTTAATGAATTAAACTTGGCTAGGCTAAACTCTTCTGTTTTTAAACTAGAATGAAAGGACTCAATTACTGCATTATCCCAACAGTTTCCACGTCTGGACATACTGCTAACTAAATGGTTTTCCTTCAAGGCATTTTGATAAGCATACGATGTATAGACACTTCCTTGATCAGAATGAACAATAACTCCTTGGGGGTTTCCGCGAGCTATTAACGCTTCACGCAACGTATCCATGACTAACGGAGTCTGTTGGTGATTATAAAGCTTATAAGTGACAATTTCATTGTTATATAAATCCATGATCGTCGAAAGATATAATGTGACGCTACCATATTGAATATACGTAATATCCGTTACCCATTTTTCGTTCGGTTTACTAGCTATAAAGTTACGATTCAATACATTTGGGGCAATTACTACTGACTCACCTTGAGATTTCCATTTTCTTTTTTGCTTTACTTTGCATTGAAGATGAAACTTTTGCATGGTTTTCTGAACGGTATTGCGGTCTAATTTAATTCCATAATCTCTTTTCAATAACGCCTTTATTTTACGATGACCATTGCGGTATTTCGTTTTCTTGCATAGTTCGATGATTGCTTCTTCTGCTAAGGTTAAAATCTTCTCAACACCTTCAGCTAACCAACGATAAAAGCTGGAACGTGGTATTTCTAAGGCTGATAAAATGACACTTACTGTATAGTTTTTCCGGAACTTTTCCACGATTTGAAGAACTATGTGTTTTTCAACTCCTTTATCATTTCCAAATACTTTTTTAGAATCTCATTCTCCATTTTTAAATGGTTCATCTGCGTATCTTTCTTCTCTTCTTCACTTTTAAAATCAGGCCCATGCCCAAACGTATATTGTTTCCCAATCGGTTGGTCAAAACGATGAATTTCATTCGCTCTATACCATCTCATCCATGTCTCAACTTGAGATTTATTCTTAATTCCGTATTTCTCCATAATTTCTTTCGTTGTTAGTTTACCACTCATTTTTTCTTTGACGACTGCCCATTTAATCTCGCTTGTATACACGTTTTTGCCCATGCAAAAACACCTCCGATTTAAGTACTTGTTTTAAGTGTACCATTACCGAAGGTGTTTTATATTGTCTCAGTATTTTAGGTTAGTCCAAAGATCAGGAATGATTTTCTGCACTTTTTTCATATAATCCTATTGTTTTGCATATATTATTCATTGAATGAATGATAGAAAGGATGACGATTTGAACGGTACAATTACGCACTATATGGGTAAATCATATACGGGACAAGGTGTTAAAAGTTTCTATAAAGAAATCATTCAAGAAGCCAAAAAAGTGTACTTTTTTAAGGGGCCGACTTCCTATCGATTAACTGATATATTAAAAGAAATAGGATATGCAGGAATTCGTAGAGGGAAAAACATGGAATGGTTTTACGATCCCCTTCATGAAGAAGTATTAGAAGGTATATATATTAAGGATACCAAAACGCTTTATCTGCAAACGGATGCTGTCGATCCATCTTATTATGGCGCCGGTCATGAGTGGGTTCCATATTATGACGCTTATGATGAAAGTAAACTTCGAGAAATCGGTCCACAAATCCGAGATAAGCAAATTACGAATGATGTGTGGCTTTCAAAAGGATTACAAGCACTTTCCCGTGCAAAAGTTATCCATGATGAATGGGAGCAACTTATCCAACCAGCTGTGAATTGGGAAGGTATAAATGCTTTATTGGAAGAATTAAAAAAGAAAGCAATTGGTAATGTCGCGCTTCAAAAAAATCCAAAAATGACACATCGCCTAATGGGATCGCTTACTCCACTTGGTGCGAAGGATACGCTAGATTCAATCTCAAAGAACTTAAAATCTAGATTATTTATCAAAGGGTTACCAGGAAGCGGGAAATCCTCCTTTATGAAAAAGTTTGGTGAAGATGCAAAGGTACATGGGTTAGACGTTCGTTACATTTGGTGTGGATTGGATGCAAATAGTGTAGACGGCGTTGTTATTCCAGAATTGCAATTATGTATAGTGGATGCAACCAGTCCGCATGTCTACGAGCCAGAACGAGAAGGCGATGAAATAGTCGATTTCTTTACTCATATTGACCAATCATTACTAGATGAAGTAAAACTAGAAGAAGTGCAACAAAGGTATTCCTCTGAAATGGAGCTTGCACAAGACTATCTCTGTACGTATGCTGCAGATTTAAAAACGATTAAAATGATGTACGATTCTGCTATTGATGAAGATAAATGGAGTAAGTTGCATACTAAAATGGTCGATACGATAGGGTGAATTGCAGAGAATAAAACTGCTTTCCAACTAAAGCGACCATTTTTCCAACTAACCACCTCAAAATTCCGACTAACCAGAAATTTTCATAAGCAGTAAGCAACAATTTAATTTAAGCCATGCCGCTGACTCATGTCTGCGGTTTTTTTGTCTTTTCGACTTTGCATGGTAAAATAGAAGAGAATATTTCGCTTGAGAGGAAGATGACCTTGTCTAACGTATTAAACAATTTTTTAACAGAAAACCTAAATGACTTGAAAGACCAAGGCTTATATAACGAAATCGACCCTGTAGAGGGACCAAATGGTGCGAAGATAAATGTCCGAGGCTCGGAACTTATCAATCTATCGTCTAATAACTATTTAGGGCTTGCGACAAATCCAGAACTTAAACGTATTGCAAAAGAAGCAGTGGACAAGTACGGAGTTGGAGCAGGAGCAGTTCGTACAATTAACGGTACACTAGATCTTCACGTAAAATTAGAAGCTAAACTTGCAGAGTTCAAAGGAACAGAAGCAGCTATCTCTTATCAATCCGGCTTCAACTGTAATATGGCAGCAATTTCAGCCGTAATGGATAAAAACGATGCAATTCTGTCGGATCAATTAAACCACGCATCCATCATAGACGGTTGCCGACTTTCTAGAGCAAAAATTATTCCTTTCAATCACTCTGATATGAATGACTTGCGTGCAAAAGCAAAACAAGCAACAGAATCAGGCATATACAATAAAGTAATGGTCATAACAGATGGCGTATTCTCGATGGACGGAGATATTGCAAAACTTCCAGAAATCGTGGAAATCGCAAAAGAATTCGACCTAATCACTTATGTAGATGACGCACACGGTTCAGGCGTTACTGGTAAAGGTAAAGGAACAGTGAAACACTTCGGTTTAGAAAAAGAAATCGACTTCCAAATCGGTACGCTTTCTAAAGCAATCGGAGTAGTAGGCGGATACGTAGCAGGGAAAAAGGACTTAATAGACTGGTTAAAAGTTCGCTCTCGTCCATTTTTATTCTCAACTGCATTACCACCAGGCGACGTAGCAGCAATCACTGCAGCAGTCCAAATGATCATCGATTCTACGGAACTACATGACCTACTATGGGAAAACGGTGATTATTTGAAAGCCGGCTTATCCAAACTAGGCTTCAATATCGGTGCATCCGAAACACCAATCACACCATGTATCATCGGTGACGAAAAACTTACACAACAATTTTCTAAAAGACTATTTGAAGAAGGCGTCTACGCAAAATCCATCGTCTTCCCAACCGTACCAAAAGGCACAGGCCGCGTACGCAACATGCCAACTGCCGCTCATACGAAAGAAATGCTGGATGAAGCATTGGGGATTTATGAGAAGGTTGGTAAAGAGCTTGGGGTAATTTCATAATTAAGCATAAGAAAAAAGCAGCCAAATTCGGCTGCTTTTTTCTTACTAATTATTCCTCTTCATATATTCAAATGAATAAAGTAGACTTCTAAACTCCTCTTTCGTGTTCAATGTTTGCAACTATATCATTACGGAATGAAGTAATATCTCCCTGTTCTTTAGCAATAACTGATTAATTGCATCCAGCTTCAGCTAGTTGGCCATTTTTTTAAAATCTCTTTTTGCTTTGCCAAATTTTACTTTTAATACTTCTGCAATAGCCAAGTTTAAGTGTTATACCAAATCTCCCCAAGAATTCCATTGTTGTATTTCACCAACGAACATCGTATAATCAGATTTGTAAAAACATTATTAAATCAACGTTTTTTTAAAATAATATGTTCTCTCTAAAAACACATTTGTTTTCGAAAGGAAGAAAATGATATGAAAAAGATTATGGTCACCGGTGCTTTAGGGCAAATTGGTTCAGAATTAATTTCAAAACTACGTAAAGAATATGGTGCTGAAAATGTACTGGCAACGGATATAAGAAATATTTCATCAGGAGTAATAGAAAGCGGTCCTTTTGAACTTTTAGATGTGACTGATGGAGAGAAAATGCATCAGATTGCCAAAGATTTTGGTGCAGATACGATGATGCATATGGCGGCTCTATTATCAGCTACTGCGGAAGCGAAACCTTTACTTGCTTGGAATTTAAATATGGGTGGACTTGTGAATGCACTTGAGGCTTCGCGTGAATTAAACATGCAATTTTTCACACCAAGCTCAATTGGAGCATTTGGGCCATCTACACCTAAAAAGAATACACCACAAGATACGCTTCAACGCCCGACAACTATGTACGGAGTCAATAAGGTTTCTGGTGAGCTTCTTTGTGATTATTATTTTCAAAAATTTGGAATAGATACTCGTGGCGTGCGTTTTCCTGGATTGATTTCTAACGAGACATTACCTGGTGGGGGAACGACGGATTATGCGGTCGACATTTATTACAAAGCTTTAGCAGAAGGTAAGTATACATCATACATAGCGGAAGGGACGTATATGGATATGATGTATATGCCAGATGCTCTTCAAGCGATAGTAGACCTAATGGAAGCAGACGCTTCGAAATTGATTCACCGTAATGCGTTTAATGTTACGGCAATGAGCTTTGAGCCAGAAGAAATCGCTGCATCTATTAAAAAAGTAATACCAACATTTACGATGGATTATGATGTGGATCCAATTCGCCAAGCGATTGCAAATAGCTGGCCAGATTCAATTGATACAACTGCTGCTAAAGAAGAGTGGGGTTTCACATATAAATATAACTTAGACGATATGACGAAAGATATGCTCGAAAAGTTAGCATCAAAAAATTAACTTGCATAAAAAACAGCTGACACCTGAAAAATGGTGTCAGCTGTTTTTTTATACATTTTTCTTGCTCATTCTGTAGATGTTTCGTCCGCGGAAAGCAAGTGTCTTTTTCCGACCTCGATTGTGGTTACTTTCTAAACACGCGCCCCTGTGTCAGCCACAATTTGGAGAACAATTGAGTCTGACACATGGGTGCTGGAGGATCGGTGGTACTAGAAAGAATATAAATAGTATCCATTGATAAAGAAGTGCTGAGCGGACGAAATTGTATCTTCGTCCGCTTTTAAAAGAATAGGAAAGCATCTAATCTCTCATTAACCAAATCTAATGCACCGTTGCTCTACAAATTTCAAGAGGGAGACGGACAAACATCAGCCACAAGATTACCGAAAAGAGAGGATCTGGAAGTGACGTAGTCACTTCCAGATCCTCCATAAAAGTCTTCGTTAATAGTGTAGCTAATGTTTAGTCCAAAGCACTCGGAAATTAGTAAAGACAAGATACGCTGGAGCCTATTCTATTTTAATTAGAATAACAAATGTGCAACTAATGCGATAATCGGGAATGAAATAAGCGTACGCAATAAGAAAATCACAAGCAAATCTTTAAAGTTCACTGGAATTTTCGAACCGAGTAACAATCCACCGACTTCCGACATATAGATCAACTGCGTTACCGACATCGTCGCGATAAAGAAACGAGTCATTTCGGAGTCAATCGATCCACCTAAAATAGAAGGCAAGAACATATCCGCAAATCCAACAACCATCGTTTGAGCAGCAGCTGCAGCTTCCGGAATGCCAAATAACATTAATAACGGCTCAAATGGTTTTCCCAAAATGGCAAAGACCGAAGTATATTGAGCGAGCATTAAAGCAATCGTACCGAATGCTAATACAACAGGAGCCACGCCAATATACATATCAATCACATTCTTTACACCATCAGAAAAGAACTTAGTAACAGAACGATTGCGATCTGCCGTATTCAATGCCTTTTCTAGTCCATGCGTAAATGCATTATAGTTTTCAGGATACTTTTCAGCGTCCAAATCTAATGGACGACCGTCAATATGTGTCTCTGACTTACCTGCAAGTGGATATATTCTTGGCATTATAAAAGCAAGAACAATCCCGCATAATAATACAGTCAAATAATAAGGAATGAAATAATTAGCCAATCCAACTTGCTCTATTACGACAATACAAAAAGTAATAGAAACAACCGAAAAAGTAGAACCAATGATAGCCGCTTCTTTTTTCGTATAATAGCCTTCTTCATATTGTCTACTTGTAAGTAGGACACCAATCGTTCCATCACCAACCCAAGAAGTCAGTGCATCCACTGCAGAACGTCCAGGAAGTTTGAATAATGGACGCATAATTTTAACCATCATCGTCCCGAAAAATTCAAGCAATCCGAAGTTTAATAGTAAAGGTAATAACAATCCAGCGAATAAGAAAATAGTAAAGAGGAAAGATACTAATCCATCTGGACTTAATAACATTCCACCAGTATTCTCATTCCAAACAACCTCAGGTCCAATTTGAAAAATGATTAATACCGCAAATACTGCTCCAACAACACGTGTAACCGTCCAAAATAACGTCACTTTAAATAGATTGTTAAAAAATGTGTTTTCTTTCGGTTTGAATAAAAATACAACGGAACCACTTGCAGCAATTAGCATGGTTGCAAGTGCTATCCAATGCACGATTGGTTCTAACCAACTAGATAATATACTCCCAAATAACGCTATGGGAATTTTAAAACCATCTGAAGTTGGCAGGGGAATCATAAATAAAATAACACCTGCTATGGATGGTAGCAGGAATAAAATCCAAGTGGATAACGAAAACTTTTTCAAAATAAAAGACCAACTTTCTATAAATGAATATTTATGCGAATGAACGAATTATTCATACATACTAATTCATTTATATTAGAAAGTCTATAGCATTACAGGATGTTCTACTATTCGAAATCTTTGTTGAAATCGTAAGTGTAGAAACGTTCGAAATGTAGCCAGTTTTCCGCTTCTGGTTCTCCATCCGCTAAACGTTTGTCCATTTCCTGTAGCATCCAAGCTGTTTGTGAAATATGCGCTCGCATCGATCCCATTTTTTCATCACGGGAATCTTTAATATTATGAATAATATCCGGCTCACCTAGATCTTCTTTCGAATTGTTCGAAAAGGCAAGAGCATAAATAGTTGGACGATTTTCTTCCGGCATACGACGAATGGCACGAATCATCGCGCGACCAGTAGCATCATGATCGGGATGCACGGCATAATTTGGATAGAATGTGATAACTAGAGAAGGATTCGTATCTTCTATTAAGTTTTCCATCATTCCAACCATTTTTTCATCATCTTCAAATTCAATCGTTTTATCCCTTAGTCCCATCATTCGAAGATCTGTGACACCCATAGATTTGGCGGATGCCAGAAGCTCTTGTTTTCGAACTTGTGGAAGTGTTTCACGAGTTGCAAAAGGAGGATTTCCTAGGTTTCTTCCCATCTCTCCTAAAGTTAAGCATGCATACGTTACAGGTATTCCTTGTTTTATATAAGTTGCTATCGTGCCAGAGACACCAAAAGCCTCATCATCAGGGTGAGGGAATACAACTAATACATGTCGTTCCATTGGTAAAGTCATTTATTTTTCCTCCTTAATAAGTGAATGGTGTTCTACTAATTTCAAGCGCAACCGCTAGTTTTCCGCTTTGATCGTGGCCAGCCATAAGTAGGCGGCCATGCTCGTCTAATTGAAAGTGCGTAATACCTTGCGCATAAACCCATCCATGAGGCAATTTTAAACCAACACGATGTGGTGCTTCCCCAGCCACTTTTCCTAGTTCAAAACGGATTAGTACATTGCGGATAAAAGCACCCGCATTAAACACATTTTCATTAAAATGTGTGGCATAAGCACCATTCGTTGTTTCTAAATGTATATAAACATCTTCGTTTGCAAAATTATTCAAAAGCTCTTGTAATTGTTCCACCTTAACAATTTCCATTTCTAAATCCTCCTAGCATACTGTCTATTATTAGTATAATGAAAAAAAGTTCTTGAAGCGAATGATTGAGATTTTGAGTGCAAACATAAAAACTCGCAAAGTCCGAAATGACTTTGCGAGTAAGTAAGTTATTCATTAAACTATAGTTGTAGTTACTTCTGGAGCACCGTATTTTCCTTTTGCCCCGTGTAGAACTGGCCCAACGTATTGATTTAGCTTCCAGCCGTGTGCAATTGCAGCGGAAACGAATTCTTTAGCTTCAAATACTGCATCTGAAACTGTAAATCCATTTGCTAAGTTAGCAGTAACAGCAGCTGCGAAAGTACAGCCAGCCCCGTGGTTATAAGTTGTTTCTGTTTTTTCTGTTTCAAGTAACGTATGCGTTTGTCCATCGTAGAATAAATCAACTGCTTTTTCATGCGCTAGTTGTTTTCCACCTTTGATCACAACGTTTTTTGCACCAAGAGCATGAATCTTTTCTGCAGCAGCTTTCATGTCTTCGATTGTTTTCAATATTCCAAGTCCTGAAAGTTGTCCAGCTTCGAAAAGGTTAGGCGTGACAACTTGTGCACGTGGAAGTAAGTATTTGATCATTGCGTCTACAGTACCTGGATTAAGAACTTCATCTTCGCCTTTACAAACCATCACTGGGTCGATTACTACATGACTCACACCTGATTCTTCAATGATAGTACCAGCAGTTTCGATAATTTCTTCCGTACTTAACATACCCGTTTTAATAGCATCTACGTTTGTGGACAATGCCGTTTTTGCTTGACGTTTAATCTCCTCAACTGGAAGGGAAAACACATTATGGCTCCACCCATTGTCAGGATCCATTGTTGCAACAACTGTTAAAATATTCATACCATATGTACCGTGTTCTTGGAAAGTTTTTAAATCTGCTTGTATTCCAGCTCCACCAGAAGTATCAGAGCCAGCAATTGTTAATGTTTTTTTAATAGACATCTCAAAAGTCTCCTTTATATTTCCATCATTTAATATATTTCATTGTAGCAGATTAGATCGAATTTTTGAATTAAGGAAACTTTGGGGCAGTCCATAATTTAATCAAAACAACTAATAAAATAATTGCAATGAAAATAGTAATAACCGCACCTATAACAATGCCATTTGCAAATAAAGAAAATGCTATGAATAGAAGAAATGCTATGAATAAAATCGTTCCCAAAGTGAAACAGCCCATTCCAAGACTTTTTGCCTTGTCAGGAATTTCATTAGACATTGTAGCTGCTTTCTCGATCGTCCTTAACTTTTCACGATAATGTAAATCGGCCATTTGCACATCCCCTTTTTTTCATCGTACCATGTATCGAATAGTTGTTAATAGAGAAACTTTTCGTTACTGTTAACGTAGTAGAATGAGAGGAAAAGAGGGATGACATGCGAAATGAAGATAAAATTCGTGAAATGGAAAAATTACTAAAAGAACTAAAAGCACAAAATGAAACAGCCGCTACGATTGCAGAAAGCCCTATTAATAGAGGATTCGGCTTTTGGAAAGTACGCCGTCTTTTATTTAAACTAGGCTTTAAATCCTTCTTTGCGATTGCACTAATTGTTCTTCTACTGCTAGCAGCCTTACCATTTGCTGCATTTTGGGCAATCAAAGGAAGTACATTTACGGAAAATAAAGGTTCGTTTATTGAGCAAGTACAAGCTTTGAATGAATTATCAACAGCTCAAGCTTTTACAAAAGTAATTATTGAACGACAAGATAATGCATTATTTGGAAAAGAAATCGGCATAGATTTACCAGGAACAAAAAGGCAGTTGTTAGTAGTAGTACCTGGTTCCGTGAGAGCAGGAGTGGATTTTTCACAAGTGACAGAGGCGGATATAAAAGTAGATGAAAAAAATAAATCGGCGAAACTCATATTGCCTAAGGCCCAATTTTTAGGTGGTCCTGAGATTTTATTCGATCAAGTAGAAGTATTTTCTTATGAAGGATTATTTCGTGAAAAAGCGGATATAAAAGAAGCATATGACCTTGCAGAAACTGCCAAAGAAATGATGATTGAAGAAACTACGGGACAAGGGTTATTGCAATTAGCAGAAGCAAACGCAGCGAAATCGGTGAAAGAAATGTTCCAATTAGTAGACTATGACGTACAGGTACAATTTAAGGAGTGATAGTAGTGTTAAGTTGGGAAGAGATTCAAGTGGAAGAACAAGAAAAAGCCTATTTTGTGAAGCTGAAATCCTTTCTAGAGAAAGAATATGCAGAACATACGATTTACCCAGTACGAACTGAAATCGGAAGTGCATTTCGTGTGACACCTTTCAATGAGGTGAAAGTGGTGATTCTTGGTCAAGATCCTTATCACGGAGAAGGACAAGCGCATGGTATGAGTTTTTCAGTGAAGCCTGGAGTAGCAATTCCTCCAAGTCTACGCAATATGTTCAAAGAACTTTCGGACGATATGCGCTGTCCAATTCCTACAAGTGGATACTTGGAAAGTTGGGCAAAGCAAGGAGTTTTATTGCTAAATACGGTATTAACAGTTCGTGCAGGGGATGCTAATTCGCATAAAGGAATGGGCTGGGAAACGTATACGGATACAATAATAAAAAAATTATCGGAACGAGAAAAACCACTCATTTTTGTTTTGTGGGGGAAACCAGCGCAAGCGAAAAAGAAGCTAATAGACACAAGGAAGCATGTAATTTTGGAAGCACCTCATCCAAGCCCGTTAAGTGCTTATAGAGGTTTTTTGGGAAGCAAACCATACTCGAAAATTAATGCACAGTTACAAGAGTGGGGAGAGCCGCCAATCGATTTTTGTCTGTAATTATGCTACTATATGGAATGGAAAGTGGGGAGTGCAATGGCTGTGAACTGTTTTAAATGCCGACACTTTTTTACTACATGGGATGCTAGCAATCCTCGTGGATGTAAGGCTTACGGATTTAAAACGAAAGAGCTCCCATCTGCATTAGTAAATCGTACCTCTGGCATGGAGTGTTTAAAATTCGAACCAAAGCAAGTGGAGGGGCATAAAAGATGATTTCAAATGAACAAATTTTGAATCAAATAGAAAAACAAATACATAAAGCGAAAATGGAAACGAATGAACTGGCTACCCGCGAGGCATTTGCCGCCATTCGTGCATTATGTGATGTAGTACTAGACTCCACTGCATCCGTTAATCCAATCCAGTCAGCACCAGTTATTTCAGCACCACCAATTACATTAAAAGAGGCGGACGCAAACGGCGAATCATTATTTGATTTTTAAACTTTTTCAGTAGCGCGAAAGAAAGCAAAAACCTCTGAGGGATCAATTAGAAATTGAATTGTGCAATCATAATGCAAAATCTGAACATAAATAGACGATTAGAAAGTAGGAGACTTTTGTGAAATTTTTTATCATCGCAGGAGCGATTAATGGATTTTTATCTGTAGCGCTAGGCGCATTTGGTGCACATGCTTTAAAAGAAAGACTATCTGAAAAGTATTTAGCAGTATGGGAAACGGCTGTTCAATATCAAATGTTTCATGCACTCGCATTAGTTGCGATTGGTATTTTAATGAGTAGTAAATTACTAGGTCATGTCACTTCCTTGAATACTGCAGGATATTTAATTTTAGTGGGAATTATTTTATTTTCAGGAAGTTTGTACGCATTAAGCTTATCCGGTATCAGTGTTTTAGGTGCCATTACCCCAATCGGTGGAGTAGCCTTTTTAGTAGGATGGATCATGCTAATCGTTGCAGCAACAAAATTCGCAAACTAATATTTTGAAGGACCAAATCATAAACGGGTTTGGTCTTTTTTTGTGAGAAAATTGCTTTCTTAGAATTATTTTCTATTATTTGTTGTAATACGGCACTTCGAGACCAAATGTTATGTAGAAGAGACCAATTTGCTCGTAAGCGAGACTAATTTTACTTATACGCAACCATCACAATAAAGAGTTGGCTTAATGTGAGACATAATAAATGAGTACTAATCTAGCAATTTCCCTGTAATTATTATCTATTAACAGCAAAAATCCGGCAAAGGGAGACCAATTCCTATAGAAGAGCAACTAATTCATGTGTAAGAGCAACCAATTTAAGTAGAAAAGCAACTGATTTCGACTCAAAAGCAACCATTTCTCACAATAAAGAGTCGGCTTAATGTGAGACATAATAAATGAGTACTAATCTAGCAATTTCCCTGTAATAATTATCTATCAACAGTAAAAATCCGGCAAAGGGAGAGCGATTCCTATAGAAGAGCAACTAATTCAAGTGTAAGAGCGACTAATTTACGTAGAACAGCAACTGATTTCGACTCAAAAGCAACCATTTCTCACAATAAAGAGTTAGCTCTATGTGAGACATAATAAAAGAGCGGTGCTTCAGGCTAATGTGCCTGTATTTCACCTAACTTTCTATTGTACAAAAAAAGACTATAGACATATTCGACTTTGATCGAGTTTGTCTACAGTCTGTGGCTTATCCGCAATGTCGGATAAGCCTGTATTCTCATAAGTTATAGTTAATTTCTTCATCGAATGTTGCGTAGTCAAAGTAAATCATGAGCATTAAGTATCTTTTGCCGTTAGGATCACTAAGAATAACGTGATCTCGTCCAGCAGCCTCGACATAGCCTGTAATGACTATAGAGTTATGTTCTTTACTGTGTTCGAATGTAAAATAGAATGTGCCGAGCTTTCCTTTATTCATTCTCAAGATATTTTCAATATAGGATTCTTCCTGACGTCTAGCAGCGGGTAGTTGAACGTTTGGTGGGGTCATTTGTTGCTGCTGTTGTGGATAGCCTCCGGGGTACCAATAATATTGAACCATTCATACATCCTTTCTGTAATTAAATGCTAGGGCAATCCTCTTCTGAAGGGGAGTAGAAGCAGTGTGCTTTAAAACGTCCAGTGTTCCATTGGTTATACCACTGAGCAGGGCAATCGCCACCTGGGTCAAAAAACCATAAAGAACGCTCTCCAGGATGAAAACGTTCTCCGTTAATCACGCGTCTTGCTAGTTTTCTATCAACCTCCCGTGCACGCTGATAAAAATACGATTTTGTTGTTGCTTCAAATCCACCGGGTTTTTGAAAAACCATATCTTCCAAATTTCGGATATCTTTGAAGTCTAAGCAGTCAGCACGAACTCGGTTTACTCCAACATTCCCGACCAACAGCATTCCAAGATCGCCTTCACCTTCTGCTTCTGCACGCATTAATCTTGCAAGTAAATCCAATTGCTTATCCGTAGAACGAATTACTGCCAATGCATCACCTCCTACATTACACTATGCAAAGAGGTGTTACATCATGCCCAAAAGAGAGTAGCTCAATAAAAAAAGGCCGCAAAAACTGCAACCTTTTCTACCAATAAGAAAGCATGGATTTTCTATAAAGTTACTGTCTAGTCTCTAGCTGCCAGCCGCTCGAGGTCAAATGCCGATTTCCTCCGGTGGTTGAAGAGCTAACTCTTTGGGAATCGGCATTGCATTTCGCAATTAGCGAGCACCCTTCGCTTTTCTTTTATAGATGAAAAAATTCTCCGCGTTTTTCACCAGCAAGAATAGTACCGATAAAAAATGAACCGAATTCAGCGTATCTTGCGCTAACTTCGTCAAAACGCATTTCATAAATCAATTTTTTAAACTGAAGTACATCATCTGAGAATAAAGTGACTCCCCATTCGAAATCGTCGAAGCCAACAGAACCGGATATAATTTGTTTTACTTTACCAGCATATTGGCGACCAATCATACCATGGCTACGCATTAAGCTTTTACGATCTTCCATTGAGAGCATATACCAGTTATCTTCGCCATTACGACGCTTGTCCATTGGGTAGAAGCAAATGTATTGGGAACGTTGAAGCTCTGGGTATAAACGAGCACGAACATGTGGGTTTTGGTATGGATCTTCGTTTGATTCACCTGCTAAGTAGTTAGATAACTCTACTACGGAAACATAAGAATAAGCAGGAATTGTAAAATCGGCAATCGTTAATTTGTTGAATTTCGCTTCTATTTCTTGAAGCTCGTCTATTGTTGGGCGCAATGTCATTAACATGAAGTCCGCTTTTTGGCCAACAATTGTGTAAAATGCATGAGCACCTGTTTTGGCATCATCTGCTTGTTGTAATTCATCTAAAAATGCGACAAATTCATCTGTTGCTTGTTTTCGAAGTTCTGGGTCTATTTGTTTCCATGAAGTCCAGTCCATTTGGCGAAAATCATGTAAAACGTACCAACCATCTAGTGTAATTGCTGCTTCATTCATTAAGTAAGACACTCCTTTTAATAAAAAATTTCGCATTTTAAGTGTATCATACAAGCCCCAATATTTCCCGATTGGCATGTATTTTCACATGACAATCTGTGACAAACTCGTGTATGCTTGAACTAGCAAAAACTTCAATAGGAGGAGCGAACTTGGCTGATTTATTTCACGAAATAAAGCACAAATTAAGTGGAGCCAATATATCCGTTGTATTACCTGAAGGAACAGATGAACGAGTCTTAGATGCAGCTGTAAAATTGCAAGCGGAGGGGATCATTCAACCTATCGTGATCAGTTCTTCTAAAAAATTACCAAAAAATTTGACGGTTATTGACCCTGAAGCGTACGAAGAGATGGACGACCTCGTCTCCGCATTCGTAGAGCGGCGTAAAGGAAAAATCACAGAAATAGAAGCAAGAGCGCTTTTGAAAGACGTCAATTATTTCGGAACAATGCTTGTCTATACGGGCAGAGCAAATGGTTTAGTAAGTGGAGCAGCCCATACTACAGCCGAAACAGTAAGACCTGCACTTCAAATCATTAAAACAAAACCCGGTATCACCAAAACGAGCGGTGCATTCATAATGGTTAAAGATAAACTTCGCTATATTTTTGCCGATTGCGCAATCACTATCGCCCCTACAAGTGAAGACTTAGCAGAAATTGCAGTGGAAAGTGCGAAAACCGCTACTGCCTTTGGAATAAAACCAAAAGTCGCTATGTTGTCCTTCTCTACAAAAGGCTCCGCTCAGTCAGAAGAAACGGAAAAAGTGGTGAAAGCAACTAAAATAGCAAAAGTGCTGGCACCAAATATAGCAATAGAAGGGGAGTTGCAATTTGATGCAAGCATTGTTCCAGCAATTGCAGCCAAAAAAGCACCAGATGCAGTTGTGCAAGGTGATGCAAATGTCTTTGTATTTCCTTCACTAGAAGCGGGGAATATCGGATATAAAATTGCAGAGCGTCTAGGTGGGTTCGAAGCAATTGGCCCCATTTTACAAGGCTTAAACGCACCAGTCAATGATTTGTCACGTGGCTGTTCAGCAGAGGATGTATACAAATTAGCTTATATTACAGCAGCGCAAGCGTTAGAATAGGGAGTTAAGAAAATGTCTCAAATAGAAACATTATTACAGCAAGAGAATTGGCGATTTTGGGATCAATCGCTTAGTGGAAAAAGTCGTTCCGCATTAGAATCATTTGCTGCAGATGATTTGCTCTGTCATTTAGTTGGACAAGGGCAATCACCTGCAACGATTCGTACTTGGGTACATACGAATACAGTTGTATTAGGAATCCAAGACCACCGACTTCCATTTGTAGATGATGCACAGAATTTTTTACGCACACAAGGGTTTGCACCTATTGTGCGTAATTCAGGAGGTCTAGCGGTTGTATTAGATGATGGGGTGCTTAATGTTTCGATTGTTCTTTCTGAAAATAAGCAATCCATTGATATTTCTACGGGTTATGAAGTAATGCTAGAATTCGTTAAGCTTTTATTTCCAGAAGCAGAAGGGAAAATAGAAGCTTATGAAATTGTCGGATCGTATTGCCCAGGTTCATATGATTTAAGTATTGGTGGGAAGAAGTTTGCTGGGATCTCGCAACGTAGACTTCGACAAGGAATCGCCGTCCAAGTGTATTTATGTGTAGAGGGTAGTGGAAGTGAGCGAGCAGATTTGATTCGCCAATTTTACGAAATTGGAGTACAAGGGGAAGAAACGAAATTTAGTTATCCAATAATCAAACCAAAAGTGATGGCGTCTTTGAATGAATTGTTACACACAAACTTTACAGTCGAAGATATTGTCATACGCATCCAACAAGTATTACAACATTTGTCTACTAATGTAGTTACGCAATCTGTTACGCAAGATGAAATGGAACTCTACCAATTTTATATGCAACGAGTGGTAGATCGAAATAAAAAGATGCTTACAAAATAAGAAAAACCACCAATCCATTAGACGGTTGGTGGTTCTTTTGATACTAAGTTTCCGTTTTTCTCCATTTGAAAAACTGGTACAGTTGGTATTTCTTCGTCATTTAAAGTAACTAATCTTCTTGCGCGGTTCATTATTTGGACGAATTGCTCGTAATCTTGTTTAATTGCAGCGTTTTCTTTTTCTAGTTTTGCAAGTTCACTTTCTAGTTTGCGAATTTTTTCGTTTGAAATAGTCGCTAAATGGCGATACCTTGATATATCTGAATCGCTATGCTGTAATCGAACGAGATAGGCGATAATGATATCAATCGATAATGCAGAAACTGGGATAGAGGCTGTACGTTCACCGCTTTCTGCCGGTTTTGCTAAATAGATACCATTTCCTCTTCGTCTATAATCTTTCCCTAATATACGAAGCTTTTCTTTTCTTTCTTTTTTCGCTTCTTTTAATTCTGCTTCGTATTGATGGCGAACGACTGCGTTCCAGCGAAATCCACATGCAGCAGCTGTTCGATTTAACTCATCTCCGGCTTCTTCAAATGCATTTAACTGGGTGCTTCCTTCGCGGACGTGTCTTAGCACCATTTCTGCTAGCATTTCATCGTTGTCATCCATCCAAGCATCTTGTCTAATTTTTACCATGTTTGTCCTCCTACCATGTTCATAGTTTCGTTGTTCTATTAACATAATGGACAACTTAACGTTCTTTTATTCACGTAAAATACACTTGATAGCAATATAAACTTTAAGATACAATGACCTGTAGACTATTACTAGTAACATGATTCAGTGAAAGTCCCTATTTTAGTAGTAGCGGGATGAATGTAATCATAGTATTCCGTTCAGTGCAGTCCAAACGCCAACTGAAAGTGGAACTCTGGACAAGGACGCCGCTTCCTGCAGCAACGCCTGAGTGACTAAAATCATGTTGGCCCAAAGCCTCCGGTGGATGTCACAGATTTTGAACGGTTGGTAAGGATGTTAGCCTAAATACGCCGCATCCTTGCGACAACAGGGCCCTGTGCGCATTTCAAAATCTGGACCCAATTACCGAGGTGAAATTGATGAAGGGGTTGTGGATAGATGGCAAACCATTTTCGAGTTTGCGATGAATGTCAGGCAGTTAATTTGAAATCATTAATTCCAAAGCTAAAGGCGATAGATCCAGAAGCAGAAATTGAAATAAAAGAATGCCAATCCTACTGTGGTCCAGGGCGAAAAAAGACATTCGCATTTATTAATAATCGTCCAGTAGCTGCTTTATCGGAAGATGAATTAATGGAAAAAGTACGTGCCAAACTAGAATTGTAGGGTAATTGTGTACCTAAGACACCATTTTCTCTGCTACGAGCAAGACATTGTAATCAGAACTTTTGCCGCCTTTCAAAGAGCGGTTTTTTTCTTTATAATAGAATAAATACCTTACCATTCGGGTTCAACTATTGGTGCTTTTATTTTAAATTACGGAGGTGGCTAAATGAGCTATGCAACGCAAAAGCTTGCAGAAGAAAAAGTGTTTAAAGATCCAGTTCATCGATATATTCATGTTCATGATCAAGTAATTTGGGATGTTATTGGCGCAAAAGAATTTCAACGGCTTCGTCGGATTAAACAGCTAGGAACTACTTATGTCGTTTTTCATGGTGCAGAACATAGCCGTTTCAATCACTCTCTTGGCGTATATGAAATTGTTCGTCGAATAGTAGATGATAGTTTTAGCGGACGTCCTGAATGGGATGAATCTGAAAGACTAGTAGTATTATGTGCGGCGCTTTTGCATGATTTAGGTCATGGACCGTTTTCGCATGCGTTTGAAAATGTCTTTGGGCTAGACCATGAAAAATTTACTGGTGCGATATTACTTGGGGATACCGAGGTAAATGAAATATTGAAAAGAGTAAGCCCAGACTTCCCTCAAAAAGTAGCGGATGTTATTGCAAAAACTTACTCCAATAAGCAAGTTGTAAGCTTAATTTCCAGTCAAATAGATGCGGATCGTATGGATTAC